>NZ_VZPF01000007.1 GCF_008801695.1 Pantoea stewartii subsp. stewartii
GAATATTTTACGGCATTCTCCGCTAATGCTCAGGCGAATATCCCTGAAGGACGTTCTTAACAATTTAACAAGGGTTTACCACAAAATGGTGCTGGTTTATTAGCGTCAATTTGTGGGGATCCCTCAGCCCCAAAGCCACCCCATCAGAATCTGTGATAATGGAGAGGTGAAAGTGAAGAAGGTTTAAGGGCGAGAAATTTACAGAAATGTAGGCGTACAAAGAGAACCGTAATGACGAACAAGGACGACTCGGTTGGCAGGACGATGCGCCCGGTTTATCGGCCAGTCAGCAATAACGTCCAGGACATGCCGGAAATCGCTTTCAGATTCCACATCGTTCAGTTTGCACGTCCCTATCAGGCTGCACATCAGCGCCATCGCGGACTGACGGCCAGGCGAAGCGGCCGCGCTCCAGCCGTTTGGCCAGCAGGCACAGCCCGTCACTGGCAGACCACAGCCGTATGATCTGACTGCCGCTGCGGCCCGGGAAGATGAAGACGTGGCCGGACATCGGATCGTCTTTCAGCGTCGTCTGCACTTTTGTGGCGAGGCCATTGAAACCGTTACGCATGTCGGTGATACCGGCAACCAGCCAGATTTTGGTGCCTGTTGGTAACGGGATTACCGTTTGAACGCCTGTATCAGCAGGGTCAGCAGATTTTTGCTGACAGTGCCCTTGAGGCAGAGCGTTCCGTGCCGGAACGTTACCTCACAGCCAATATTAAGGGTTCCCGGGTCCTCTGCGAGTGGCTCTGACTATACGGCAGCTGCATCGAGAGTCACAGGAAGTAGCTGAGGACTCTCTGAAGAGAGTAATAGCAGCTTTCCCTCACGCTATTGTTGGTGCCATTTAAACAACAGATTGGCGTAAGTGCCATTGCAAGCGCCAGCTTTTAAATGAATTTCCCGGGTTCGCAGGGGGCAGCAACGCGCTGCTGTTTAAATTCAGGAGAATAATCAGGGCAGTCTTTACGCCTGCCGGGAGTCATATTTTTCTGCATATCTGACACTTCGGTTCCCACTACTTATTTGGTGAACATCACTTTGTCGGATGCTTCAGATTATGAGCAGACAGTTTGCGCTGTACGCTTACCTTTTTTGCATTATTCAGGGTGATTATTATGGCGCTTGTCGCGAGGGTGATAAGGAAAATACCCAATGCAATCATCGCATTAAATCCATAACCTTTAAAAAGCATTAAACCGGCGATACACCCGGACAAAAATGAAAAGACGGTGGTCAGATGGGTATGCAACTGTTTCTGTGCAAAACGTCTGTCGCAGGGTTCGGCACGAGAAACGAACGAAGAGACGTACGTGCCAAGTGCAATTCCGGCATCAGTAAGCGTACCTGTGATATGTGTTGATCGAACACGACCATTTGAGAGTTGAGTAGACGTCGCATTATGCAATCCCATCAGGAAAGCCAGCATCAATAATACTTCGCCATTATACTCAGGAGAATAAAACATTTTCTCAAACAGCGAAGCAGACGTCAGAGCAATTCCTTCAGCCAGGATAATCTGACAAAAAACCGTCCTTATTTTCCGCCTTTCTCCGGCAATGATAAATAATCTTGCCGACGTGCATCCAACAACAAACGCCATAATTAATCCAGCAAGAAAGATGAGGCTGTCAAAATCGGATGTAAAAACTTCAGTTGAAATTTGAGAGGTATTTCCACTCATATGTGACGGAAAAAAACCAAACGCGCCAAGCGCCATGGCATTAAGAATACCTGCCGTTGTCGCTAATGCCAGAGCAAGATAACGGTCTTCGGTATGTGAACGCAATTTCTTCTTTTTTATCAGCATATGATTCCCCTGTTACTGTTTTTCCGCACCATTTATGATTTCGCCTGTTGTAGATTTTTTAGCATAGTCGGTTTTAAGAAACGTAACGGTAAATACAGACTAGTCTGGACAGATAACACCCTAATTATATTGATATTTACAGTTATTTACAGGAAACGAAAAGGCGCGTAAAAATGTTAAAAATGGGTGTTCGCAGTTGATTTAATAAAACAACGAAAGACTGTTTCGCTTGTTTCCCCAGCCATGTGCTTTAACAACACTTCATGTTTATGGCAGGATACGCAACCAAACCCGTAACTGTGCAGACTGTCAGTCATATTTTTAAGGTTGTATCATGGCAAAAGTTGGTCCTAAATTTATTGTTCCTGTAATTATTGTGCTGGCTTGCCTGGCCTGGTGGCTCGTTCCGCATTATGATGCGGAAGAGGAAGCTTATTATGTATCAGTGCTCTGTGCAGTGCCTCAGCAAAATGAACATCAGATATACAATGCAATGAATAATGCTATCGAAGGCAGTAACTCTGATTATGCATTGCAAAAAATCCATTTTATCCCGGGACTGGCTAAACGTGTCATCACTGTCTGGAAAAATCTGACGCCCGACCAGCAGCAACTCGCCGCGAGTAATAACACGCAGTGCCAGCACTTGCTCACCCACAATAAATAACTGCGCAAAGGGTCACTTAATCATGCTGCAACGCAAAAACTACGCTGCGCTGGGCCAAATAACAGCGCCATATGTCCACGCCGTCAGCCATAACGGAACACTGTATGTTTCAGGCCTTACCGCCCACGGCACGACAGCAAGCCAGCGTGACATAGCAGCTCAGGCAGAAGCGATATTCGATCAGCTTGAGGTTATCGCCAGCGCTGAGCAAACGTCGTTAGAGAATTTGATAAAGGTGACCCTGTTCATTACTTCATTCACTGATATTGATGCGCTTCGTAAGGTATTGTTTAAACGCTATGGCACCGCTCTCCCAGCCAGTTCACTGGTTCAGGTTAACGCCCTCTTTGCACCTGAATTGTTAATTGAGATTGAGGCGATCATTGCACTTTAAGAAAAGTTCGCCCTGCCCTTTTCATACGTGTAATGTCACCAACGGGTAAGAACATGCTTTTCGTACAGCATGTTCTTAATGTATTTTCCATCTCCTATCCTTTTCTGACTTCACATCGTTTCAGATAAGTACGGTACACGTTTGCTCTGCACGTTGACGTGGTATTCCTCTTATGACGCCGGCTTTTATACTTTCCCCTCCTGGCTATCTGGTTTTCAGGCATGCTCAATGCGAAAGATGCTGGCTGGCTATTAATATTGCAGCGATCGCGCTTGTATTCATACTGACGAAAGCTTTTTGACATGCCATACAGATATGCCACATTGTCGTTGCGATATGAATAACAAACCGAGTGGCTGACGTTTCGCAGCTCGCTTATCAACCTGTCGCATACCTGTCATAACCAGAATTGCGGTTTATCTGCATAAGGCTTTCTCATTCAGACAAACTTGCTGGGCCTGTCAAAATGGAGCTGACTAGTGAAGTCCTATTTCGCGTGGGCCTGCGTAAAAGGGATTCATTCAGAAACCCATGACATGTGAATTTCAGCCTGAAATCGCCAAAGAGAAGCACTGATTACAGTGAATGTTTGAGTATTCACTGTAGTCAGTTCGCGTGAATAGATGACTGCGTTATTGGCACGCTTATTCTAGGAACAGATAAAAAAGACGGATAACAGCGATGCTGCGGCGATGTTAAGATCGAGGCAAGTGGCAGCTCTAAACCGCTTGATATTAAGGTCATTGAGCCGGCCTGAAAGACAAGCGCGCTGAACATGAATCACGGACAGCAATACGGGTACCGCAGGCTTGCGATATGCAGCAAGCCGCTAAAATGTCACGGTCATCTTAGCTGGACGCGCATTTTATAGTGCCGTGATTTCTTTAGTTTAACTTTTACCCGATTTCGCTTTGCGGCCTTCCGGATTATATTAATTCTGTATTTCTTCAATAACGATGCGAGTCAGTTTCAGCGTGATGAGTGGTAAAATACTGACTCAGGCGCGTAACCGCATTCACGGCTTAGCTTTTAGCGTCCGCCCGGAAAGGTTGATGACCAAATTTCAGCCTGAAATCGCCAAACTCATTTGGCTCACTGATTACAGTGAACACGTAGCAGACGTCCACTGTAATCAGTAATCAACTGCATTTTTACATATAGCCCCTCCAGGCTAAGCAAGAGATCTCATGTCATTGCCATACTCATCCCAGGCTGCGCACCGCGCCGTCAGTAAACGGCATATTCCTGACTAACAGCGGTACCAATGCGTGGCAAGTGATTCACTGTAATCTGTAGTGTGAAGCATCGGCAAGCGTCAAAGCCTGAGCAACATGCTCAGGGCACCTGAATACTGATTACAGTGAATTCAATATTAAAACCTGAGCTCCCATCGCTTTGTTCTTTTGAACATGATTAGCCGGAGCAGATGTAATAAGCCTTTCTTTGTTTTCTAAAAGTGAGATTAAAGCCAATGATGGTGTCACCTGCATTCTGGTGCCTGAAACGTTTTGCGGCCGATTCAACAGCAATGATACTGACGCAACCCGCAGGCTTAAGCGGTTTTATTGATACACCGCGAATTTGCATCATCATTCACAGCGCCTTACAGAAAACGGGGTGATATCATTTGTCTCACCTTTCCTCACTCGCTGGCCCCAGTCCTGCAGTGTGCGGGCGACTACAGGCTTCACTTTTAAAGAAAGGAGGGATGAGGGCGCTAATCAGCGTGTGAAAGAGATTCGGCCAAAATCGTGATGGTGCCATGCATTGACAACTTTGGCTTACTCATTACCAAATACTTTCCCGTTAGCACATCATCATACAGAGTGATTTATCCATCACAGCCTTAGTTATCCACTTTTTCTGTGGATAACTAAGGGATATTTTCTGTATATCGTCATTATTGATAATTTTATTGTTTATCAGATTTTCTCGCGGCAAATAAGTTTAGTGAGGATACGGTGTCAGCTCATATCGATGAGGTTTACATTGCTGGCAGTTTTAGAAAAATTTCAGGGTGAAATCGCCAAAATAAAAGCTATATAATACAAGCATATATAAGAGAAAATCGCAAATTTATCGCCGTTATAGCGTAACATCAAAGCATTCCATCACTCCTTCAAACTATCCTTTTAGTACGAACAGTCGAGAGACAGCACGAAGAGCTGATAAAAGCGTAAGCGGTTGAACAAATATCATCCATAAGATGATTATAAGACCGGATTTCTGAACGTCAGGCTTTCATTACAGTCTTACAGATCATGCACAATTTCGACCAGCACAACCAAGACCCGAAACAGAATTTCGGGCGAAATTTTACGGCAATGAGATAAAAAAGAACTTATTTTTCAATATATTAATCTCGACAATGAAGACTATTAGATGGCGATTTCAGCCTGAAATTGCGAGTGTAAATAGCAGCATAAACAAAGCAGGAAGGGAGGAAAGAAACCAGGCAAAGGCTATTTGCCTGGTCAGGGTTAGACGCTCATCGTGTCATGAATTTTTTCAGGGTTTCTGAGATCACTTTATCCAGCTCATCCTGCAGCTCTTTAGACTGGCGATTAAATTCATAACTGAACATCCTTCCTCGCGTTTTTTTACGCGCAAAACGATCTTTATCTGCGAAAGACCACAGCGCAATGGCAGTGGTTTTGTCTTTTTCGGGCTCTTTAATCAACGTCTGGCTACCCTGACGGATTAAGCGAAGAATATTATTCTTTAGCTCATCTTCAGCTAAATTTTCACGCGCTCTGACCACATCGATTTCAGCAGAAATCGCATTAATCAATGCGTCAACTGATTGCCCTGTTTCACTGAGCTTGTCTGAAGCCTGGAGCAGAGCTTTATAATCAGGATAAGTCAGTTCAGATTGATTGGGGAAAAGCGAAATCAGATCGGCAGGCACACTCGCCGCCTGTAATGCACGGGTCACTTTAGCCTGAGACAGCCCCTGATTTTCAGCTATTTCTTTTTGTGAAAGTCCGCCTTCTTTAAGCGCAAGCAAACGCATGCCGACCTCACGTAAATTATGTTCGCGCGCCGTCTGTATATCCTGAGCAAGCTTGCGTGCCTCATCTGACGTGATTGCAGCATCGGTAACCAACACATCAAGACCGGTTTTACAGTGCAACGCTGCGGCCCGTCGCCTTGAACCATCCAGTATCTCGATACGTTCGTCCTGCATGATGCCAATGGCAGGAAAAAACTGCTGGAGTTTGATGGTACGAATAATGTCGCGTAATGAATCAGGTGTAAGACCAGACTGGTCGCGACCATTGGTTTCCATATTTACGAAGGTTTTAGCAGCCACTTCGCTGGCAGGTATATGATTAAACCTGAACACGGCGCGTTTCCCCGTCGAAAGCACAAAGGTTTGTGAGGGGAGTTCAGAGGATTTTTCGGTAGTTAACGGCGTCTGGCTGAAGGTTCGACCAATCGTTATTCTTTTTGCACTCATAAAAACCTCAGTTCAGGCGAATAAATTCGATGCGGTCAAAAACCGCTTTTGCAAAATCTTCAGCGGCAGAACGCGCATTTTTTAGCGCTTCGCTGCTGCCCACATAGGTGGATGGATTAGCAGATATAACGGTGTCAAATGACTCTCCACATCGTTCAAAACCATCCAGTCGCGGAAGCGTTGCATCTAACATATCGCCGCCAAAAATTTCTTTAGCGAGACTGTGACACAGCTTATGGTCAGCTTTATTCGAGAGTTTCGACATAAAGCCGATATTTCCCTGAAGGCGACACTCTGCCCCCGATTCTTCAATGATGCCAATCAACTCAGGTAAACGCGTCAGATATTTGAGAGTAGAATGAAAATCCACCTGTGCAGGCGGCACCGGCGTCATGAGAAGATCAGAAGCAGCAATCGCGTTCTTTAAAAAGGCATCCAGATGGGGACCACTGTCGATGAAGATAAAGTCGTAATCTTTTTTGAGTTTTGAGACAACATTGTCATAAAGTACTGAATGAACATTCTGTCCTGGAAGATGCGTGGCACAGAGCTCATCCCAGCTAGATGCAATAAACGCATCATCGATGGAGGCGGGTAGCACATCCACGCCCGGAATGATGGACGATACGATAAACTCATTCACCAGCTCGTCACGGCTCACGTTCTGTAGCATGGCCTGCGCGGCCGTAGCCTCAACCAAACCGACTGAGCGTTCATGATTTAAAAACATGGTCGCTGAGGATTGTGGGTCAAGATCGATAACCAGAATGCGCAGGTCTTCATAGAGCAGGTGAGAGTGAGCGCGAAGCGCATGCGCCAGAGAAACTGTCGAAACGGTCTTAGATACGCCGCCTTTTAAATTTCCGACAAACAACGTAAAGGCTTCAGGATGGCGATCACGGTATTTCGGTACGCCGCGATGGTGATAGATATCAATGATATTCTGTATGGACATGGCGTATTTGACCGAACTTCCCGCAGCACGCTTATCAAACTGGTAGCCACTTTCTTCCATCTCATTGACAGCATAATCCACACTGGCGCGGGTTAATTTTGGCAGTTTAGCCAGCGCAGCCTTCGCATAAATCTGGTAATAACTGTTTTCCTGTAACTCAAGCTTTTGCGCCTGAATTTGTTCAGTAAGGCTCAATAGCATCCGTTCAGAACGCTGAGCAACTTTCATGACCTGACTGTCATCGTTAGCCATACTTACTCCAGATATGTAGGATTTACGACTTTATACCTAAATCCTGCACATCGGGCAAGAATTTATCTTATAAACGCTATCCTGTGTTTAATGCTGAACTTATGATTTATGTGACGCTATACACATAATTTACTGTAATAAGCATCTGCGATGCGTTCAGAGGTGGACTATACAGGAGGATGAACTTAATCCGTCTCGCCCACACAGCTGGACAAAGATACCGTGAGGCTATCTTCGCTCGGTTTATACAGGAAAAGTAGAACGTCAGTACGTACAACGAGAAGCGAACATTCACTGTAATCAGTAAAGCCCGCCGATCACATGGGCGCAAAACTGCGTAGCAAAGGGTCAGCAGCTACTGCGCTTGTGGCGTCACTGCTGGCGGATGTATTTAACGGGCATCTGACCAGCAGGTGCCTTTTAACCTGTATTCGTTCACTGTAATCAGTAAAAGATTCACTGTATTCAGTAGCGGATGAGCGCCGAGCGTGTGGCCAGAATCAGGATGACAGACAGCTAAAACAGCACAGCAGGTGATTCAGCATCAATATCTATTACTCAGACTCAGCGGGGGCGTTCTGGACCCATCCTGTGTTCACTGAAGCAAGCTGTGTCTCAATGCTAACTCTCTAAAAATCTGACAGAGCGAACATATACATCCGCAATGTTCACTATAATCAGTATCCCTTCCAGTTGCCTGCAGATGAAAAGCCTGACCACAGAGATGCCGCTATTTGCCACACGACTTGCTTCTGTCGCAACAGATGTGGAAAGGCATCGACTAAAACATTCACTGTAATCAGTAAGTGATGCCGGGCCAGCTTTAAGGCCGGACCTGGCGATAAAGGCGTAGCGATACAGACCGTGACGAGCCTTTAGCGAAAAATAAACAGGGAAGGGGAATGACGTAAACATTCACTGTAATCAGTAGGAGAAACCCCATACCAGCGTGGCAGTCTTTGTTGTCGGGTAGAGAAGTCCGGAAGAGGCTTCATCAGCCCGGTCCCCTGAATATTCACTGTAATCAGTAACACTTGCAGCCTTCAGAAGGAGAAAATGCTCATGGCATCAGGCTGGAAAGGCTATAAGAATGATACATTTCCCAGTAACATTCACTGTAATCAGCAGGAACCTCGTGACGAACAGAGGACAGATTCACTGGAATCAGTAAATGCATTTTGTCGGCTTAACCCGTCATAACATTCACTGTAATCAGTGTTCCACTAACCCTGTCACTTTTTTAGTGTGATTGTTCATTAATGCCAACGTGTTCAACCCTGCGTTGTCTAACCCAAAAAAATACAAATAAAATCAATTAATTAATAACAATATTCACTATAATCAGTTATATCATTCTCCACAAACGTTCACTGTAATCAGTGAAAGGCAGGGCGCGAATAAACGCAGCCAGTATTCACTGTAATCAGCAAGGCGAGGCAAAAAAGGATAAGCAGAAAATTAATAAAATAATAGTAAGCGCACACTTACTTGTAAGTCATTGAAATATTATTAAAATAAAATCAGATGGCAGACGTTCCAACAGCATAACTTCAGCGGCGTTACTGACTATAGTGAATGCCGCTGATTACAGTGAATGATTGTAGGTAAGGAGTGAAAGAAGTATATGAACTGGCGTGCAGTGTCACTTTTTAGTTAAAAGTGACACTGCAACGCAAAACTTACTGATTACAGTAAATGTGCGCGCTATTCTTCAAATTCAATGTCTTCAAGGGTATCAATGCCTTCAAGATTGCCGATACCATCCAGTTTAGGCGTCCTGCTGTGGATAATGAAAAACACAGAGCGTCCGCGTTTGACTTCAGAATAGTCGAGATAGCCAATCTCTTTAAGCTGCTCCATTGCGCGTCGCACAACGTGGTTCTGCGTCGTAATTTTAGATCCTAAATTCAGGCGCATACGCAGGCGTGCCAGTGATATAGGCGCAGGGTTGGTGGGAAGGCTCTCAAGGAACGTATAGAGCGCCTGAGCCGATTCTTTACGTTTCAGACGGGAGATGGCGCGTAGCTGAAGTAAAACCTTGTGATCGAAGTTATAGAGCTCAAAAAGCTTGGGATCAGCTTGTATGCGAACAATATCTTTTTCACGATCATAGTAGGCAGACTGAACAAGGTGCGTGTGATAGGCCTTACCGTTTCCTTCAAATGACAGGGTATTGGTCGCAATTCGCCGTAGGGATGCATCAAGCCGCTTACGTAAGGCAGCAGAAGAGTTTGCTGAAGGTATTCCACACATTTTAACGAAATCGATAAAGGGCAGCGTGACCGTATCGCCCTGAGTAGGATAACGCGAAAAAGACTGGATGATGCCTGCCCATGTCTTGAAATCATTATCCATATCCAGCCTGGCACCGGTGATGGTAATCTTTTCATACCCTTCCGCTTTCACCAGCGAGAGGTTTTTAAGTTCTTTCGTCGCATCCGTGGACGCCATCGCGCCTGAAATCCCGCGCGCGGTGGATTTAAGGGTTGGTACAAACAGTCCCAGTCGCATCAAGGCAACAGGCTGAACAGTGTTATTTTTATTGGGATGAAGCTGAATAACTTCACCGCTGTTTTTAGTCACAGACAGAAAAGGCTCTAGTAACGCTTTGTTTTCACTATCTTTATCTGCCATGGGATAAGATCTTCATTCTGTGGATGAAAAGGATCGTTTTCTGATTACAGTGAACATTAGCACTGATTATAGTGAACTTTCTACAGTGTGTAGTGAATAAAGTACTGATTACAGTGAATAGTTTGCTGATTACAGTGAACACCAACCCCCTCTCAGCCCTTGTGTGGTGCGGCCTGCAGCGATCGGGGATCTCTTTGGATCTATTATGGATCTCTCTATGATCGTTATATAGGAACTATTCACTGTATAAGTGGATAACTCAGCGAGAACAGATCATAGTGATGTTTCTCTGAATAGCGTTTTTTTTAAAAACGATAAGGTAACTGCCACCCGTCCCGGACAAACGCACTCACTTGTACCTTCATTTTTCAGAAACAAGTTCATCACTATTATTCATTTTTCATCAGTATTACTACGGCGTATGGTGACAGAATTTCGTCATTACTAAGGATCACGATCATGACTGACTTTGCCATTTCCCGTAATCCAACAACGGGTGAAATTCTTGCAAAATATCCAATGCAAACCGCTTCTGAACTGGAGCAGACGTTAGACTCAAGTGCCAAGGCCAGTAAAGCGTGGCGGCAAAGCAGCATGGACATGCGTGTCAACGTACTTCGTCAACTGAGCGAACAACTTCGCCAGCGTGAGCCAGAACTGACGCGAATGATAACCCTGGAAATGGGTAAACCTGTTGCACAGGCAAGAGCAGAGATCCTGAAATGTGCCAGTTTGTGTGACTGGTACGCTGAATTTGGCCCTGCCATGCTGCAAGACCAACCCTCACAGATTCCCGATGCGTGGCAGTCATTCCGGCCAATCGGGACTATTCTGGCGGTAATGCCCTGGAATTTCCCCTTCTGGCAGGTTCTGCGCGGTGCTGTAGGGATGCTGCTGGCGGGTAACACTTATCTGCTTAAACACGCCCCTAATGTCATGGGAAGCGCAATGCTGATGGCAGAGCTGTTCGATGCTACAGATCTGCCTGAAGGCGGTTTTAACCTGATAAACGTCGATAACGAAGGCGTTTCAACCGCAATCCGGGATGATCGCATCGCAGCGGTTGCAGTAACAGGCAGCGTCCGGGCGGGTGCCGCTATAGCTGCCCAGGCGGGTGCGGCGCTGAAAAAAACCGTGCTGGAGTTAGGTGGTTCAGATCCTTTCATCGTGCTGGCTGATGCTGATCTTGATGAAGCCGTTAAATCCGCAGTCACAGGCCGTTTCCAGAACACCGGGCAGGTTTGTATGGCAGCGAAACGCTTTATCGTTGAAGCGCCGATTGCGGAAGCGTTTGAAATGCGTTTTGTTGAAGCCGTTAAGGCGCTTAAAATCGGCGATCCGCTGGATGAACAAACGTACATTGGCCCAATGGCCCGTTACGATCTCCGCGATGAACTGGATGAACAGGTCAAAGCGAGTCTGCGTCAAGGTGCACGTCTGGTGTTAGGTGGCGAAAAAATAGCAGGGCAGGGCAATTATTATGCACCGACGATCCTGTCTGATGTAACAAGTGACATGACAGCCTTCAGGCAAGAGCTTTTTGGGCCTGTCGCCGCTATCGCAGTCGCCCGTGATGCGGATCATGCGCTGGAAATCGCTAATAACAGCGAATTCGGACTCAGTGCAACGGTATGGACGAACAACACCGATCGTGCTGAGCAGATGACGGCAAACCTCGAAGTGGGTGCTGTATTTATTAATGGCAATGGTGCATCCGATCCACGCGTGACTATCGGTGGCGTGAAGAAGAGCGGCTATGGTCGTGAGTTATCGCACTTTGGCGTCCATGAGTTCTGTAATATTCAGACAGTCTGGAAAAACCGGCGCTAACCAGTATTTTCTTATCCCCTGAGTCTACCGGCGCAGCAGTGCGCCGGCTTACTGTCTTTTCCCATCGGATAACAACATTGATTTCTGCCTGACACAAAACAGGATCCTTTGCAGAAAAACATCCGTTACGATTCAGCGTTATCGAACCAGCCGGGCAGGGGATCGGAAAGCGTCACCCAGTATCCCGGCCCCGCCGCCATTTCCTGAGGGGTTAACAATGCGTGATCAAGCGCAGCACGCACTGTCGTTTCATCCATATCAATGCCGATAAAAACCAGTTCCTGTCGTGCATCGCCCGTCCCGTCTATCCAGTTGTCGGTAATAAACGCGAGGGATTCACTGTCCTGTGGCCATTTATCACGCGGGATACTGGCCCACCAGCTGCCTGCATAGCCATGCCGGGCTATCGCACCCGCCTGAGACCACGACGCTGCATATTCAGGACGGCTGGCCAGCCAGAAATAACCTTTCGAACGGATCACCCCCTCAAGCTGATGATTAACCGCATGCCAGAATCGTTCAGGATGAAACGGACGTCTTGCGCGATAGACAAAGCTACGAATACCGTACTCTTCTGTTTCTGGCTGATGCTCGCCGCGAAGTTCTTTTAGCCAGCCTGGTGCCTGAGCGGCCTGGTCAAAGTCAAACAGGCCGGTATCCAGTACCTGATCGAGCGGAACATTACCAAAATGGCTGGTGATAATGCGCGCCCGTGGATTCAACCTGTGCAGCATCGCTTTGAGCGTACGTTGATCCTCATGGCTGATAAGATCGGTTTTGTTCACAATCAAAACATCGCAAAATTCAATCTGATCGATCAGCAAATCCACAACCGAGCGCTCATCCTCTTCGCCCAGTGATTCGCCACGCGCCTGTAAGGAGTCCAGTGAACGGTAGTCACGAAGAAAGTTATAACCATCCACAACAGTGATCATGGTATCCAGCCTTGCCACCGTCGACAGGCTTTCACCTTCTTCATCGGCAAAGGTAAACGTTTCAGCAACGGGCAGCGGTTCGGAAATGCCGGTTGATTCAATGACCAGATGGTCGAAACGATCTTCCGACGCCAGCCGTTTCACCTCCAGCAAAAGATCCTCACGTAGTGTGCAACAGATGCAGCCGTTGCTCATTTCCACCAGCTTTTCATCCGTACGAGACAGTGCCGCACCGCCATTACGTACTAAGGCTGCATCAATGTTGACTTCCGACATGTCATTGACAATCACGGCGATGCGCCTGCCTTCACGGTTATTGAGGATATGGTTGAGAAGGGTGGTTTTGCCTGCCCCGAGAAAGCCGGACAGCACGGAAACGGGCAAACGTTTGTCTGTGGGCGATGAAAGAGAGTGGCCTGACATGAAGTGATCCTTAAATGGCGAATATATTATGTTATAACATAACAAAATGGAGGCCATTTTCAATATGCTTTGTTGGACTCAGGGTTTCCATTTCTTTGCTGTTAAGACTGAAAGCGAACAGGCTGATGCGACTGGCTGAGCGTTAAACGGGTTCATATTTTAATTGTTATGTTATAACATAATTAATTCTGGGAAACATTATGTGGTAAACAGACATATCATGACACAATTCAAATACTGGTTTTTCGGTACGCTTACTGGCCTGCTGTTTGCGTCATTAAGTGCTTACGCCGATCGCAATCAGCCCGTTCGCATTGCCGCACCTTTCGAGATTAAAGGTCCCGATCCCGCCCTTTCAGGCGACATTCTGCTTCGTATGGATGTGGTCGAAACGCTGGTGGAAACGGATGAGAAAGGCAAGGCGGTACCCGCGTTAGCCGAAAGCTGGGACATTTCGCCTGATGGGCTACAATGGCGTTTTACGCTGCGGAGCAACGCCCATTTTCATGATGGATCGCCTGTTACTGCTGAGAGCGTCGTAAAATCGCTGAATACCGCCCGCAGTAAGCCAGGTTTACTCGACAAGGCACCCATTACGTCGGTCAGCGGAGAAGATCGGCGTGTGACGGTCACGCTGAGCGAGCCTTTCACGCCGCTGCTGGCGGTGCTGGCTGAAAGCCGTTCGCAAATCCTCGCGCTGAGTTCCTGGGACGATACCAATACCATTACGCGCGTCATCGGCAGTGGCCCTTTCCAGCTCGTCAGTTTCCAGCCACCTCAGTCACTGAGTGTAAAACGGTTTGAAGGATACTGGGGAGAGAAACCCAGCATTGAACGTGCCCGTTATTTGTCCGCGGGTCGGGCCGAAACGCGCGCATTACTTGCAGAAAGTGGTGATGCGGATTACGTCTTTAATCTGGACGCCGCCAGCCGTCAGCGCTTGTCACACAAAAGTTCACTACAGGTGCTTACCGTTTCCGTACCCCGTACGGTGATGCTGAAGCTGAACGTCGCTCATCCGTTCCTGAAGGAACAAACCACGCGCGAAGCGCTCAGCCTGGCGATCAATCGGAATGCGCTGTCTGCGGCCATATTACGCTATCCCGGTGCGGCAACACAGATGTTCCCGCCCTCTATGGCCGGGTGGCACAACGCGTCTTTACAGCCTCTGGATTATGCTCCTCAGCGTGCCGCCGCCTTACTGGCACAGTCCGGATGGATATCCGGCCGGGACGGCATGTTAACCCGCGCTGGCCAGCGCTTTACCCTCACGCTGCTGACATATCCCGATCGCCCCGAGCTGCCCTTAATCGCCATGGTCATTCAGCAACAACTGCGAGAGGTCGGGATCGAGGTCATCATTAATTCAACCAATTCCAGTGAGATACCCGCGCGTCACCATGATGGCAGCCTGCAAATGGCGCTCTATGCCCGTAATTTCGCCCTGACGCCGGATCCTGGCGGCACGCTACTTCAGGATTACGGTTCGCAGGGAGGTGACTGGGGCGCAATGAACTGGCACGACAACGCGTTTGATAAGGCGCTCAGCACGCTTTCACGTAGCAACGATCCTGATCAACGACAGCAGGCAAGAGCGGTCATCACCGCCGCATTACAGCGTGATTTACCGGTTATTCCGGTTGCCTGGTACCAGCAGTCAGCAGCAGCAAACGCGAAGCTCGCCGCCATAAAACTGGATCCCTTTGAACGCCATTTTGGCCTGCGTGAAATGAAATGGGTGGAATAATGCTTAAACAACTCGTCTGGCGTTTGGGTCAGGCTGCCTTTGTGATTTTTGCCGTCGGTATTTTAACGTTCGTTTTAGTACAGGCGTTACCGGGCGATATGGCGTGGCGCATTGCGTCGGGACGATATGGTTATGACCGGGTCGACCTGGCGGCGGTTACCCGCGTGCAGCAACAGCTGACGGACTTTTCCGCTCAGGGAAATGCACTATGGCACTGGATGTGGGATCTGCTGCGCTTCGATTTCGGGCGATCTCTCGTCTCAGGGGAGCCGGTCAGCAGTGAGCTGGGCTGGCAGTTAACACAAACCCTTGCTCTGGCCGGTGTAGCACTGCTGATGATGTTGATTCTCATTATTCCTGCGGGGGGCTGGGCAGGATGTCGGCCGGGCGGTGTTGTTGATCGGCTCATTAACGTGCTGGCACCCACGTTTAAATCGATTCCACATTTTGCCCTGGGTTTACTTCTGATTATGTTGTTTTCGCTGCGCCTGAACTGGCTACCCAGTGCGGGGCATGGGGAAGGGCAACATTTCATCCTCCCGGCGCTGACGCTGGCATTAACGCTGAGCGCGGTAGGGGCGCGTGTTGTCCGTGAGGCAACCTGTCAGGCAGTGAAAGCAGGCTGGTATCGCTGGGGAGCGCAAAAGGGCCTTTCCGCGCCGCACCTGTTTTTGCGACATGGTTTGCGCAATCTCAGTGTCCCTGTCGTCACCTGGATCGGCATGCAGTTCGTCTGGTTAGTGGAAGGTGTGGTGGTGATCGAAACTCTTTTTGCCTGGCCAGGTGTCGGACACGCGCTGGTACATGCGATTTTTGCCCGGGATGTTCCGGTGATTCAGGCCAGTGCGGTGGTACTGGGATTGACCTTTGTCACCTTAAATATGCTTGTTGATGGCGTGTGTTATGTCCTGGATCCCCGAGGTAAACGCGTATGACGTACCGCCAAAAAACGGGGCTGGTGATAATTTTAACCTTGCTGGCCTTTGCATGGCTGATGCCGTTGTTGAATCAGAACGATCCCCTGCAGCTGGATTTGTTACAGATGTTAACGCCGCCCTCGGGTAACGCGTGGCTGGGTTATGACCATTTAGGGCGTTCGATGCTGGCGCGCCTGAGTGCGGCGCTGCGATTGTCGCTGGGGCTGGCGGCCCTGTGTGTGATTACAGCAATGCTCATGGGGCTGCTGGCGGGAATAGCCAGCGCCTGGTACGGCGGATGGGTCGATCGACTTTTCGGTATGCTGGCCGACATGTGTCTGGCGCTGCCGGGCCTGCTGTTAGTCCTGCTGCTCGCCGCAATCGCACCTGACGCGCCGCTCATGTTATGGCTGGGACTTTCACTGGTACTGTGGGTGGAATTTTTCCGTGTGACGCGCGCCACGCTGCGGCCTGTGGTCATGTCGCCAGCCGTTCAGTCATCTTCACTGCTTGGCTTCTCCATTGTTTATCTCTTTCGCCGACATCTTTGGCCGGCCCTGTCTCCGTTATTGCTGACACTGACCGTCTATGCATTCAGCAATGCCATTATGGCCGTATCGGCGCTGGGATTTATCAGTGTTGGCGTACGTCCACCCACACCTGAGCTGGGCCTGATGATGACGGAGCTGTTCCCCTATGCCTGGGAAGCGCCCTGGCTATTACTGCAGCCTGTGGTTGTGCTGTTTATCCTGCTGGTGGGGCTGAATTTGTTGGTCAACAAGGAGCGCAAATGGCAAGCATCGTAATCAAACAGGTCGCCGTCTTCGCGGATACCTGCATTCTTGAGCCTGTAAGTCTGAGCATCCATCCCGGCAGGCCCGTCACCTTCATTGGTGAGACAGGATCGGGAAAAAGTCTGTTTGCGCAGGCCATTTTCGGCGCCTTACCCGACGGACTGCGGGCTGAAGGAACGGTAGTCATTGACGGGCAGCAATATAATCTGCGAACCGATCTGACAGCACTCCGTGCGCTGTGGGGACACCGTATTGCCGCTCTACCTCAGGAGCCCTTGCTGGCGCTTGATCCGACGATGCGTGTGAAAGGCCAGACAGAAGAGGGTTATCGGTACATACAGGGGTACACGCGTCAGGGCGCGCAGCAGGCGGCAGGTTTGGCGCTGGACTCGCTGGGGCTGGCCCACGCGGCAGAGCGTTTCCCCTGGCAGCTTTCCGGTGGAATGGCCCAACGGGTGTGCTTTGCCGCTGCGCGGGCGGGCGGTGCCACTCTGCTTATCGCGGATGAACCGACGAAAGGACTGGATGTGGCGCGACGGGACGAAATTGGTGACATGCTCAACCTGGCCGTAGCCCGCGGCGAAGCCTTGCTGACCATCACCCATGATATCGCGCTGGCCAGGCAGTTAGGCGGTGACATTGTCGTGATGCATAAGGGAAAGGTGATTGAGCAGGGCAATGCCACGCAAGTCCTGAATGCGCCGCAGAAGGCTTATACGAAACAGTTGCTGGCCGCCGAACCCCATGCCTGGCCACCGGCCACGTTGTTGCCCTGTGATGACACCCTCGTATTACGGGCCGAAGGGCTTACTCTGAAACGCGCCGGGAAAACGTTGTTCCGCAATGTAAATTTATGCTTTCGCGCCGGTGAAATCGTTGGGCTTTATGGTGAGAGCGGCAGTGGCAAAAGCAGCCTGGGAGATACGCTATCGGGCTTGATTAAGCCTGATAAGGGAACGATAACCCGACCGGGCAGGTTTCATCCGTTGCGTTATCAAAAACTGTACCAGGATCCTTCTGCGGTTTTTCCACCGGATATCACTATGGCCCAGATCATCGACGATCTGCTGCAGCGCCACACAATTCCGGTGAGGCGACGTGATGAGCGGATGCGCCAATTGGGGCTCGGACAGGCGTTGTTACACCGTCCGGCTTCAGGATTGTCAGGCGGTGAGCTTCAGCGGTTTTCGCTGCTTCGGGCGATGTTGCTGAATCCCGTGTTCCTGTTTGCCGATGAACCCACGTCGCGTCTCGATCCTGTGGTTCAGCAACAGACGCTGGCCTTACTGACTGATCTGGCCATGCAGCAACGCTGCGCCATTCTGCTGGTCAGTCATGATCTCACGCTACTTGAAAGGAGTGCACATCGGGTCATTTCCCTTGATGCGATTAGCCTGCCTGATGACTGAGGCAGAGCACCCTCAGATGTGCTCCATGACCAGCACGGCCAGCGTATCCGGCTCCAGCGCTCGAAAAATATGTTCAGTGTCGCCGGGATAGCTGATGTAGTCGCCCGGTGCCAGTTCGACGGGCGAGTCTGTGGGCCCGACCAGCGCGCGTCCCTGAGTCAAGATGAGATGCTCAATGGTGTTTGGCGAGTGCGGTTGCGAGCGGCGCTCGCTGCCGGGCTGTATGTGTAGCAGATAGATATCCCGTCGCGCGCCGGGCGGACAGGTTGCCAGCAGGACGGCTTTATAATCCGCCTGCTCGGCGGCAACGGCAGGGCCTTCACCGCGACGAATAACCTGCAGGCGGTTCGCTTCCGGCTCCATCAGGCGGGCAAACGGAATATTCAGGGCAACGCAAAGTGACCACAACGTCTCAATGCCAGGATTACCGTTCCCCGCCTCAAGTTGAGAAAGGGTCGACTTTGCTATGCCAGCCCGACGCGCGACTTCTGCGAGAGTCAGTCCTGCCCGCTGGCGCTCTCTGACTAAACTGCTGGCGATAATATCAATGGGTGTACTCATCCTGCATCCTGTTCGTTATGGCGAACGTATCGTTCATCTTGTAATGCTGCTGCGGTCCGTTCATTATAATGGGTATATCGTTCGTTATGGGATTTAATCGTGATGCTGGATAAAAAAGGGACGCTGGACAAGGGCGTGATAAAAGCCATTTTCCTTGTCTGTCTTGCCGATGGCATTGTTGGCCTGTCATATGGTTCGCTCGCTCTTGCAGAAGGTTTTCCGTTTTGGGTGCCGCTGGCGTTATCGACGCTGGTGCTGGCGGGGGCGTCTGAATTCCTGTTTATCGGTATCGTGGCGGGCGGTGGCAGTCCTCTCACGGCGGCAGCGGCGGGGCTGTTGGTCAATGCGCGTCATCTTCCTTTTGGTATCACTGTCAAGGATTTGGTCGGTCAGGGCAGACGGGGTCTGCTAGGATGCCACATCATGAATGATGAAAGTGTCGTGTTTGGCATTTCCCAGCCTACGCTGGCGCAACGTCGCCAGGCATTCTGGATATGCGGCATCAGTATTGGCGTAATCTGGCCTGTGACCGTAATGGCTGGCGCGGCGATAGGGCAGTTTATTCCGAATGTGTCTGCTATCGGCCTGGATGCGGTCTTTCCCGCGATCCTGATTGCGCTAATCTTTCCTGCCTTACGCAAAGCGCGCACCCGCATTCCTGCTATGACTGGTGCGTTTTTGTCGCTGGTGGTCACGCCTTTCGTACCTGCCGGTATGCCCGTATTGTTTTCCTTGCTTGGCCTCTTTACATGGAGATCGCGCAAATGAATCACGCCATGATTATTGCAGGTATTGCGTTGCTGGCTGCTGGCACCTACGCCATCCGTTTCGCGGGTGTTAAACTCGGCAATCGTCTGCCCGTCAGTGAACGAACCCAAAATATGTTATCCGATGCTGCCACTGTACTGCTGCTTGCGGTTGCGGCAACCACCACGCTGTTTGAAGGCCAGCATTTTGCAGGGATGGCCAGAGTGCTGGGCGTCGGGTTTGCCCTGTTCCTTGCCTGGCGTAGAGCTCCGCTGATTTTCATTATTCTGGGCGCGGCCTGCATGACGGCGTTGTTGCGCTACATGGGTGTACCCTGAATGCGCTATTTATCTTGCCGGACCCGGCGATAAATTGCGTGTCAGCCTTGACGAACAGCGTCGCTTAAAATACAACTAGAACCCGTCAGGGGAGTCTCGCCAGAGAGACTGAGAGGCTAATAGCGCCATGCGCGGCTTAGCGACCCTTAGAACCTGACCCAGTTGATACTGGCGTAGGAAGACGGGCATCTGCGCATCGCGTAGATGCTTGCCGCAGAGCCTGTTTCTGTCAGGCTTGTGCTTTTTCCCTTCTTGTATCGCGGGTCTCTGAGAGCTAACAGAGAGGCCAATGTGACTATCCTTATTCCGTTTTTACCCCATCAGGATGGCGGACAATGAGCCGCTGGTCAGTGCTGGGCAGCGGTGTATCCGGACTCTGTATCGCGACGTTACTGGCCGAACACGGCGAGAAGGTTGAAGTCATTACGCAACCGAATTGTCAGGCGGCGTCCTACTGGGCTGGCGGCATGCTGGCACCCTGGTGTGAGGCAGAAAGTGCGCCTCAGCAGGTCGTTGAATGGGGACAGCACGCTGCAGCGTGGTGGGCAGCCCGCGTAAGTGGCGTTGAACAGCAGGGCACACTCGTACTCGCGCCACCGCGTGACAGCGCCGAACTTACCCGGTTTGCCAGCATGACCCTAGCGCATCAGTGGGTTGCGCCAGGTGACATCGAACCCGCGCTGGAAAACCGCTTCGCCCGGGGATTATTTTTCCCGGCTGAAGCGCATCTCGATCCGCGTCAGGCAATGCAACAGTTACGTGCACGTCTGGTCAGCGCGGGCGTCAGTATTCACGCTGGCAAGCCCAGCGGACGCATTATTGATTGCCGCGGTATTCATGCGCGTGAGGCACAGCCAGCCTTGCGTGCGGTGCGGGGCGAAATGCTAATACTGCAAACGGATGAGATCACGTTTTCCCGACCTTTACGCCTGCTGCATCCCCGTTTTCCTTGCTATCTGGTTCCCCGGGCGCAGGGGCACTTTATGCTCGGGGCCACCATGGTTGAGAGTCAGGATACCAGCCCCATCAGCGCGCGCGCCATGATGGAGCTGCTGAGCGCTGCTTACAGCATTCATCCTGCGCTTGCCGAAGCGCGCATTATCGAAAGCGGGACGGGGTTACGTCCTGCTTATCACGACAACCTCCCCGACGTGCGTTATGAAAACGGTGTCTTTTCCATTAACGGTATGTATCGCCATGGCTTTTTGCTGGCACCGGTTATGGCCGAAAAGCTCATGCATCAACTTGCAACAGAGAGACTACTATGCGAATCGAACTAAATGGTCGTGCTATCGAGACGAAAGCCGGGACGCTTGCGGAGTTGTTAGAAGAGCAGGGCATTGACGCTGGCTGTGTGGCCAGTGCCCTCGATGGAACCTTTGTTCCCAGAGAGCGCTATGCCTCACAGTTGCTTGAGGCCAACTGCCGTCTGGAAGTGCTGTCGCCAATGCAGGGAGGTTGATCATGTTTTACGACTACAAGGGCGACTCCCGTTTTTTACTGGGTACGGCCGGTTATCCCTCACCGGATATTCTTCAGCAGGCTGTTGTGGCCTCCGGTGCGGATATCATCACGGTCAGTCTGCGTCGGGAAGGGAATCAGGGTGGGGCCTTTCGCGATTTACTGAATACGCTGAATAAGCGCGTGTTACCCAATACAGCGGGTTGCCATACCGTCAGGGAAGCCGTCACGACGGCGCATATGGCGCGCGAACTGTTTGCCACGCCATGGATCAAACTGGAAGTGATCGGGCACGCGGATACCCTGCAACCGGATCCTTTCGCCCTTGTGGAGGCCGCCCGTATTTTATGTGCCGAAGGTTTTCATGTTTTTCCTTACACCACAGAAGATCTGATTGTGGGCGAAAAACTGCTGGAAGCGGGCTGTCAGGTGCTGATGCCCTGGGGCGCGCCCATTGGCTCGGGGCAGGGGCTACGCAATATTGACGGTTTACGCACCATGCGTGCCTGGTTTAAAGACGTTCCGCTGATCATTGACGCAGGGATCGGTGCTCCCAGCCAGGCGGCGCAGGCGATGGAGCTGGGCTTTGATGCCGTGTTGCTGAATACCGCCGTCGCGAAATCCCACGATCCGGTACGCATGGCGGGAGCGTTTGCCAGTGCCATTCAGTCAGGACATCAGGCGCGGTTGGCCGGCATGATGGAACGTCGGGATATGGCGGTCGCCTCCACGCCCGTTTTTGGTCTGGCGCAGTTCAGTTAAGGAGCGAAAATGTCGCGATATCAACGACAGACTATGTTGCCCGAAGTCGGTGATGAGGGGCAGCAGGCGCTGGCTGCAGCCCGCGTTCTGGTCGTGGGCGCGGGTGGACTCGCGTCAACCCTGTTGCCCCTGCTCGCAGGTGCCGGCGTGGGCTATATTCGGCTGTATGATCATGATGTCGTGACGCTGCATAATTTGCATCGCCAGACGTTGTTTACCGTTGCCGACATTGGCGAGCCCAAGGTTTTCTGCGCGCAGCGTGCGCTGGCGCAACGCAATCCTGACATACTCATCGAGCCGCATGTTGATGCCCTGCGTGCCAGCATTATCGATACGGCAATGACAGGGATTGATTTGGTCATTGACGCCGCAGACAATTTTGCAGTGACCTATCTGCTCTCCGACAACTGCTATGCCCGACGAATTCCCCTAGTGAGTGCCTCAGTGCTGGGAAGACAAGGCTATGTTGGCGGATTCTGCGGCGGAGCGCCCAGCTATCGCGCGCTGTTTCCCCGTTTACCCAAAGCATCAGGCAACTGCAACACTGCGGGGGTTTTAGGCCCGGCGGTCGCCACCTTAGGCGCAATGCAGGCTCAGATGGCGCTCAGCATACTGCTAACGCTGTCGCCGTCACCGTTAGGGTGCATGATTAACTGTGATTTTGTGTCATGGCAACTGCGTCAGTTCCGCTTTGACGCGGCACCGGAACCGGAAAAACCCGGGATTCCGTTTATTGATCCTGCCTTGTTGACGCCAGACGACTGCGTGGTGGAGCTACGTGGGATGGATGAAGCCCCCGTGAGCGTCAGCACGAATGCTGAGAGGCTACTGCCACAGGATATTGCCTGCTGGCAGCCGCCCGCGGATAAGCGCATTGTTCTGGTCTGCGCCAGCGGCATGCGTGCCGCTCAGGCCGCGCAGGCACTGGAGGCGCGTGGCTGTGAGCGGCTGGCCATCATCGCCGACCGCTAAATCTGACGGAAAAGCAGGCTTATCAGGCCCGGTCTGAACGACGGGCCTGATAGATATCGGGTCGGGTAATCGTCCAGGCGTAATCGGGCCGGTTGACGGGCTCGTAACCGAACTTTTTATATAGCCATGGCGCGGTTGAGGTGAACAGTAGCATCCTGCGAAGTTTATCCACGATGGGATGGGACTGACAGCAGGTAATCAGCCAACCTCCCAGACCTGCGCCCTGATACTCTTCCAGCACGTAGACATCACATAAATAGGCAAAGGTGGCGTAATCAGTAACAAAGCGGGCAAATCCGATCTGCTGTTGATGATGAAAAAGGCCAAAATTTAAGCTGTTCTCTACCGACAGGGCCACGGTTTCTCCATCAATACCGGCTGCCCATGTTGAGCGGGTGAGATAGCGATGAATCGCCTCAATATCCATCCTTGCGCGATCTGTCGTGATCAGATAATCGTCTTTATACCATTGCTGAACGGCTACCATCTGTTTCCCTCTGCCTTCCGATATGAATGAAAGTTATGATGACCGCGTTGAGCTGACGATCAGGATACCAGGTTGTGTACGGCAATCACTATCAGCAAAAGGCCCCCTGCCATGTTTACATAGCGTTTCAGAACAACGGGATTCACGCTTTGCGCTGAAAAAACCAGTAGCTGGCTGATAAGCGTGAGCCAGAGACACATCACTACAATGTGTACGGTGGCCAGGCTCAGGAAGGCAGCCAAATCGGTTCTGTCGCCTGTAAACTGGGAAACCACCGTCAGGTAGAACAGGATAGCTTTAGGGTTAATGACGTTGGCCAGCCAGGCGCCTTTTATCGTCACCGCTCTGTCCATGGCGTTCAGCGTAAAGGTTTTTGTCTTTATCCCGGTGATAAACAGCAGTCCGCCAAGCCACAGTAAATAAACGCCCCCCACTATCTTTAGCCAGGTGAACAGTGTGGATGACGCCACCAGCGCCGTCGACAGCCCCAGTCCAATCAGCAGCGCGTGCGTGTAAATACCCAGCGCAGTGCCGAACAGTGTTTTAAACAAGCCTCTGTAGCCTGATGTAAGTGCACTGTTCATCGCCAGAGTGAAACTCGCCCCAGGTGACAGCGCAATCGGCAACAGTGCAGGCAGAAAGCCAGCGAGATTAATATCCAACGGCTCTCCGTTTACAAGGCTTTTTCGCTGCGTGCACAGAACCGATCATACACTATGACGGATTGTAAAAAGCACACAGCTTGTTACCGGTGGGATCTCTGAGATAAGCGACACAGCGACCATCGGTTTCTCTGATATGCGGTGGGGATTCAGCCGAGGTTCCGCCGTTTTCGAGACCCTGCTGATGCCAGCGGAAGACGGCGTCAGATGAGGGCATCGCAAAGCCAATGGTTCCGCCATTGGCAAAGGTGGCGGGTTGACCATTAATGGGCTTAGTGACAATAAAACGTTGGTTATTTTTCGAATAAAAAGGGCGGCCTATGGCATCAATTCCCTGCTCTTCACACGCTATTACGGCAAAAATGGCGTCATAGAATTTTTTAGCCTGTTCAATATCGTCTGTACCAACAACCATATGACTAAACATGATTAACTCCTTTTAACATCGGTAAGCATATACTTAACATACCCGCAATGTGTGCGGAAGAGCTGATGAATGAGCTACCTGTTTTACAGGTTATCAGACGATGCGACAGGGCGATGACTTCCCGTGGTTACGACGCATTGATGCAGCACTATGCATAGGATGCCTGCCTGATGATAAAGCCGGGAATGACGGTAACGCGCAAAGCCGCCATGCGTCGTGCTTTTAAGGCCATTGTTCAGGATAAGCGTGTGGTTGAGCAGGGCAGAATGGCGGTCATTGAGGGGGGAAACGGCGCTGGTGATCATGGAAACCGTGCTGCGTTATCCCTGTCAGCAGGAAAACCATGTTGAAACGACCCGGCGCGCCACCTATGTGTTTCGCCGGGACCGTGATGGTCAATGGCGCTGCACCGTTGATTCGGCCTGCTGCCCCGGAATGAAAACGCCCGTTCGGATGTAATACGGGCGCGAACGGGCGGTTTGTCAGATGACTTCCACCAGCTGGAAGGTTTCAAAGATCAGCTCCATTTCGGGACTGAATCCGCCGTTGCGCTGGAAGAAGCGTTGATGTTCACGCTGCCAGTATTCAAGACTCAGGTCGCCTTCTCCTTCCATCATGGCCATTTCCGGCGTGACGCGATCAAAGCGCGTCAGAAAAAGCCCGGTCGTTCTGACGACGCACAGCGGTTTTTTCTCGCCATCTAAAATAATGTTGTAACCGCCAGGCAGCGGCCTGACGTCGTCATCGTACCAGCCCTGCAACGAGCTGCAGGTGGCAATTTTCTTCCCGGTCAGGACCAGGGTCGCCAGTTCATTCGCCAGCTCAGGTGAATCGCCAAATGACCACGACAGTGCGCCAGGATATTTAGCCTTTATTTGTTCCACATTCATTGTCATGGGAATATTACGTCCGTTTATGGGTTATCCACTCAGTTTGTGTGCATCGCAGGGGAATATCAGGCCAAAAGGCGTTCTGCCCACTGTTCAACCGAATCGCCGCTGCCGATATCGGGCTGGACCAGACCATAAATCATGAAGGTTGGCGAAACATGAATCCCGTTCTGACGGGCATACTTACAGTGCCATTTCACCAGATTTTGTAAGTCAGGGCGATCGAAAGCCGCATAAGCATCAATGCCGCTGTAATCCCTGAGCCGTGCCAGGAGTTGGTTAGGCGTGGTGTCCATGTTAGGACCACGGCAGTGGTCAGTGAACTCAAACGCTTCGCGGTGATCGGCCACCGCCTGGAGGACGGCTTTAGTCGCCGCTTTACCTTGTACTGAGGCGGCAAGAATATAGCGCACAATAACCCCGGAATACATATGCCAGGGCTGGGACTGAAGATGGACTTTAAGCGTCATCTTATCTTCTCCGACCAGGCTCAGGAGCGCATCCAGCTTATTGAAAGCCCGAACGGAGAAAGGGCAGGTGGGCTCGATAAAAACTTCAAAAAGATGAGGCCCATGACCCCAGGTAAGCGGTTCTGCCCGTAGTGTTTCATTGTTCATAGCGGCTCCTGTTGTAAAGCATGAAAGTTGGCTTCAATGACTGTGACAAACTTAGCCAGGTTCTGCCAGTGCAGACCTTATTTTAAACCGATAAGGATTAATCTCATTTCTCCCACATCAAACCAAACCAAACTAGAATTAGCTATCCGGCGGTTTCGCTTTAAAGGCCAGCACTATCAGATTTCATCAATGTTAAATCATGATATTAAACATTATTTTTAACGTTAAGGCACAAAGCGGCAAACTGAAGCGAAATAAAAGCCGCTAAGGTAACGCGCTTTATTCCCTGATATTGGGGTTCAGTCGCGTCATTTATGCTTGGTTCAGGTCTGAGGAACACTGCATGTCGCATTTTCGTCCGGTAGCGCTGGAACACGCAAGCCGTCTGCTTAATCACGGTCCCACGGTGTTAATTACCAGTCGCGACAGTCAGTCAAAGCGCCGCAACATCATGGCCGCAGCCTGGTCGTTACCCGTTGAGTTCACACCAGCAAGAATGGCTATCGTTGTGGATAAATCCACATTGTCACGTGAGATCATTGAAGCCAGCGGGGCATTTGGCATTTGTGTACCGGCGGCGGGTTTTGTGGATATGGCTTATGCGGTGGGCAGCACGTCCGGGCGCGATCAGGACAAGTTTGCCGACTTCGCTATTCAGGCACACGAAAGTCCGCACTATGGCGTGCCGTTGCTGGAAGAGAGCTGTGTCGCGTGGATGGAGTGCCGTCTGCTGCCTGAAACGGAAGCGCAACAGGCCTATGACACGCTGTTTGGTGAGGTGATCACTGCGGCGGCTGACAGCCGGGTATTTTATGACGGCCGCTGGCATTTCGAGGCCGTGGATCCCGCGCTCCATACATTACATCATCTTGGCGGTGGTCAGTTCGTGACCGTTGCGAATACGCTGACTGCCAAATCAACGCGTTAAAAGAGGTACAGAATGACAATTAAGAGTTACGCAGCCATGCAGGCGGGACAAGCGCTGGAGCGTTACGACTATGATCCCGGCCCGTTGGACGCTGAAGATGTTGAAGTCGAGGTTGAGTATTGTGGTGTCTGTCACTCCGACCTGTCGATGATCGATAACGAGTGGGGAATTTCGGCTTATCCCGTGGTTGCTGGTCATGAGGTCATCGGACGCGTAGCCGCACTGGGCGACAGTGCAAAAAATAAAGGGCTGAAAGTTGGTCAGCGCGTGGGCATTGGCTGGACGGCCAAGAGCTGCCAGCACTGCGATCCCTGCATCAGTGGCGATCACGTTAACTGTGCACAGGGTACGACGACGACCATCGGCAACCACGGCGGTTTCGCTGAGAAGCTGCGTGCTAACTGGCAATGGGTCATTCCGCTGCCGGAAAAACTGGATCCTGCCACGGCAGGCCCACTGCTCTGCGGCGGTATCACGGTATTTAAGCCTCTGCTGATGCACAACATCACGGCGATGAGCCGGGTTGGTGTGATCGGGATTGGTGGACTGGGTCATATCGCCATTAAAATCCTGCATGCCATGGGGGCGGAAGTAACGGCGTTCAGTTCATCTGAAAGCAAAAAGCAGGCTATCCTCGACATGGGGGCAGACCATGTGGTGAACAGTCGCGATCCCGAGGCGCTGAAAGCGCTGGCCGGTCAGTTCGATCTGATTATCAGCACTGTCGCGGTCGATCTTGACTGGCAGCCGTACTTTGCGGCACTGGCTCCTCGCGGCAAGTTCCATACAGTCGGCGCGGTGCTGAAACCTTTCGATGTCCCGGCTTTTAGTCTGATTCTGGGCGACCGTGCCGTTACTGGCTCGTCAACAGGCTCTCCGGCTCAGTTACGTTCACTGCTGAAGCTGGCTGGTCGTGCAGATATCGCCCCAACGGTAGAGTACTTCCCAATGTCCAAAATTAACGATGCGCTGGCGCACGTACGCGCGGGTAAAGCCAATTACCGCGTGGTTCTGAAGGCGGATTTCTGATGCCAGGCGCGCCTTTCTGGCGCGCCTTTTCTCTTTCCCGTAAGTAGACGGGCTAATCTCTGTTAAAATTAACTCCTCACGTTTGATGCCGGACGTCTGTACTGGAGAGATTATGTTGTGGATTTGGAATGCCCTGATCGTGTTTGTCACCGTGGTCGGCATGGAAGTGGTTGCTGCACTGGCACATAAATACATCATGCACGGCTGGGGTTGGGGCTGGCATCTTTCACATCATGAACCGCGTAAAGGCGCATTTGAAGTTAACGATCTCTATGCCGTGGTATTCGCCATTGTGTCGATTGCCCTGATTTACTTCGGCAGTACAGGAATCTGGCCGCTCCAGTGGATTGGTGCAGGCATGACCGCTTATGGTTTACTGTATTTTATGGTCCACGACGGACTGGTACACCAGCGCTGGCCGTTCCGCTACATACCGCGCAAAGGCTACCTGAAACGGTTATACATGGCCCACCGTATGCATCATGCTGTAAGGGGAAAAGAGGGCTGCGTGTCCTTTGGTTTTCTGTACGCGCCACCGTTATCTAAACTTCAGGCGACGCTGAGAGAAAGGCATGCGGCTAGATCGGGCGCTGCCAGAGATGAGCAGGACGGGGTGGATACGTCTTCATCCGGGAAGTAACTGCCTGACCGGATGCCGTCAGCAAAAGCGTTAATTTTTCGGCGGTGGACGTGGACTGGCGATGATCCCAGGCCTGCTTACCGGCCTGTTCAACTTTCACGCCAATTTTACGGTACACCTGCTTCGCTGTCGCGATGGCCCAGGCCGAGCGTAAGGGTAATTGTGCCAGACCGGCCATTGATGATACGTAATAGGGTTCCGCTTCCCGTACCAGTCGCCCGGCGATACGGCTTAAGGCCTGCCGGTTTTCTGGCGCAGCATAATTCGCTTTCGTCAGTCCTTCCTCTTCCAGCCAGCTTTCAGGCAGATAACAGCGGCCCACCTGAGCATCGTCGACAATATCACGCGCAATGTTGGTCAACTGGAAAGCCAGCCCGAGATCGCAGGCGCGATCGAGCGTGGCGTTATCGCGAACGCCCATAATTTGCGCCATCATCAGGCCCACAACACCGGCGACGTGATAGCAATAACGCAGCGTATCGTCCAGTGTCAGGTAGCGCGTTTCGCGCACATCCATGGCAAAACCTTCCAGATGGTCGAACGCGTAGGCGGGAGCGATATCATGCGCCATCGCGACCTCCTGAAACGCGGCAAAAGCGGGCTCGTGCATTTGCGAACCGGCGTAGGCCTGACGCGTTTTCATTTCAAGCTGCTGCAGGCGCTGCTCAGGCATCTGCGAAGAGGGCTGGTCGGCATGAAAGCCCAGTGTTTGATCGTCAATGACGTCGTCGCAGTGGCGGCACCATGCGTAAAGCATCAGCACGCTGCGACGGGTTTTGGCGTCGAAAAGCGTCGATGCAGTCGCAAAGCTTTTCGAGCCAACCGCCATGGTTTCGACGGCATGATTCAGTAATGACGTATTCGTCAAATCAGGTCCTCCAGCATTAAGCCTGCCGTCGCCTTCGCCGAGCCGATTACGCCGGGAATGCCCGCGCCAGGATGGGTGCCTGCGCCAACCAGATAAAGATTATCAATGTGCTTATCGCGGTTATGTGGTCGGAACCAGGCGCTCTGGGTCAGAATAGGTTCAACCGAGAAGGCCGAACCTTGCCAGGCATTGAGCTCGTCGCGGAAATCGAACGGCGTAAACATACGGTGCGTCACCAACTGGCTTCGCAAGCCAGGCATGTAATGTTGCTCAAGGTAGTCAAAAATACGATCGCGCAGTCGGGGTCCTTCTACCGCCCAGTCGAGGTTCGCCGTGCCTAAGTGTGGAACAGGCGCCAGCACATAATAGCTGCCGCACCCTTCCGGTGCCAGTGACGGATCCGTGACACAAGGTGCGTGTAAATAAAGCGAAAAATCCTCAGCCAGACCATCATGGTTAAAAATTTCGTGAATCAGTTCACGGTAGCGTGGCCCAAAACAGACGGTATGATGGGCGAGTTGATCGTGATGATGGTTGAGACCAAAATAGAGTACAAACAGTGAGTTACTCATACGCTTGGATTGCAGTTTTTTCGCCTGCTTAGCGGCTGCGGGATGCTGAGACAGCAGATCGCGATAGGTATGTACAACATCAGCGTTCGACGCCACCGCGCAGGTTTCAAACCGTCTGCCGTCTTCCAACTGCACGGCCTGAATCTTGTCCCCAACGGTTTCCATATGACTGACCCGGGCGTTAAGCACGACTTCGCCGCCCAGATCCTGAAACAGCTTGATCATGCCATTGACCAGCGCACCGGTTCCACCGCGTGGAAACCAGACGCCCCATTCCCGTTCTAACGCGTGAATCAGCGTATAAATGGACGAGGTTGCAAACGGATTCCCCCCCACTAAGAGCGAGTGAAAAGAAAACGCCTGCCGAAGATGCTCATCCTCAATGTAGCCGGCAACTTTACTGTAAACGCTGCGCCATGCCTGCAGCTTTGCCAACTGGGGCGCGGCCCGAAGCATGTCTTTGAACGATAAAAAAGGCACAGTGCCGAGCTTCAGATAGCCCTCATTGAATACGGCACGCGAATAGTCAAGGAACGCTCGATAACCCGCAACATCGCGCGGATTAAACTGCTGTATCTGCGCTTCTAACTGGGCCTGGTCGTTATCGTAATTGAAGACCTTGCCGGACTCCCAGCACAGGCGATAAAACGGCGTGACCGGCAACAGCTCGACGTAATCCTTAAGCTGTTTACCGGCCAGAGCAAACAGTTCTTCAATCGCGCTGGGATCGGTGATAACGGTAGGGCCTGCATCAAAAGTAAAGCCCTGCTCCTGATAAACATAAGCCCGGCCACCCGGCTTGTCGCGCTGCTCAAGCAGCAAAACAGGAATACCTGCGGCCTGTAAACGAATTGCCAGTGCCAGGCCACCAAAGCCCGCACCAATTACCGTAGTTGGTTTCATGTAGTCGCTCTTCAACGATGAGTCGTCATAATTGCCTGCAATGCCGCGAAAACGGGAACGGGCGGCTTGCCGCTCAGAATGCGTAGCCGATCGGTCACGGTGAGTTTTCCCGCATAAAAGCGGGCAATCAAATCCTCGGGTAAGCCATAGAAACGCTGCATCACACGCCAGCGTGACTCGGCCGGTCCGGCTAAAAACAACATGCGATTCAGCATGCGGAAAAACCCCTGTTGCTGCCAACGTTGCTGGGCAAAGTGAGCAATCGTCTGGTGAACAGAGGAAGAGGTAAACACATCCAGCGCGCTGAGACGATCGGCCAGCGCCACCGCGAGCGGTAGGGAGTAGCCGGTTGTCGGATGAAACAGCCCGGCGCGTAATCCGCTACAGGCTTGCGGTTGCTGTTGCCAAAACTGACGATTATCGCCCGTTAACGTAATGGGCAATGCACCCTGTTCTTCCCGCAGCAACGTCTGTAACGGCCAACCCTGTCGCGCAGCATAATCGCGAATGTTCTGACGCGCCCGTTCGGCCTGAAGATTAGCCTTGTCAATGTAGTGTGTGTCTTCGATCAGCAGTGCGGTTGCGGAAAGCGGCAGGGTATAAACAAAGCGGTAGCCATTTTGCTGATCGACCGTCGCATCCATGATAATCGGTGACGATAAACCATGCGGCGCGCTCAGTTGCCACTCCTGACCGATAAATGCCTGGAATCCTACGCGTAGTGCAGAATCAGGCGTGTAACCCCGTCCGTCGATCACTGTACTGGCATGAATAATCCGGCCATCCGCTAACTGGACCGATTCAGCATGAACGGCTGAAACCGCGGTATGCAGCCATAAATGTTGTCCAAACTGTTGCCGGAGTATCCCGGCGAAATGCCGGGAGGTCACGCAGTAGTAGCCACTGTTCACATGGCGACGGCGTTGGGGGAAACGAACCTGGTAGTCGGGCCAGTGATGGACCACAAGCGGCGCTATCCAGCGATGCTGATTCAGCGTTAAATCCTCTTCGTGAAAGGACCAGGTATGGTTCCCTCCCGCCTCAGGACCCGCCTCAATAAGCAAGATCCGCATATCCGGATGCTGTTGCTGAAGCCGGAGCGCGATAAGGCCATTAGCCAGACCGGCACCGACCAGAATGAGATCATAGTGCGGTTGCATAATCCTGCCCACTGAGTACTGGCTGACAGGTCCGCATCGCCTGTTCAACAATATCGGCGGCGGCTGGTGTGCCGCCTGCCAGACGCAATGCGGCCTGAATTTTTGTCATACGCTGCGGGTAATCGGTGTTAGTCAGCAGCGATCGAATCTGCCGCGCCAGCGCATGGCTGGTAGTAAACCGAGACGCACGCTTGCCGATGCCATGATAAACAATTCGTGATGCCACGCCAGGTTGATCAAATGCCAGCGGCAGCGCCAGTAGCGGTGTGCGGGAAGCAATAGCGTCCAGTACCGTATTCATCCCACCATGTGTGATTGTCAACTGTGCCTGTGAAAGTGCTGCGGATTGATCGGCAAAATCCACAACCTGAATGTCCCCGCCCCGGGCCAGTTCACCTGCCTGCGTGGCTGAGAGGCCGCCACAGTGTGCCAACAGTAACTGCGCATCCACCTCTTCGCAGGCTTTGGCGATGGTCCTGAACAGGCCATAACGATGTCCCTGCAGGGTGCCCAGCGAGGCAAAAATACGGGGTTTGTCCGGGGACGGAAAATAAGAAGTTGATGACCCCGGCGTCCCCTGGGGTTGCCGTAACGGTCCAACCGCATGAAAGCAGTCTGGCAGCGCTTTGCGGGGAAAATCCAGTTCGGGGATCAACTGGCTGATTTGTGCCAGTGGAGAAAAACAATGATGCAGTTTTTCACGCGGGGCTAAACCCATTCTGCATGCATGATGCGCGATCACACGATCGTGACGTCGCATCAGCCAGTCATAAATTTTTTCGCTGGTGGTATAGCGTTCCCGAGCCGCATCGCTGGTGCCGTACTCGAAAGGCATCACCGCCAGAGGCAAACCCGGTTCGCGGTTGAGCGGCAGCGCGCAGGCCACCGAAACAAACGGCAGACCTGACGCTTCTGCGACTACTGCACCTGCCGGCTCCATTTGATCAACGATCACGCCCTCTATCTGCAACGCATGAAAAGCGGCGGGCAGTTCCCGGCAAAGCATATCGCTGGTACGTGCCATTTCATTGATCAGTCGTAACATCGAGGGTCCGAGTGGGTGCGCGGCCAGGTGCAGCAGGTGCGATAAGGAACCGGGAGGATGCGTTTGCAGTCCGACGGTCTGGAATCCGATATCGCTGCCCGTTACCAGCGCTTTGCAGTCATGTTGCTGAAAAAACGTAACACGATGACCGCGGGCCACTAATTCCTGAGCAAGGTTTTGCAGAGCGCGAACATGGCTGAAAAAGGGCGGTGCGATCACCGCAAAATGGCTCATGCAGCATCCTTAACTGACGGCAGCGAGTTTTTTGTCAAACCAGGCCTGAATAAAAAGTTGGGTGGTGGAATGGCCGTTTTGGCATGCCGCGGAAAGGTGTTCACTGGCCAGGCGCAAATGCTGTCGCAGGCGTTCTTCGACCGCGCCTGAGCCTAATAAATTGACCAGCGTTGATTTACCTGCATCCTGATTGATGTCTTTGCCGGTATCGGTCATGCCATCGGTAAGATCGTCAAGCAACTGAAAGGCCTGGCCGAGATCGAGCGAGAAACGATGCAGGTTCTCACGCGCTTCGCAGGACGCGTTGGCCGCAATGGACGCCATTTGCGTTGACGCGCAAAACAGCGTGCTGGTTTTAAACTGATTGGTTAGCAGTATGGCATCGGCGCTGCGGGGTTTATCGCCTTCCGAGAGGTCCTTAAACTGGCCCTGAACCAGACCCTGCATGCCAATCGCAGTGGACAGCTCCGACACCGCGCGAGTTTTGGCTATCGGCGTCAGACCTTCAGCCTCGGCAATCACCCCAAACGCTTTGCTGAGTAAAGCGACCGCCGCCAGAATCGCCACATGTTCACCGTACTGCGTGTGAATGGTGGGACGCCCCCGACGCATCTGCGCATCGTCCATGCAGGGCATATCATCCAGAATCAGCGAGGCAGCATGCACCATTTCAACCGCGCAGGCTAAATCCAGTAATCCCCCGTGACTGATCGCACAGCCAAGATCGCGCGCTGTTAATAACAGCAGCATCGGACGAATACGTTTGCCCGGTGCCAGCGTGCCTTCACGCATCGCGGCACCCACACAATCCCGCTCACCCTGAACCGGCAGTAACTGATCAAGGCGGCTATCGATATCAGCCAGCAACTGCTCAGCCGAAATGCCAGTAAGGTGAACGTGTTTTTTTGCGCAGACCATCATTCGGGCTGTCCTTATTAACGGATACATTTACGACAACGCTAAAACGTGCGATGCCATTTTAAAAGACACTTTAACTGCCAGAGCATCGTTGGCAGGGCTACCCGTTTTTTTACCGTTCGGGTTTTCAGTTTTTATTGGGCTAAACCCATATAATTAATACTAGTTGAGCTTTAAGAAAAGAGGGGAAATTCATCAACCTCCGTCACTGCCCTCTGCCGGACTGGCCTTAATCACCTGGATCGTTCTTCAGCGCGTCAGCACCCGTAATAGCGAAATAATCTGCGAAATGTCATCCGCGCTCAGGGGAGTGTCTTTGGCAAATTGCACATTGCCTTGTGCGTCAAGAACAATTGCCGCCGCCCCGCCCGGTTTAAGCTGCCAGCGATGGCGGGCAAGGCCACTGCTGTCAATGATGAACTGCTGCCACGGCGACGCTTTTTTACTGGCGCGAATGCTGTTAACCACAAAAATACTGCTGCCCGGCAGCGCATCGTCGGTATTAACGATGGTGGTTGTCTGAAAGGTATTTTCCGGCAGACTGGCCTGCTGAATGGCGCTGATGAGGCCTGCGGACTGCTCTTTAGCCGATAACCGGCCAGCCACATGAATAAGTAAACGGGCTTTTCCTGTAAGTGACTGACTGTTCCAGGTTTGGTAGTGAATTTGACCGTTGCGTAACTGCATTTCACCTTTATCTGCGACAGAAACGGCCGGAACAGGTTTGCCCATCGTAAATGTGTGAGCATGAGACCAACAGGAAACAAGAAAAAGCACCATCAATCCATAACGTTGCACGTGGTCTTCTCATGTTGTCTTCAGGAGAACTTCCAGCTTAGCAACTTTCTCCCTCTTTCGTCTGTTTAATGCGTGTATATGACGCAGATCAATAAGAACTGCCCTGAATTGAACAAAAATGCAGCATTAACGACAGGTTGGGAGGTGAACATGCATGCAGAGTTTATGACATTACCCGAAATGGCGACCTATCTGGGTATTTCGCAAACAAGCCTGGTCAGAGCGCTTTGCAATCGTGGGGCGTTATATGGGGTGCCGTTGCCTGAGGGGCTGGAGCATCTGCCTTTGACGCAGCGTAACTGGTTACGCGAGGATGTGCGGCAGTTTAAACATGCGCTACAACGTGCCCATGTTATCCATCATCACTGAACGGACAAAACGTTATTATGCCTGACAGCAATGTCGCCCGCTTTTAGCGGGCGACATTGTTTATTTACCTTGCTCGTCGCTTTCACCCAGGAAGAAGTACCAGAGCGGAATGGACATTAAGCCTGTAAACACTGTTGTATAAAGCAAAATCATCAAGGCCTGCGTGATATACATCATCGCGGTCCAGTCGCTGAACGGAATATTGTATTGCTCAATTACACCACTCACCATGGCGCGAGCCATCACCGTTCCGACAATAATGGCGAGAATGGCGACACTGCGCAGGAAATAGCGCATCTCTTTACGCTTTACTGCAAAACGGGACTGCACAATCGCCAGCGGCGATTGTTGATCTTCCGGCGTAGCGACCACCTGGCGTACCGCACGCTGCGCTTTACGCCAGCGTTGCAGATCCAGCAGCACAAAGACCACTAAACTGACGCCCATCAGCGGCAACGCATAACCCAGAGCCATGGCGAGAATCAGGCTTGAGCCCTGAAGATAGCGGGGTAACGCCAGCCAGGCCGCGAGCAGCGTTTGCACTGGATTGGCCTGCGGCAGTGCCGGGCGTCGAATCCACCACATGCGGTAGCCGAGCACGATCATGGCGCACAAACCAAAACCAAAGAACGCGAGAAGCAACTGATTGGGTAAGCCAAACAGCACGCCCATATGCGCATCCACGCCCCAGCGCGTAAGTTTTGCGACCAGCGGGAAACGGGCAAACTCAACGTGATCAACAATGCTGAAGTCATGCGGATTTACGGATACCGAGTCGACCTGCGTCGGCCAGCGACGATCTATCTCACTGACCGTCCAGGCCTGGTCAGGGTTTTTGGGCTGGCGCAGCTCAATTTTGGCAGCGTGTAAACCGGCCAGGCGCGCGGCGTGTTCAACGCTGTCCCAGTCCGCGTCCGGCTGATTGAATACGGCGGGCATACTGGCATGATGACCCGGCATTGAAGTCTCCATCACCATGCCGTCCATGTCGGAATGATGATCGGCGTGGGGATCGGCAGGCGCAGAGGGTGCAGCCCCGTTTAATGCCGTTCTGACCTGCGGTGTCAGCCAGCCAAGATCGCTACGCATTTTATCAATATTGCTCCCGGCCCACTGCGACCAGGTCAATCCCGTAACGGAGAAAAAGATCAACCCCAGAGATAACACCAGGCCCAGCGTAATATGCCAGTATCGTGTCAGTGCAAAACCCGTCTTGCGCGTTTTTACCTGACGCCGGGGCCGGGTACCAGACCACAACACGATCCCGCCCAGCGCCGCTACCCACAACCACGACGCCGCGAGTTCACTGTAGTTGCGGCCAACATCCCCCAGAAGCAGTCCACGATGCATCTGGTCAAGCCACATCCGCAGAGGTAACACGCCGCTGGTGCCGTATACGGTCATATCACCTTTGACGCGAAGCGTATAAGGATCGATGAAAACAGAGCGTGACTCTGATGGGCCTGACTGTGCATCCGTAAATTGCACGCGAGTGGTGTCATGAGCGCCGGGCGCAGGCCGTACCGCATAAATCCGCGCATCACCAACATATCGCCGCGCCGCAGCAATCTGAGCGGACAGCGGCTGAGTGGCACCCACAGGCTCCGCGGTTAACGCATCTTTATAAATTACGTTTTCTATCTGTGGCGTCAGGACATAAAGCGTGCCGGTTAATGCCGCAATAAAAATAAACGGCGCAATAAACAGGCCAATGTAAAAATGCAAACGGCGCAAAACATTCAGTACCGTGCCGCGCGGCGGCGATGTTATTTCTTGTGAAACACTCATAGCGATTCCATATTTCGAGAATACCGGGCTTTTCTTCTTCGTGGATGACGAAGAAGAAAAGATCACATTAAGCTGAGGCGCGCATTTGCAATGGTGGGGCGCGCTGCCGGTAAACCCGCTTGTGGCGCGGTAACAGAGGGCAAAACGTATCGGGAGTCGGTGGGGCCCGGCTAATTAAACACATTAACCAGATGAACGGAATAAACACCCACAGCATAAAGGGGATATGGACCAGCAGATCGCAGTAACCACAGGCACTCATCATCATGCTGTGATCGCCCATGGCCATATCGCTATGGTGATCCCCCATCGGCATGTCGGCCATGATCATATCGTTATGCTGATCCAGCATCGACATGTCGGACATCGCCATCGCGTCACGATTTTCAGCCAGATTTTTGGATACCATCGGTGCAATGAACAACAGCAGTACCGCCAGTATCGCAAGACAGGCGGTAAAACGTTGTCGATTATAATGGGTGGCGTTAATCATCTGAACGGCGGTAGTCGGGTACACGATAGAGGCGGCAGTGTAACGCGTCAGAGAGTTTAGGGTTAAAAGAAATGCCTTTTTGCCCCAAAAAATTAGCACCTTTTGAACACCTTCACTTAATTAGATATTAAGAATAACTTATCTGTTACTGCTGCCATACATTTGAGCAACATTATTCATCCGCAAAACGTGATAAAGGATACGTCATGAAAATCGTAACGCTTGATGGCGGCACGCTGCCCGTCCCTCCTCCTCAACCTGACTGGTGCAGCGACTGGTGTTTTCGTGAAGAAACGCACGACAATGAGATTATTGAGGCGTTAAAGGGCGCAACGATTGCCATCACTAATAAAGTCCCGCTGCGTGCGGCGACGCTGGCGCAGCTTCCTGACCTGCGCTACATCTGCGTCACCGCCACGGGCTTTGATTGCATTGATATTCCGGCGTGTCGGGAACGTGGAATCGTCGTGAGTAATATCCCCGGCTATTCAACGCAAAGCGTTTCAGAATGCGTGATCGCCTTTATTTTTGCGTTGCGTCGCCAGATAGTGGAATACGCGACGCTCACGCGTGAAGTATGGCCTGCCTCTTCTCATTTTTGTTTTCACCGTTCACCGATTCAGGATATTGCGGGGGCAACATTAGGCATTGTGGGAAAAGGAGACATTGGTATCGCCGTGGGCAGGCTGGCACAGGCGCTCGGCATGAAGGTGTGCTTTGCCGAACGCAGGGACAGCACCAGGGTGCGTGAGGGCTATGTAAGTTTTGACGAGATGCTGGCCGCAAGCGATGTGATTTCGCTGCATTGTCCCCTGAGCGAACAAACCCGGCATCTGATTAACAGTGAAACCCTGAATAAGATGCAACCCCATGCGCTGTTGATCAACACAGCGCGTGGCGGTCTGATTCATGAAGCTGATTTGGCGGAGGCATTGCAACAGGGCACGATAGCCGGAGCGGCACTGGATGTGCTGAGCAGTGAGCCGCCGCCAGCCGATCATCCTCTGCTTCAGGCCGATGTGCCGAATCTGCTTGTCACACCGCATATTGCCTGGGCAAGCAAAAGTGGTATGCACAATTTGTTGCAAGGCATCATGGTCAATCTGGCTGGCTTTGAGCAAAACCGACCTGTAAATGTTGTCAGCTGAGTCAGAATATTGAGCGGCCCAGCCTGTCAGTCAGGCACTCCAGCGCGGCAGTGCCTGCCAGCGAGTTGCCTGCACTGTCCAGCCCGGGTGACCATACCGCTATACTCATTTCGCCCGGGACCACGGCAATAATACCGCCACCAACGCCCGATTTAGCGGGCATGCCGACACGCCAGGCAAATTCACCCGCCCCATCGTACATGCCACTGGTGATCATCAAGGCATTGATTTGTCGGGCCTGACGGGACGTGATGAGCGCCGAACCGTCAAGCGTTTTTCCCTGGTTTGCCAGGTAAATAAAACTGCGGGCCAGTTCAATACAGTTCATGGACAATGAGCAGTAGTGAAAGTAGGTCTGCATCACGTTGGTCACGTCGTTGTCAAAATTGCCAAATGACTTCATTAACCAGGCGATAGCCGCGTTACGGGCTGAGTGTTCAAACTCTGAACGCGCAACATGACGATCGTACTGAATATCAGGTTGCTGGCTCAGTTGACGGATAATCTCAAGCATACGCTGGCGCGGTGCTGTAAGACGCGTTTCAAGCAAATCACAGATCACCAGCGCGCCGGCGTTAATAAAAGGATTACGCGGTTTTCCCTGCTCAAGTTCAAGCTGAACCAGTGAATTGAACGGCTGACCTGAGGGCTCTTTACCCACGCGTTGCCATATCTCCGCATCCTCATAGCGCGTCAGTGCAACAGTTAAGGAGAGGACTTTAGAAATCGATTGGATGGAAAAGCGCGTTTCAGCATCACCCGCCTGAAAGACTGTGCCGTCACGCAGACAGACGGCAATACCTAAATGATCGGCAGCGACGTCGGCCAGTGCCGGAATATAATCGGCTACCTTACCGCGATGAATTAAGGGACGAACCTGTTCAAGAACCTCTTCCAACAAGGCATTACTCAGCGTGGTCACACGTTTCACTCCAGAATAAGCGATGATGGCGCAGGATGATGAGCGCCCTTCAGGCGCAAATCAATGGTTTATGGATAAAATTGCCGTGCACATCCTGAAATCATGTTCTTCGCGGGTGGCGAGTGGCAGAACAGCAGGCGTTGCTGGCGTAGTAAAATCCAGAGATAAATAAAAGCGAGGAATAATGCTGCAAATACGCTAACCTCTCGATTTAATTTGGGTCGTCAGTTTTCAGCAGGATATTTGAGGTCAGGCATGCGCGCTTCTGTTTCAAACCGACATGGGATTTTTCGGCCTCGTCGGCTCCGTCTGTTGCAATATATTATACGTCGAGACAAAACACCGGCCGCGTTGCTGCTGATGGCCGCGCTGGTGGGTGTGCTGACTGGCCTAACCGCGGTGGCGTTTGATAAAGCCGTTGGCTGGGTGATTCATTCGCGGGTCAACTGGCTGAGCCAGCATGAAAATAATGTCTTTCTTCTTGGCTGCTACGCTTTTATTTTTTCCGCCGTGCTGGCCGCGACAGGCTATTTTCTTGTCAGGCGCTTTGCGCCGGAAGCAGGCGGTTCGGGCATTCCTGAAATCGAAGGTGCGCTGGAAGAACTGAGGCCGGTGCGCTGGTGGCGCGTGTTGCCGGTTAAATTCTTTGGCGGACTTGGCGCAATTGGTTCTGGCATGGTGCTGGGTCGTGAAGGCCCGACGGTTCAGATTGGTGGTAACATCGGGCGCATGTGCCTCGATATCTTTCGCATGCGCTCCTCTGAATCCCGCCACACTATTTTGGCTACCGGGGCCGCATCAGGTCTGGCCGCAGCCTTTAATGCACCGCTGGCGGGCATTCTGTTTATCATTGAAGAAATGCGTCTGCAGTTCCGCTTTAGCCTTATCTCCATTAAAGCCGTGTTTGTAGGCGTCAGTACCTCAAGCATCGTTTTTCTTGCGCTGAACGGTAATCAGCCCATTATCAATATCGGTCAGTTAAAAGATGCTCCGATCCAGACGCTCTGGTTATATTTACTGCTGGGGATTTTATTTGGCGGTTGTGGCGTCGCTTTTAATCGCCTGATATTTACCCTTCAGGATCTGTTTCAAAGGTTGCATCAGGGACGAACATCACGCTGGGTCCTGGGTGGGGCGATATTGGGCGGCTTATGTGGCTTACTGGGGCTGATATTGCCCCAGGGCGTAACCGGCGGGATTACGCTCATCCCCGACTTTACCGCAGGAAACTATACGTCGATTGCCTTACTGTCCTTATTTTTATTGCGGGCGGTCGTCACGCTACTGTGTTTTGCCTCTGGTGCCCCAGGGGGCATTTTCGCCCCCATGCTGACGCTGGGCACCTTACTGGGTACCTGCGTGGGGCAACTGTGCGTTAACCTGTTCCCTGCCTATCATCTTGAAGCCGCGACGTTTGCCGTAGCAGGCATGGGCGCCTTGTTTGCCGCTTCTGTTCGGGCACCGCTCACCGGGATTATTCTGGTACTGGAGATGACCAACAATTATCAGTTGATCCTGCCGATGATTATTACCTGTCTCGGTGCGACACTCTCTGCACAGTATTTCGGCGGTACACCGCTGTATTCAACGATACTGGCACGTACGCTGGCAAAACAACAACCTCAGGAGGAGGGGGCAACGGCGCGGTAAAAGCATCCCGATTACGGCAGGCAGGGCGCGCGCCATCTGTAAAAGGATGGCGTCCGTATGTAAAGCAGACTGCGCGGAACAGGTGCGATATCACGCACAGGCTTGTGCAGGAAAACGTCTGGCAGAGAGAAAAGCGATCAGGAAAAGCCAGCCGGCACGGGCAGGAGAAAGGCCTTAAAACAACGCGAACATAAGGGCGACGGGGAAACTCATCGGCCAGGTTGCACCCACCAGAAAGGCACTCAGTAATTTAATGCTGAGTTTGTCGCGGGCGATAAAAAACGTAATGAGCGCGGCAACAAAAGCAACCACGCCGTAGAAAACCAACATGTGTTGATAAAGTGTCATTTGAGCCCTTATCCCTGATTCATGATTTGTTACGATCATGCGGTTTTTTGTGACTTAGATCAAGTATCAGACCTTTTGTGTAAATAAAAAAACAATGCCCTTCTAAGAAGGTAAACCGTAGAGCAGACAAGGTGAGCTGGCGATTTCATGGTGAAATCGTCGAAAGTTCAGGCGATTATGTAACAGCATGCTCGCGCTTACTGTAAGCCTTCATGCTGATGACAGCCCTCGCTTTCATAGCGCCTCATGCTTCTGCACAGCCAGGCTTTGCGACATATACTGTTTACGGCAACGTGCCTCACGCTTACCTCCTCTCAATACGGTTTCGCACAGGAGTACCCGGTGAATAAACTGATTTCTCTGCTATTAATTTGTTTGAGTCCTGCGGCATTGGCTTTGACGCTGCAGTCAAAAGATTTTAGTGATAACGGCGTGCTGGATAAGAAGTTCGCGGGCGCAGATAAAAGTAAGCCAGCCTGTACCGGGCAGAATGTTTCTCCTGAACTCAACTGGTCCGAAACACCGGCGGGCACAAAAAGCTTTGCCTTGCTGATGACCGATCCTGTTGGCGCAAAAGGGCTCGGGGTTACGCACATGGTGGCGTACAACATTGCCGCTGAACGCAGCGCATTTGCTCAGGGCGAACTGACGCAGGGGAAAGGCTATACCGGCGGTAAGAATTCACCGGGTACGGCGCACTATTATGGTCCTTGTCCCCCTGTGGGATCTGGGCTTCATCACTACAACTTTGTGCTTATTGCCACAGACCTGCCGCCGTCTGCGCTTGAAGCCGGTTTAACGCATGATCAACTGCTGAGTAAACTTAAAGGGCATGCGCTGGCTGCTGCAAGCACCGTCGCCCGTTTCGGCAATGACTAACGTGCTATGCGATCAAAAAAACACCCTGCATGTGCAGGGTGTTTTTGGTTAGTTTGCTTTATTTCGCGTCGGCTGGTGAGGGTGGCACTGGTTCTGCGCTTTTATCCAGTTTTCTAATCAGGCTATGCGCTTCAGCTTCAGTTGCCACAGCGGGGGATGAACCGCTTAACGGCTTACGGGCGGTTTCCCTGACCGTCAGAATCGTCAGTAATCCAATCACACCCGCCACCATCATATAGTACGCTGGCATCATGGTATTCTGCGTGGTATCGACCAGCCATGCTGTCAGTAACGGGGTTGTCCCGCCAAACAACGATACAGACAGATTAAAGCCGATGGCTAGCGCACTGTAACGAATATCCGTGGTAAACAGTGCCGGTAATGTCGAGGGCATTGTGCCGCTGAAGCAGGTATGGAGCACGCCCAGAATCAACAGTCCCGCAAAGACGGCCCACATATTATGTGTCCCGATCAACATAAAGCAGGGGATTGAGAGTAAAATCAGCCCTACCGCACCGAAACCAATCACCGGGCGGCGCCCAATGCGATCGGTCCAGCGGCCCCACATCAGCGTGAGCGGCATCATCACAAACATGACAACCATGACCAGTAACAGACCGCTCAGTTCAGGTAAACCCAGCACGCCGGTCAGATAGCTGGGCATATATGACGTCAGCATATAGTTCGATACGTTAAATAACAGGACCAGGCCGATACATTTCATCATCGGGACACGATGCTTACTTAGCATCTTAAACAGGCTCAGGCGCGGTTTGCTTTGCTCCAGTTCCTCCTGCTTTTGCATATGCTGTTTGAAGGCCGGCGTTTCTTCCAGTTTCAGACGCACATACAGGCCGAACAAGCCCAACGGTGCGGCGATAAAAAAGGGCACGCGCCAGCCCCACGACATCATCGCCTCGGACGAGATTACCGAAGTCATGACCGTCACCAGACACGCGCCCAGCAGGTAACCGCCAAGCGTTCCAAACTCCAGGAAGCTGCCCATGAAACCGCGATGTTTGTCTGTTGAATATTCTGCGATGAAGGTGGCTGCACCGCCGTATTCGCCACCCGTTGAGAACCCCTGCACCAGGCGGGCGACCAACAAGAGGATGGGTGCCATGATCCCGATAGAGGCATAAGAAGGGATAATGCCGATACAAAACGTGCCAATCGACATCATGATCATTGTTATCGCCAACACCTTCTGGCGTCCAATCCGATCGCCAAGTGGACCAAAGACCATCCCACCCAGTGGACGCACTAAAAAGGCGGCCGCAAAAGTACCAAAGGTGGCGATAAGCTGAATCGCGTTATTGGCATCGGGAAAGAAAACCTTACCGATGATCACCGCCAGATAGCTGTAAACCCCGAAGTCGAACCACTCCATGGCATTGCCTAATGCCGCGGCCCCTACTGCCCGCTTCAGCATGTCATTATCAATAACGGTAATATCATCAACAGTGAGTTTTTTTGGCCTTTTATTCCAGAAATGCTTTTTTGGCCTGGTTGACGATGAATGGTTAGTATCCATATTTTCCTCATACGACTTAAATGGGACGACCTATAGCTTTCGCAGCCAGTCAGCGAGGTTAACGGAAGAGAAGGAAGTGAAAGCTATAAGAGGCCAGTAACTTTAATGATAGAGCGTTCTTAACCGCAGCGTAGAAACATAGTCGATGAATGTCATTTTTTGCAAGTCTCTGGGAAAAAAGACTGTCTTATAAATGAGATAGCAGAAAATGAGTTTTTACTTTTATTTACATTTTGCCATGTTTTCGAAAAGGCACCGAGAGTGACCCGGGAGCCCGTTAAAAGTGGTGCGCGAAGACTCTCTGCCAGCCAGGGCTGGCAGAGGAGGGCACATCAGGCAGGCTTCGCCTCGGGCGTCCGGCCCGAGAACCACCACAACATCAAGGCTACCAAGGCAATGCAGCCTAATGCGCTAAAGGCAATACTGTAAGAGTAACGGGCCACAATCAGGCCTGTCATGGCCGGGCTCATGGACGCCCCAACGCCCTGCATCAGCATTACCACACTCTGGCCAGCGTTCACGTGCCCACTGCCGCGCAACAGCGACACGATATAGCCCGGCACGGCGACGCCCAGTATCCCGGCCGCAATACCGTCCAGGATTTGTACGGGAACCACGAAAAAGGTCTCCGGAAATTCTGCTGCAATAACCGCGCGCAGTGGCATCATTAACAGTGCGGTCATGATTAAACGGCGATAGCCAATGTGATCGACACGTTTAGAGACAAAGATCGCGACAGGGATCATCACTAACTGGGAAATTACGACCGTTGCGGCAGCATACAGGCCGGGATCCACCGTATCAGGTCCGGTTGAGGAGGCCACACGCATGCTCAGCATGGGCAACAGCGCAGCGTTAGCAAGATGGAACAGCAGCAGCGTCAATCCGGCCACCAGCAACGCCGGTTTGCGCGCCAGTATCCACAGGCTGAGCGTAGGTTTATCCGACGATTTATCGTCCAGGCCGCGCGCCACATCATGGTCAATATCGTCTGCACGAATAGCCAGGGTGGCGATAGCCGCAAATACCGCCATGACCATCATCAGGATGAACACCGCACCCAGCCCCCATTTCCAGGCGGCAAAACCTGCAAGGACAGCCGCCAGCGTATTACCCGCATGGTTATAGGCTTCGTTTCGTCCCATCTGACGGTTGAACTCTTTTTGCCCGGTCAGGCCCAGCGTTATACCTGCCACCGTCGGACCGATGAAGGCGGCAGCGATGCCCGCGACGATTTGCGAAATAATCGCCGTCCATGACTGATTGCTGTACCAGAGCAGTAAGGTAGCGACCGTGATAACGACACAACCCGCCAGGATAATAAAGCGTTTGTAACGTGTGGCGTCGGCAACCACACCCGCCGGTAACGTTGAGAGCAGTCCGGCGATACCGCCTGAGGTCATCACCAGGCCTATTTCATCCGGGCTCCAGTGGCGTTCTGTCAAAAAAATGCCTAAAAAGGGCCCAAGGCCGTCTCTGACGTCGGCCAGAAAAAAACTCATCAGGCACAGCGCCTGAAGTGACCGTTGTGACATGTGCTTTTCCCTGTAGCTGATAAGAAGGTGTGGGTAACGACCACATTTCAATGCGTAACGCAATGCATCATGGCAGTAAAAATACTCAGTAACATAACGTTAAAGTTACAAAATGAAAAAATTCACGTTTTGTGTAATTTAGTCTAATGACTGGCTGACTGTGTGAGGGGCACTGAGGCTGCCAGCGGTCAGGCTTTATGCCATAGCGTGCCATCCCCTTATTGATGCGGCACTGTCTTCATCGTTGCCACTGGGGAGGCCTGCGGAGGGAGCAGTGTTGGGTCGTGCAGAATTTCACAATTTTTATCCAGAAGCGATTCGACGGATGCCCGGTTCCCTTTATCCCAGCCTCGTCGCGTCACCAGCAGGATAAAGCCGTTTTTTCCTGAAAACGTGGCAGGAACAACGGCAATCCCGTATTCCGCCAACTGAGGCGGAGACAGATGAAAATCGCGGGCAACGGATGCAACAGGATAAATGCCCATCACACTGGGCTGCAGGACGCGTCGCGCATAATAAGTGTGCGTTAACAATTTGTCTGGCAGGGGATGCCAGTCATCCTGAATATAAGGGCGTTCAGCCTGTAACTGGCGATAGACATCTTCCCGCAGGCAGGTGAGATGAATATGCAGTTGATTCTGGCTGCGCCCCCAGGCGGAATTGACAGCCATGCCCAGCCTGTCTTCCGGCACCGTTCCGCCATACGCCGCCATTACGCGATAACGCATCAGCCACGCATAACCGAAATAGTCTGTGCGGGTCGTATACGACAATAAGGGGCTTTCGATACCAGATAACAAAAGTGTGGGCACCAGAATAAAATGATACGGATAACGTGGATTTTGAATAACGCTGAAGCCCTGCTGTTCCCCTTTTGCAAGATAGACTTGCTGGCAGGGGGCAGCATAGCCAGTGTACGCGTAGTTCACCCTGCAAACGTCGTTCGTCACCATCCACAACGCATCCTGGCGCGCACAGCCTGACAGCGCAAAAGCTATCCCTGCCAGAATACTCAGGCGGCACAGAAGGGGCAGGAGAGGCATCAGACTGCCGCCGGTGTTAACGTGCCGCGTGGCGCCGTACTATGTGCATAATCCGAAGTGTTCGCGCTCTGAAATGCCATACCTTATTTGTCCTTACAGGCTTATCCGTTCCACCGGCTACACAATAAATTAGCGCCACGCCACAATAAAGGCCACAGCGTGTGTGACAGAAGATCATCCCGTGCGTGTTTCTGCGCTGGCCGTGCCGAACGCCCGTCGGCCGCAGAGGTGAGATCTTTGATCACTTAGCGAATCACCAGCTGTGTCAGTGCGGATAACAAGGCATCTACCTTCGGCAGCAGTTGCTTACGGCGTGGCCAGATGACGCTCAGGGCCAGACCATCAGGCTGTAATTGTGGCAGGATAATCTCCAGTTCGCCTTTAGCTACGGCACTGTTTACCAGCCAGGAGGGCATTTGCGCTATGCCAAGTCCAGCTATGACCGCCTGGAGTTGCGCATCTACATCACCCAATGCCATCCGAAACGGCATATCTCGCCACTGGACATGTCCTTCTTCACGGGGGAATAACCAGGGTTTGGGCGTGTTATCCGCGCGTTCGTAAAGAATGGCCCGATGTTGCATCAGCGCCTGTTCGTCCTGTGGCCGGCCTTCGCGATCCAGCCAGGCTGGCGATGCACAAAACACCATTCTCTCTCGTCCCAGGTAGCGACTGCCCATTGAGGCTGGTAAATCGGCGGATCCGCCAATCCTGACCGCGACATCAATACCTTCGTCGAAGAGATCAATAAAACGATCTGAAAAGCTCACTCTGAGCTCAAGCTCGGGATGCTGCTGGCAAAACGGAATCAGCAACGGCATCACATTCAGGCGACCATACGTATGCGGCACAGCGAGTCGCAGGCGTCCTGACGGAATAATACGTTGTGCTGCCAGAACTGACTCAGCTTCAGCAAGCTCCTCCATGATGCGTATGCAGGTTTGGTAATAGGCGTTACCGGCATCGGTGAGCTGCAGCCTGCGTGTTGTGCGCTCCAGCAGGCGCGAGCCCAGCCGCGCTTCCAGCCGACTGACGCTTTTACTGACGGCGGAGCCGGTGACATGCAGACGTGCTGCCGCAGCAGTAAAACTGCCGCTTTCAACACTGGCAACAAAGGGAACAATATCCTTAAGACGTTGATCGTGCATGATTGATGAACTCAGGTTGAGAATGCTGTGAATAATTACCAATAATAGGAATTAAATTCTCTATTACGCTTAGCATTACGCAAAACGAGGAGAATTAACATGCAAAAACAGGCTTTGATTGTCGGAATCAGCGGGGTTATCGGGCGAGCGCTGGCTGAAAGATTAATGAAAGACGGATGGCAGGTCAGCGGATTATCCCGCGGTCGCGGCGCTGTTCCGCAAGGCTGCCACAGTCTGACGGCCGATTTGATCGATCCCGATGCGGTGCGCGCTACCCTGAAAGATACCAAACCCGATGCGGTATTCTTCAGCGTGTGGGCGCGTCAGGACAGCGAAAAAGAGAATATCCGCGTCAATGGCGGGATGATCCGTAATGTTATTGAGGCACTCGGCGAGCGCTTACAGGGGGCGCATGTTGCCCTTGTCACCGGGCTGAAGCACTATCTGGGGCCGTTCGAGGCTTACGGTAAAGGTGAGGTGCCGGTTACGCCTTTCCGTGAAGAACAAGGTCGTCAGCCCGTTGATAACTTTTATTACGCGCAGGAAGATGAGGTTTTTGCAGGCGCTGACAAGTACGGCTACCGCTGGAGTGTCCATCGTCCCCATATCATCATTGGCTATGCGCTCGGCAATGCCATGAACATGGGGCAAACGCTGGCTGTTTACGCGACCTTGTGTAAAGAAAAAGGCTGGCCGTTTATCTTCCCGGGCTCACCTGAACAGTGGAACGGCGTTGTGGATATGACCGATGCGGATCTCCTGGCTGAACAACTTGAGTGGGCGGCAACCAGTCCAGATGCGGCCAATCAGGATTTTAACGCTGTCAATGGTGATGTGTTCCGCTGGAACTGGATGTGGCCGAAACTGGCTGAATATTTTGGTATTGAAGCCGCTGCTTATCCGGCAAAAATGATGCCGCTCGATGGCCGTATGCAGGACGCTGCCAGCGTATGGCAGGCCATTGCCGGGCGCGAAAACCTGCGCGAGAGCGACGTCACCCGACTGGCGTCATGGTGGCACACTGACGCCGATCTGGGCCGTCCAATGGAAGCCTTTACCGATATGAGTAAAAGCCGTAAAGCGGGGTTTACCGGCTACCGCAGCACGCTGGATTCATTCATCCAGCTGTTCGATAAGCTGAAGCAGGAAAAAATTATCCCGCAGTAACGGGATTCGGCCCTGTCAGCGCAAGGCCATCGCCGCTGCGCTAAGGGTTATACTTGTAGTCTGACTGACGTGAAATAAAGACCAGGACGATGGCAACGTGTTTTATCATTGGCGCGGCGGGAAAAGTAGGTACCCACCTGACGAAACAGCTTTGCGCCAGACAGCATGCGGTCTCGGCGCTGCACCGTAAACCTGAGCAGGCCGAAGCCATCACCGTTGTGGGCGCGACACCGATCATGGGCGATCTTCAGAAACTCAGTGTTGAGACGCTGGCGCAGAAAATGACCGGTCATGAGGTGGTGATTTTCAGCGCAGGGGCGGGTGGTGCTGGCATTGAACTCACCAATGCTATTGATGGTCAGGGTCTGGCGCTGGCGGTTGCTGCAGCAGAGAAGGCGGGGGTTAACCGTTTTTTGCTGGTGTCGGTTTTTCCGGATGCGGCGCGGGGCGAAAAAACGTCTGAAGGCTTCGAGAACTACATGCATGTGAAGCGGCTGGCGGATGTTCGCCTGGTGGAAAGTCAGCTTGACTGGGTAATCCTGCGTCCCGGGACGTTAACGGATACGGCGGGCAGTGGCACCGTACGAGCCGGTTACGCCATCCCCTACGGAGCGGTTCCACGTGAAGACGTTGCCGCCACGCTGGTGGCGCTCGTTGAAACACCGCAACTGAATCACAAAATCATTGAACTGACCGCAGGTGATGAAAGCATCAGTCACGCTCTGCAACGTTTGCAGCGCTAAAAAAAACGGCCCCTGTCAGGGGGCCGTTTTCTGTTACTGCCAGCTTATTTTACACAGCGCGAGCAGTGTTCACGTTCGATATGCTGGAAAAAGTCATTTCCTTTGTCATCGACCAGAATGAAGGCCGGGAAATTTTCTACTTCGATTTTCCAGATTGCTTCCATTCCTAACTCAGCGTATTCCACACACTCCAGGCTCTTGATGCTCTGTTGCGCCAGAACTGCCGCGGGTCCGCCAATACTGCCCAGGTAAAACCCGCCGTGTTTATGACAGGCATCAGTAACCTGCTGGCTGCGGTTGCCTTTTGCCAGCATCACTTTGCTGCCGCCATTTGCCTGCAGAAGGTCAACATAGGAATCCATGCGGCCTGCTGTTGTCGGGCCCAGTGAACCCGATGCATAGCCTTCAGGCGTTTTTGCCGGTCCGGCATAGTATACCGGGTGATCCTTGATGTACTGCGGCAGGCCTTCGCCGTTATCAATACGCTCTTTCAATTTCGCATGCGCAATATCGCGGGCCACGATAATGGTGCCGGTCAGGGACAGACGGGTGGACACCGGATACTCAGAAAGCTGTGCAAGAATCTCATTCATTGGGCGATTCAGGTCAATATGCACCACCTCGCCCTCACCCTGTTTGCGCAGCGCTTCAGGAATATAGCGTCCTGGATTGGCTTCCAGCTTCTCAATCCAGATACCGTCGCGGTTGATTTTGGCTTTGATATTGCGGTCAGCGGAGCAGGAGACGCCCATACCGACGGGGCAGGATGCGCCGTGGCGTGGCAGACGGATAACGCGGATATCGTGGGCGAAATATTTTCCGCCAAACTGTGCGCCCAGCCCTAACTGCTGTGCGGCTTCCAGTAATTCCTGTTCCAGCTGAACATCGCGGAATGCCTGGCCATGCTCGTTGCCTTCTGTTGGCAAGCCATCGTAGTAGTGCGTTGACGCCAGCTTCACGGTTTTCAGCGTGCTTTCAGCGGAGGTACCGCCAATGACAAAGGCGATATGGTAAGGCGGACAGGCTGCGGTGCCCAGGGTGCGCATTTTATCGACAAGATAATTCTTCAGCTTACCCGGGCTGAGCAGGGCTTTGGTTTCCTGGTACAGATAGGTTTTGTTGGCTGAACCGCCCCCTTTGGCGATGCAGAGAAACTTGTATTCGTCACCATCTACGCTGTAGAGATCGATCTGGGCGGGCAGGTTAGTCCCGGTGTTGACCTCTTTATACATGTCCAGCGCCGCGTTCTGTGAGTAACGCAGATTGTCTTCGATATAGGTATTGTAGATCCCCTTTGACAGGGCGGCCTCATCACCTCCACCTGTCCACACGCGCTGACCTTTTTTCCCCATAATGATGGCTGTACCGGTGTCCTGGCAGGTTGGCAGTACACCTTTGGCCGCGATTTCTGAATTGCGCAGGAACTGGAGTGCCACATATTTGTCGTTATCGCTGGCTTCAGGATCATCAAGAATAGAGGCCACCTGCTGCTGGTGGGCCGGGCGCAACATAAAGGAAGCATCATGAAAAGCCTGTTGTGCCAGTAGGGTTAACGCTTGAGGCTCTACTTTCAGCACCTCCTGCCCGTCAAATTCAGCAACGGAAACATAGTCAGGGCTGAGCAGGTAGTATTCGGTATCCTCGTGGGTAAGAGGGAAGGGGTTCTGATAATAAAAAGGTTTGTTCGACATGGTATCTCACTTAATGACGTGCTGGCTCCTTTTGAGACAGGCTGACAGGAGCAACATCACAGGCGAATTCGTTGTTTATTATGCTTGCCAGCCGTAAGCGCAGGCTGGCAAGTAGTGGCATGTTATCGTATGACGCGCTGGATTGCACAGGGCGCGGTCAGAACATCCACACCATCCAGGGATAAGCAATCAGCATCATTGCAATCAGGAAGATAGCGCCGAAGATAGTTCCCAGTCGCCAGTAATCCTTAGTAGGTAAGTAGCCGCTGCCGTAATAAATAGGGCTCGGACCTGTACCGTAAGGTGTGATGATGCCCATCACGCCCAGAGAGGTACACAGCATCAGACAGAACACGGGCATATTGATGCCAGGAATCGAGGCGGCAATCGTCAACATGGCAGGCAGTAACGCCGTTGTGTGCGCGGTGGTACTGGCGAACAGGTAATGCAGCAGGAAAAAGGCAATTAACAACACGACCGCCGAGATCTGTGGATCATAGCCTTGCAGTAATATTCCTCCTTCTTTACCCAGCCAGGCGATAAAGCCCACTCTGGCCAGACCGTCAGCCAGGGCTACCAGCGTGGCAAACCAGGCAAAAGTGTTCCAGGCCGCTTTGTTGCTGATGATATCATTCCAGTTAAGCACACCAGTCCACAGCATCAGGATGATGACTAACAGTGCCGCCATGGCCGGTTCGATCCAGGCAGTAGCAAAAATCCACATCAACAGCGCACAGACCACAAACACCAGTAACAGGATTTCATTGCGGGTCAGTTTACCCAGTTTTTCAAGCTCTGCCATCGCCCAGCGTGGCACCTCATCATTCACTTTGACTTCAGGTGGATAGAACCAGTAAGCCAGCAGCGGCATGGTCAGAATCAGCAGCAGACCTAAAGGAATAAAGGCAAGAAACCACATTCCCCAGGAAATATCGAAGCCAATGACGCTTTTGACTAAAGCAAGGGCTAACAGATTCGGCGCCAGTGCAGACAGGAACATGGAGCTGGTAATACAGGCCGCCGTGATGGCAACCCACATTAAGTAGGATCCGATTTTGCGCGCGCTGGGATCGTTGGGTTTAGATCCATACAGCGGTGGCAGGTTGGCGATAATCGGGTAGATGGTACCGCCACTGCGCGCGGTGTTAGACGGAGTAAAGGGTGCTAACAGCAGGTCAGCAAAAGTGATGGCATAACCTAATGTTAAGCTGCGGCGGCCCAGATATTTCACCAGAATCAGGGCCAGACGACGACCAAACTGCGTTTTATCGTAGCCAGCAGCAAACATGAATGCGCCAAAGATCAGCCACACGGTTGAATTACCAAAGCCGCTGACGGCCCATTTAAAGGACTCCGTTGCGAGTTTAAATGTCGGATTGGCCAGTTCTGTCGGACTAAACAGCAAAAACTGACTGAAGAGGGCGATGACTACGACGCCTGTCAGACCAATTACGGCACCGGGCAGCGGCTCAAAAATCAAGCCTACAATCACCCCAACAAAGATGGCGAAGAAATGCCATGCATAAGGTTCAAGACCGGACGGTACGGGGACGAGTAATAAAAGCACTGCGACGATGACAGGCAGGGCTAGCATCAGTGCTTTATTTTTTTTGCCCGCAGCTGCAGGGGCTGCTTTAGGGGGCTCTTTCATGTTTGAGAGTGTTTTCATAGTGTTTTTCTACGAGTTAAGGATAATACGATTAACGCCCCGGCGAATTCTTCAAGACATTTTATTTATTCTACATTATAAGAATAACCCGTGGTGTTTTATATTCTTTTAACGTTTTTACTCGTGCGATGCAGAAAATTTAAGAAACCATGTGAATATGATGCGACTTCTGGAAAATAAAATTTTGATCTGGATCAAATAAGTTAAATTGTATTTTTTATGTTTTAACAAATTAAACAATAATCAATGAGGAACAGGTGAGTAAGATAGCATTGAATACTTTTTGCAACCACGTCAGGAAGAAAAAACACAGAGCGTTAATTTTAAATTATTGTTTTTAATCGGTTTATTTTACTGCTGTTTCACTATTGCTTTTTGGTAACTATTGATTAACAATAACCATACATCACGAAATCACTCCAATCAAACAAAATGTCTAAAGATATTTAAAAGTTAAATAATTAAAATTATGCCTTATGAAACTAAATTAACTGATATATTATGAGTATGACATCGGACCACTTAAATTAAATTAAAAACGTCCAGAAAGAATTCCCGGTTTTTGATATTTTGGAGTTAATCGCAATGAATACACTCACCCCAATTCTTAATCCCCTCACCTTGCCGCGTGGTGCAGTTTTAAAAAATCGTCTGATCATGGCACCAATGACAACCTGTACCGGATTTTATGATGGTACGGTGACCAGCGAGTTGGTTGAATATTACCGTGCACGTGCGGGCAGTATCGGAACAGTGATTGTTGAGTGCTGCTTTATCGATCCAAAAGGCCCGGCTTTTCCGGGTGCGATCGCCATCGACAGCGACAACAAAATACCCGGCTTAAAACGCATCGCTGACGCCATCAAGGAAAAAGGATCCACCGCGATTCTTCAAATCTATCACGGCGGACGCATGGTTGAGCCTGAACTGATTGGCGGTAAAACCCCTGTCGCGCCCAGCGCAATTGCGGCACCCCGTGAAGGGGCAACGACGCCCCGCGCCTTAACGGCAGAAGAAGTGGATACCATGATCACCAAATTTGGTGATGCCGTTAACCGCGCCATCAAAGCGGGTTTCGATGGCGTAGAAATCCATGGCGCTAACACCTATCTTATTCAGCAATTCTACTCACCTAACTCAAATCAGCGTGAAGACAAATGGGGCGGCAGTCGTGATAACCGCGCCCGCTTCCCGCTGGAAGTGCTGGATATCACGCATAAGATGGCCGAGCGCTTTGCGCATAACTCGTTCATCATCGGTTATCGTTTTTCGCCTGAAGAACTCGAAGTGCCCGGCATCCGCTTTGACGACACAATGTACTTACTGGAGAAACTTGCAGCACGGGGCCTGGATTATGTGCACTTCTCTGTCGGGCAGTTGATGCGCCCATCCATTGTGGATACCACCGATCCTACACCGCTTATTGAGAAGTTTATTGCCATGCGATCAGAAACCCTGGCGAAGGTCCCGGTAATAGGTGTCGGCGGCGTGGTTAACAAAGAGGATGCAGAAAAGGCACTGGAAAAAGGCTATGACCTGGTCGCCGTCGGTAAAGCCTGCATCGCTTATCCAGACTGGACTGACCGCATCATCAATAATGAGCACCTTGAACTCTATATCGACAGCAACAAACGTGAAGCTTTACTCATCCCCGAGCCTCTGTGGCGTTTCTCACTGGTTGACGCCATGATTCGTGACATGAGCGAAACCGGTCGTAAATACAAAGCGGGCGTTTATCAGGAGAAAGTTGAGGCTGAAGCGCTGAAGCTGAAAATCAACGTTACGCTGGATACCGATCGTATTACCGATATTTCCCTGGTTCCTGATGACACGCTGGATGTGGATTTCACCACCACGTTTGAAAGTCTGCGTAATCGTATTCTGGTGGCAAACAGCCCACATGTTGACGCGATTACCGGTGCGACGACACAGAGTGAAGCGCTGAAAAAAGCGGTCTCACGCGCAATGACCACATCGAACAAAGCACACGTCATTGAAGAGGGCGGCAATCCCAACGCGCCACAGCAGTATGACGTTGTGGTTGTTGGCAGTGGTGGTGCAGGGCTGGCCGCCGCCATTCAGGCCCACGATGAAGGCGCTAAAGTGGTGGTCATTGAGAAGATGCCGACCATTGGCGGCAACACCATTAAAGCCTCTGTCGGGATGAACGCCGCAGAAACGCGTTTTCAGAAGCTGAAAGGGATTCAGGACAGCAAGGAGCTGTTTTATGAAGAAACCCTCAAAGGCGGTAAATTTAAAAATAATCCCGCGCTGTTGCGTGAGTTTGTTGACTTAGCGCCGGAAGCCATCGACTGGCTGGCAGATCACGGCATTGAGCTTAACGATATCACTATCACAGGCGGTATGAGTATCGACCGTACGCATCGCCCTGCAGACCGCTCCGCTGTCGGCGGCTTCCTGATTAGTGGTCTGGTGAAAAATATCAACAGCCGTAATATCGACGTGCTGCTTGAAACCGCAGTTGAAGAGATCCTGTTTGAAAATGGCGCGGTCAGCGGCGTGAAGGTGGTGGATGAATACAATGACAGCCGTATTTTGAACGCAAAAAGCGTGATTGTGGCGACAGGCGGTTTCAGTGCTAACCGGGAAATGGTGGTGAAATATCGCCCGGAACTGGATGGTTTTGTCACCACCAACCATAAAGGCGCTACCGGTGCAGGCATTGCAATGCTGCAAAAAATTGGGGCGGATACAGTCGATATGGGCGAGATTCAGATTCACCCGACCGTCGAGCAGACGACATCTTACCTGGTCTCAGAATCGATTCGCGGTGGCGGGGCGATCCTGGTCAGCCAGGCAGGCCAGCGCTTCTACAACGAAATGGAAACTCGCGATAAAGTTTCGGCGCAGATTATTGCGCTGCCAGAAAAAAGTGCCTGGATTATCTTTGACGAGCAGGTCCGTATGAACAACAAGGCCGCTGATGAATATATTGCGAAAGGCTTTGTGATCAGCGCCCCGAGCGTAGCGGAGCTGGCGGTTAAGCTGAATATGGAACACCGTACGCTGGAAGAGACACTGCAACGCTACAACGGTTTTGTGATTAAACAGAAAGACGAGGATTTTGGCCGTCAAACCGCGCTGCGTCATCCGTTAAGCGAAGGGCCTTTCTATGCCATTCGCATCGCGCCCGGCGTCCATCACACAATGGGCGGCGTGACTATCAACACGGCGACTGCAGTGCTAGACACCAATAAGCAGGTTATTAACGGTGCCTGGGCTTGTGGTGAGGTCGTCGGTGGTATCCACGGTGCAAACCGTATCGGTGGAAACGCGGTTGCCGATATCATCATCTTTGGTATCCTTGCTGGCGCAAACGCAGCGGCTTTTGCCAAACGCTAAGCCGTGATATCCGGCATCCGTATAACATCGGATGCCGGTTCTTCTTTCTCCCCGAGTCCTGTCGCTTATGCAAACTGATTCGCACGTGTACGCCTATTCCGCCGTCCTGATGGGCTCGCCCATTCTGCTTAAGCTGTATGAGCATAATGAGGCGCTGGCAGGTCAGGTTTTTCGCTTGATCAAACAGTATGAGAATGTGCTTACCGTCAATCGCGAGCACTCCGAAGTGATGGCGATTAATCATGCGGCCGGTCAGCATCCCGTCAGCGTCAGTCAGCCCGTGTTTAGGTTAATTGAGCGTGCACTTGCGGTCAGCCTGCTGCCTGAAAGTAGTTTTAATCTGGCCATCGGACCGCTGGTCAAATGCTGGAAGATCGGCTTTCAGGGGAAAAGCGTGCCGGCGCGGGCAGAGATACAGGCAAAACTCGCTTTAACCCATCCTGAGAATATTGAACTTGATGCGGCGAACCGTTCGGTCTTTCTGAAGCAAGCGGGCATGGAGATTGATCTGGGTGCGATTGCCAAGGGCTATATTGCCGATCGGGTGCAGGCATTTTTACATGAGCAGGGTGTGGACAGCGCGCTCATCAATCTTGGCGGCAATGTGCAAACGCTCGGCGCGCCGCCTGATGCACCGCAGGAAGGCTGGGCAATTGGTTTAAAAAAACCCTTTGCCGCTTCGGACGCGCTGCTTGGGGTGATTAACGTAACGAATAAATCCGTAGTGACTTCCGGGATTTACGAACGTTACTTTGAACAGGAAGGGGTCTGCTACCACCATATCCTGGACAGGCATACCGGCTATCCGCTGGATAACGCGCTACTCAGCGTAACCATTGTGTCAGATCACTCAATTGATGGGGATATTTTTACCACGCTGATCTATGGCATGGGCATTGAAAAGGGGAGCGACTATCTGAAAGCCTATCCCGGCATAGAGGCTATCTTCGTGACGCGCGACAAACGCATCATCTGCTCGTCACAACGTCACTTTGATTTTACATTGCTGGATCACAGCTTCCGCTACATCACTGGCAGTACTGACGTAAAAGTGCGTGATACTCAGGCTGGAGACGGTAACGATAAACCGGACGACCTGTCACACCGTAATGAATGCTCGTAAATAAAATATTGCTTTGCGCCAGCCAAATCAGGTATTTGCGGCAAGATACACGAGAAATATTGACCTCCGTTGCCAGCTCATCGGTGGAAAATTCCGTTCCGGGATGCGCATCAATCCACAGGCAAAGCGTACGCAGTGTTTGCGGTGTCAGTCCTTTAGGCAGACGTTTTGTCTCGTTGGCGTTCGCCGGGTTGCCGTGCAGCAACTGGTCGACATCAGATTGTTGATAAAACTGATGATTATCCATGAGCCGTTTTTTTTGTCGCCAGCCGGTCAATGCTTCTTCAAAGCGCGAAAACTGAAACGGTTTAATCAGGTAATCCACAACACCATAATTCAGCGAGGTTTTGATGGTTGCCGCATCCGCTGCTGACGAGATGATAATCACGTCAATCGGACGACCGGCGCTGCGCAGCTCCGGCAGCAAATCCAGTCCGTTTTCCTGCTGCATATAGATATCCAGCAAAATAAGATCAACGGCCGGATCGGTCTGCAACAGGCGTTCTTTGGCTTGCAGTAACGTGGACGCAGTGCCACAACAGGTAAAACCGTCTATCTGACCGATGTAGCATCGGTTCAGCTCGGCCACCATGGCATCATCGTCTACAACTAACACATTGATCATTCGTTAATATTTCCTCTTTCCCACGGAAGCTGTACTAAAAACTGCGTGTACACGCCTGGCTCGGATTCGACGCTGACGTTACCGCCCAGACTTTCCGTTTGTTGCTTGAGTAAAAACAGTCCAACGCCACGATCTTCACCTTTGGTGGAAACGCCACGTTCGAAAATGGTTGCCAGCTGATCGGCAGGAATGCCGGGACCATCGTCGCTGACCTCACATGACAACCAGCCGTTTTGGTAGTGCAGCATGACGTGAATTTCACCGTCCATATCCGGGTCAAGCGCCTCAAGGGCGTTTTCGATCAGGTTACCCAGCACCGTTATTAATGCGGCAATTTGCTGTTCACTGCCGCTGTCTGGCAGGTAGCTGGCTTCGCTCAGGATTAGCTGATGGCCTTCATCCGTCACACGATTAATTTTGCTTAACAGGAAACCCGCAATGACCGGTGATTTAATCTTCTGCAACAGCGAACCGATTTCGGTCTGGTAGTTATTGGCCGTTTTAAGGATGTACTCTTCCATCTGCGCATAGTTTTTCATGTGCAGCAGCCCAAGAATCACGTGCAGTTTGTTCATGAATTCATGGGAACGTTCACGCAGCGCATCCACATAGTTTACCATGCCGTCGAGACGCTGCATTAGCTGACTGATCTCTGTCTTGTCCCTGAAGGTGCTCACCGCGCCAATGATACTGCTGCGACTACGCACGGGTACGGTGTTGCTGATCAGTATCTTGCCGCGCACATTAAGTTCTTCATCATATGCGGCTTTGCCATCATGCAACGCATCACGCAGATGGGTCAGCATTTGCGCATTTTCCGGTACGCGATCGCCACTCAGAAAGGCTTCACGCGTCGTCTCTTTCAATAATTGTGACGCTGCCTGATTGATCAGGCTGACGCGGGACTGATCGTCGACGGCAATGACGCCTTCCTTAATCGAATCCAGGATAGCCTGACGCTCTTCAAACAAACTGGAGATTTCGTATGGCTCTAACCCCAGCAAAATGTGCTTCAGGCGTTTTACTAATATGAAAATGCCCAGCATGCCGACCAACGCGCCTAATAATACCGTCCAGAAGATATTCCAGCGGCTTTTTGTGACTTGCGCGGCAACGTCATTCACTGAGATGCCAATAGCCACAACGCCGATTTGCTGATGTCTGGCATTAAACACGGGTGTAAACACTCGGAGTGCTTCGACCAGAACGCCATGATTAACCGCAACGTTCTCATGACCCTGTAAAGCAGGGTTAATATCCTCACCGACAAAATGTTGGTTAACCGCATCAGGATTCGGATGCGAAAACCGAATACCGCGCATATCTGTTACCACGACAAACAGCAAATCATTACGTTTACGCGTTGCCTGGGCGATAGGCTGAATGATTTTGCTGCCATCAGGCTGGGTCAGCGCCTGCTGGATTTCCGGGCTGTCAGCCAGCGTTCGCGCCACGGCCAGGGCCTTATCTTTCACATGCGCACGCGTGAAGTTATCAATCTGCACATAGTAAAGCAGATGTACGCTTAACAAGACGGTCATCAACACAGCAGCCATCATTAGAGACGAGAGCGTGCTGAGTTTCATGGGGCGTTTTTTAGACGAACGGTGGGGCCGGGAGTCATTCATAGTGAGTATCAGCAATAGTAAGGTTCGCGATGCAACATACGCGAAGTCGTACCACCAGTACAGTTTCATGGCCAGCGATCATCAGTTTAAAAAAACTCACCACACAGGCAGGACTGATTCAGGTCAATGCTGCTCCCCAAAAGTAAAGCTATCGTGCGTCATTGCGCGTGTTTTTCGTGCTTATCCCCCAGAGGCTTCTTATTGCCACAATGAAATGTCAGCTTGTTATTCTGGAGTCAGGGTTGATGAAGAAGAAGAACGGCACACCAATGCCTCACGATGCAACGTTTCGACAATTTCTCTCGCAGCCCGAGATTGCACGTGACTTTATGGAATTGCATCTTCCCGCCGAATTAGGTGCTATTTGTGATCTGAATACATTGAAACTGGAATCCGGCTCTTTTGTGGAAGACGACCTTCGCCAGTATTTCAGTGATGTTCTCTACAGTCTGAAAACGACACGAGACGAGAAGGGCTATATCCATGTACTGATCGAACATCAGTCCTCCCCGGATAAACTGATGGCTTTCAGATTACTGCGATACGCGGTGGCGGCCATGCAACGTCACCTTGAAGCCGGCCACAAAAGCCTGCCGCTGGTGATTCCTGTCCTCTTCTATACCGGGAAACGTAGCCCCTATCCCTACTCGACCCGTTGGCTCGATGCATTCAGCGATCCCGTACTGGCAGCCCGACTCTATGCCGAACCCTTCCCGCTGGTGGATGTCACCGTGATTCCTGATGAAGAAATTGCGGGTCATCGCAGTATGGCCGCGCTGACACTGCTCCAGAAGCATATCCATCAGCGTGATTTTGCGGAGCTGATGGATACGCTTGTCCCGGTATTGCTGGCAGGCTATCTTTCTTCATCACAAGTCATATCATTGATACACTACATTGTGCAGACAGGGGAAACTTCGGATGCCGAAGCCCTGGTCAGAGAACTGGCACAACGTGTGCCGCAACATGGAGACGAACTAATGACCATCGCGCAGCAGCTCGAACAAAAAGGCATCGAAAAGGGCATGGAGAAAGGTATCGAAAAGGGCATTCAACTGGGACGTGAAGCGGGTCGTTCTGAAGGGGAACGTGAAGCCACGCTGAAAATTGCCCGTACTATGTTGCAAAACGGCCTGGATAACGAGACGGTAATGAAAATGACGGGTCTTAATGCGGATGATCTGGCGCAGATCCGTCACTGAGGATCCCCTTGACCGGTCAGTGATAAAGAGCCGCTGTTATCACCGTTGAAAGACTCACTACCCGTAATATCTTATCGGCTTTGTTGAATAAATGGATTTTATGCTGTGGTACTATGAAAACGGTTGTTTCAGATAACATAAAATCAATGCGTTACATGCTTGCGTATGACGGTGTTCTGTCTGGCATCAGCGTTTTCTACCAAAACAGTGCAGACAAAACAGAATGATTACCTATTATTCAACAAAGCCCGTTAATTGTAGATTCCGAATGATTAAATCAACTAAATTCGTACCTGCACTTTCGCTTGCAGCGTTACTCGTTTCTTCAGTCACCCATGCTGAAAATTCACCAGAAAAAACAGACGTTCTGCTGATCGGCGGCGGTATCATGAGTGCTTCTCTGGGCACCCTGCTGGAAGAGCTACAACCGGGCTGGAAACAGATCATGGTTGAGAAGCTTGATGGTGTGGCACTTGAATCCTCGAATGGCTGGAATAATGCCGGTACCGGCCACTCCGCCAATATGGAACTGAACTACACGCCTGAGCGTGCTGATGGTTCTATTGACGTGACCAAAGCGCTGGAAATTAACGAAGCCTTCATGATCTCCCGCCAGTTCTGGAGTTCTCAGGTGAAAGACGGCGTGTTAAATAACCCGCGTTCATTTATCAACTCTACGCCGCATATGAGTTTTGTATGGGGCGATAATGTGGATTATCTGACTAAGCGCTACGCGGCGTTGCAGAAAACCGTCCTGTTCCAGGGTATGCAGTTCTCCACCGATCACAAACAGATTGCGCAGTGGGCACCTCTGGTGATGGAAGGTCGCGACCCTCAACAAAAAGTGGCTGCAACCTGGACGCCTGTCGGGACCGACGTTAACTACGGTGAAATTACCCGTCAGTTGATTGGTAGCCTGAAGAAACATGATAATTTCCGTCTGGAAACGTCTTCTGAAGTCACTGACTTCAAACGTAACAGCGATAACTCCTGGCACGTGACCATCAAAGATGCCAAAAATGGCGGCGAACGCACGGTAGACGCAAAATATGTGTTCATCGGCGCGGGCGGCGGTGCGCTGAAGTTACTGCAAAAAACCGGCATTCCCGAAGCGGATAATTATGCAGGTTTCCCGGTTGGCGGCTCATTCCTGGTCACCAAAAACCCGCAGATTGCTGAGCGTCATTTAGCCAAAGTTTACGGTCAGGCTTCTGTGGGTGCGCCACCGATGTCCGTTCCACATCTTGATACACGCTACTTCGATGGCAAACGTGTTGTGTTGTTTGGACCTTTCGCCACGTTCTCAACCAAGTTCCTGAAAAACGGTTCGCTGTTTGACTTGCTGAGCTCGACGACGACTCACAACTTTATGCCAATGACCCATGTGGGCCTGGATAACTTCGATCTGGTGAAATACCTGATTGGTCAGGTCATGTTGAGCGATGATGACCGCTTTGCTGCGCTGAGAGAATACTATCCTGATGCGAAGAAAGAAGACTGGACGCTGATCCAGGCCGGTCAACGTGTACAGATCATCAAGAAAGATGCAGAGAAAGGTGGCGTGCTGAAACTCGGTACAGAAATCGTGACCGATCAGCAGAAAACCGTTGCTGCACTGCTGGGCGCATCGCCAGGCGCATCAACCGCTGCACCTATTGCGATTAACGTTATGCAGAAACTGTTCCCGGAGCAATTCAAGTCTGCGGAATGGCAGGAAAAAATCCGTAAAATTGTTCCTGCTTACGGTCAGAAACTGAACGACAATCCTGCACTGACACAGCAGGTGTGGGATGAAACGGCTGCAACGCTGCAGCTGACGAAGCCACCGGTTATTAACATGGGCACTAAGCCTGCTGAAGCTCCCGCGGCGAAAAGTGATAAAACACCTGAACCAGCGAAGCACGATATGGCGCTGTAATGCCATAATATGAAAAAGCCCGCGTCAGTGATGACGCGGGCTTTTTTACGTCTGAAGCGTGTGCGCAATCTTCATCAGGTTTTATCACGGCGCCAACTGGACCACGGATCTTCATCGGATGACGGTGCGGAATCCGGTTGCGCGTCATCCCGTGAAGCCAGGTACAGGGCTTCCACTTCAGCACGCGCCCAGGGCGTCCGGCGAAGAAACTTCAGGCTGGACCTCACACTGGGATCGTTTTTAAAACAGTTGATATTGATACGCTTGCTCAGTTCAGCCCAGCCATATCGTGCCACCAGGCTGTTGACCTGCATTTCAAGTGTAATACCGTGCAGGGGATCGTTAGAGACGTGAGCGGTCATAGTCTTTCCGGTAAATGCTGTAAAAGTCTTATCCTGCAGCACGATGCTGCGTGGCGCAAGTCAGTTCAGTCAGGGGCGCTGTGGGGCGACATTGTCCACCGACACGATAAGCCTTGCGGACAGTCTGCACAAATAAATAAGGCCGGTAAAAATTACCGGCCTGAGTCAGGCAGAATAAGAAAGGCTTACAGCAATGACTGTGCTGTTTTCTCCAGGAGTGCCAGCAGGACAGTAATGTCCTCCAGGGTCACCGTTGGGTTCAACAACGTCATTTTCAGGCAGGTCATACCGTTATGCTCGGTCACGCCGACATTGGCCCGGCCGGATTCCAGCAATGCATCGCCGATGCGCTGGTTGAACAGCGCAATGTCAGCATCGCTCCAGCCCGCGGACTGATGTGGGCGATAACGGAACAGGACGCTCGCCAGCTGAGGTTTCATTACCAGCTCCAGCGCATCCTGCTGTTCAATAAACTGCGCAACCTGCTGTGCCAGCGTGACGCCGTGATCGATAATTTCGGCGTACTGTTTCTGGCCCAGCGCTTCCAGTCCCATCCACAGCTTCAGCGCATCGAAACGACGCGTGGTTTGCAGAGATTTTGATACCAGGTTTGGTACGCCCTGTGCCTCATCAAATTCAGAGTTCAGGTAAGCGGCCTGATAGCGCATCAGCTCATAGTGACGGGCTTCTTTTAACAGGAAAGCGCCACAGCTGATTGTCTGGAAGAATTGTTTATGGAAATCCAGCGTAACGGAATCCACCAGCTCCAGACCATCCAGGTAGTGACGATATTTCTCGGACAGCAGCAGCGCGCCGCCCCAGGCCGCATCAACGTGAACCCAGATGTGCTGCTCAGCCGCCAGCCTGACAATCTCACGTAACGGATCGATAGCACCCGCATCCGTTGTGCCCGCCGTCGCGACAATCGCCAGCACCTGCTCGTTGTTGGCTTTGGCCTGTGCCAGTTTCTGAGCCAGGTCCGTCATATCCATGCGCGCAAACTCGTCGCATTTCACCAACGTGACCGACTGGTAGCCTAAGCCGAGCAGGGCCATATTTTTCTGCACTGAGAAGTGCGCGTTTTCCGAACAGAAAACTTTGATTTTTTTCAGATCGCCAGTCAGGCCGTCCTGCTGCACGGAATGACCCTGACGGGCAAAGAAGGCATCGCGTGCCAGCATCAGCCCCATCAGATTGCTCTGCGTGCCGCCACTGGTAAAGACGCCTGCATCACCCGCCTGATAACCAACCTGCTCGCGCAACCACTCGATCAGCTTCATTTCGATAAGCGTGGCAGAAGGCGCCTGATCCCACGAGTCCATACTCTGGTTCGTGGCGTTGATCAGTACTTCAGCGGCCTGGCTGATAACCAGACTTGGGCAATGTAAATGCGCAACACACTGGGGATGATGAACAGACAGGCTGTCTTTCAGGAAATACTCAATCGCGCGCTCAATGGCGGCCTGGTTACCCAGGCCTTCTGGATTAAAGTCCAGCTTGATGCGTTCGCGGAGTTCTGCAACCGTTTTGCCCTGATACATTTCAGGCTGTTCCAGCCACTTAACAACGGCCGCGCTGCTTTGAGCGATAGCCTGCTGATAAGCCTCGGTGCTTTGCACCGAGGACGCCAGAATAGGATTTGACCGTGACATCGAACTTACTCCACTTAAACTGCTTCGACGCCTGCGGCAAGCAGGGCGTTTTCAAACTTATCCAGGAAAACCTGAAGCTCATCATGGTTGATCAGCAGAGAAGGCAGCAGACGTAATACGCTGCCGTGGCGGCCGCCACGCTCCAGAATCAGACCATTTTCGAAGCATTTTTTCTGCACCAGCGCAGACAGATCGCCATCAGCCGGGTAGCAGCCCATGTGATCCTGTGCTTCGTTTGGTTTGACCATTTCGATACCGATCATCAAACCCAGACCACGGACGTTGCCAATCGCAGGATAACGTTTTTGCAGCTCGGCCAGTTTGCCTTTCAGCCACTCACCTTTTTCTGCCACGCTGTCAGCGATGTTGTTTTCTTTCAGCAATTTCAACGTTGTCAGACCGGTTGCCATGGCCAGTTGGTTGCCACGGAATGTACCGGTATGGTGGCCAGGCGACCAGGCATCAAATTGCTTTTTAATACCCAGTACGGCTAATGGCAAACCGCCACCGACGGCTTTTGACATAACGATAATGTCGGGTTCAATGCCGGCGTGTTCAAAGGCAAAGAATTTACCGGTACGGGCAAATCCGGCCTGAACCTCATCCAGGATCAGCAGAATGCCGTGCTCCTGGGTGACTTTACGGATACGTTGCAGCCACTCTGCTGGCGCAGGATTGACGCCGCCTTCACCCTGAACGGCTTCCAGGATGACCGCAGCCGGTTTACGTACGCCACTTTCAACGTCGTTGATCAGGTTTTCGAAGTAGTAGGTCAGCGCTTTAACACCGGCTTCGCCGCCAATGCCCAGCGGGCAACGGTAAAGGTGCGGATAAGGCATGAACTGCACTTCCGGCATCATGCCGTCCACGGCTTCTTTCGGTGACAGATTACCTGTCACTGAAAGCGCACCGTGGGTCATGCCATGATAACCGCCGGAGAAGCTGATCACGCCTGAACGGCCCGTGTGTTTTTTCGCCAGTTTCAGCGCGGCTTCAACTGCGTCCGCACCAGAAGGACCAGTGAACTGCAGGCAGTACTCTTTGCCCTGACCCGGTAACAGAGAGAGCAAATATTCTGAGAACGCGTCTTTTAATGGCGTGGTCAGATCGAGAGTATGTAACGGCAAGCCGCTGGTAATGACATTTTGGATGCTTTGCAGTACGTCAGGATGATTATGACCCAACGCAAGCGTTCCGGCACCGGCAAGACAGTCAAGATACTGTTTGTTCTCAACGTCTGTGATCCAGACACCATTAGCTTTTGCGATCGCTAACGGCAATTTACGCGGATAACTTCGAACATTTGATTCAAACTCGGCCTGGCGGGCCAGATAAGACTCATTGTTACCGTTTAATGTATTCGCATTCAAACTATCAATACGGACTTTATCCGTCATCATATCTCTCCTACAACCGGGCGTGGCATCACGCTGCAGTTGGATAAGTGAATAAAATTTAGAACTCATGTTAAAAACGCGGCCAATATATTGTTTTTTAACACAGGACTCAATGATTAATTTTATGTCTTTTTATTAATTCATTTGTTATATAAAACAGTTGCTTACCGTTAATTTCGTCACTAAGTAAGCAACTTTTCTTAAAACAGATAATCAATAAAGTGCCAAAAAACACGCGCTTATCGGATCACGCATGCGTTTTACTAAGTAAAAATAAAGTGTGTTAGCAACCGTTTCGGTGCGGATAAGCGATAAAATTTGAGATTAATCAACCATAAAAATGTAAAACGTGCGCCATAGAGATGAAACAATATAAGGATAAGAGTAAATATAATTATAACTTCTGTTTAACATTCCTTTAATGTCGGTGGGCGTCAACGCCACGCTGTTGTTGCGGATACGGTTAACGCAGCAGTTTTACAAAGTGATGAATATCAGACATCACCTGCTCGACTCTCTCAGGCGAAGACTTAATACTGAGGAGATCGGCATAGCCATTCAGCATGGCATTGAGCTGGCGTGCGCTGCGCGCAACATCCTCAATCCGAAAGTATCCCTGTGCGACGCCAGCTTCGAGAATGCGACACAGCAGGGCATCCCAGCCGGCCGTAATTTTTTCGGCCAACCCGGCATAATCATCGTGATGGCCAGCCATCTGCCACACTGAAGCATAAAGTTGCCAGCCGGAATCCGCCGCATCAGGAATATGTCCTTCGATTAAACAGTATAGTTGCTGCTCAGGATCCAGCGCGGCCAGTTCACGGGCGAAGTCGTCGAGTTCGCCCTGCATAAAGCGCTCCAGCGCCGTTAAGGTCAGCGTGTGCCAGTCAGGAAAATAGTGATAGATATGACTGCGTGAAATGCCCAGCGTCGCGGTGAGCTCGCGTGTGGTGGCCTTTTCGAGCCCCTTTTCAAGAAAAAGCGCGACGGCGCCCGCCAGAATTTTTTCTTTCAGTGTTTCCCCGGCGGTTTGTGTTGATGCTTGCATCCTGACTCCTGAATTAACTTTGAGCAATCACGCAATTATGATGCGCTGGTACTTGAGCGACCGCTCAGTTTTAACAGTTTACGAAAAGAAAATCATGTGTTCTTCCAGAGCGACACTACCGAATACCGCGCCACATACCGCCATTGCAACCCTGAAAACGCTGGGGCGACGTCACAGTAAAAAGTTGACTCTCACCCTGTTGCGGGTCATGGCGGAAAATGTCTCCTGTTTGCTTTACCCGCTGTTAGCCGGGTTCGCGATTAGTGCCATTATCACCGGACATGCGCTCCAGGCCATGCTTCATGCGGTAATGGCCTTTACAATGTGGGAAACGGTGCGGCAAGGCGTAGGGTGGATACCCGAATTTTTGCACGGATCTATGTAGAGTTGGCGGTGCCGGTGGTCGTGGCGCAACGCGAAGCGTAATGCCTCAACGATTGCTATCCGTGTGACGCTGTCACGTGAGTTTGTCGACTTTTTTGAGCTGCATTTGCCTGTCTTGATAACATCCGTCGTCCCATCAGCGGTGCCGCCATCGTGTTGCTGGCAATTGCGTTCTGGACGGGCGTCGGTTGCCCGATCATTTTGCTGAGCCTGGCATGTTTCCTGCCGGGATTCTCACACAAAAATAAAGCCTTGTCTGGCCGGCTAAATAACCGACTGGAAAAAGAGATCAGCTTGCCGCCGGCACAACGCGCAGGACAGCCTGACGTAACAGGTTCACACACCTCACCCGTCTCAACGGTCAGTACCGCTTCGTATCAAATTTGTTTACTATCCATTTAATATATTCATAACCCAAATAACCATCTGGTTTAACGACTGCCAACAGGATAACGCTGTCCAGGCGCTGTTGGAGGATCACAAAACATCATGCTGGGTTTGCCGCTAACAGGTAAAAGATTTCTTGCATGCGTAACGTAAAGGACAGTGGCTGGCTTGTCGATAAAGTTAATCAGAGCAGGTCGTCGCAGTCATCACTTCGTCAAGTTTAGCGATGACGTAAGGCAAAGCATCCAGGACGCGATGCATTCTGGCAACACACTATTCGTATGCCAAAGAAGGATTTGCTGCCAGAGAAAGGCAGCTTTTTGACTGGATAATAGGCTTTGTTGAATAAATGGATTTTATGCTGTGGTACTATGAAAACGGTTGTTTCAGATAACATAAAATCAATGCATTACATGCTTGCGTATGACGGTGTTCTGTCTGGCATCAGCGTTTTCTACCAAAACAGTGCAGACAAAACAGAATGATTACCTATTATTCAACAAAGCCTGGATAATATGATGAATCACTATTCACGCCGACGCGTGCTGAAGATGGTTGGGCTTGTCGCTGTGGCCAGTGCGACCGGCCATCTGTTCCCTTTGGCGCCTCTCAACGCCGCGCAACCGAACATGCAGGCAGATGCCCTTGATGTGTTTATGCAGGTTTCACAGCAACTGACACAACAGAATGAGCTCAATGACACGGTAGGCAGTGCGCTGTTTGATGCGTTCAGTCAGACGCAGAAAAACTTCAGCGCGGCACTTTTTCATCTCAGCAACCTGTTAACGCATCAGCCCGACCTGTTACAACAGGCACGCCTGCAGTTTGCTGAAACTGAGGCGGCAAGCGCCAGGCTGGCCGGGGCGATTCTGAGCAGCTGGTATACCGGCATTGTCGGCAAAGGCAAAAATGCGCGCTATATCACCTATATCAACACGCTTGCGAATCGGGTCGTTAACGACAAACTGGTTCCACCGAGCTTCTCCTATGGCGTTTGTGGCAGTTGGGCGAGCCAACCGTGACTCTTTTCAAGAGTAATGTTATCCATGAAGAAGAATAATTCGGCTGATGTGGTCGTTATCGGTGCAGGCGTGAATGGCGCGTTACTGGCGACGCGTCTGGCGAAAGCCGGAAAGTCCGTTATCCTGCTTGAATCCGGACCTAAGGTCAGCCGTGGAGAACTGGTGGAGCGCTTCCGCAGTTCTGCCTTTAAGTCTGACTTTATGTCACCGTACCCCTTTTCACCGATGGCACCCCAACCGCGCTATACCCCAGAACCCAATGATTATCTGCAGCAACTGGGTCCTCAGGCATTTAATGCGCAATATATTCGTATTTTTGGCGGCACCAGCTGGCACTGGGCGGCTCAGTTGTGGCGCTTTGTCCCGAATGATTTTCAGCAACATTCGCTGTATGGCGTGGGAAAAGACTGGCCGATTAGCTATCAGGATCTGGAACCTTATTACTATGAAGCCGAAGTCATCGCTGGCGTCGGCGGATCGCCGGACAACGGCTCGCCTCGCAGTAAGCCGTTTCCGATGGAACGGGTGCCAGCCTCCTGGTTGCAGCAACGTGTCACGGCCCGACTCGCGCCAGACTTCACCGTACTGGATGACAGTACCGGCCGCAACAGCCGAAGTTACGATGGCCGACCGGCCTGCTGTGGAAACAATAACTGCATGCCCGTGTGCCCCATTGACGCGCAGTATCACGGTGGCCTGGCCGCTCAGCAGGCGGAAGACAGCGGCGTACAGGTAATCACTGAAGCTGTCGTTTATCAACTTGAGCACGATGCGCAGGGGCGGATTGTGGCCGCAAACTATTATGACTGGAATAAAACCCGCCATCGCGTGACGGCGCAGACATTTGTTCTGGCGGCCAATGCGATTGAAACGCCTAAGCTGCTGCTGATGTCCACCAGCGAGAGATTCCCACAGGGCATCGGCAATGCCCGGGACACTGTGGGCCGTAACCTCTGCGATCACCCCGCGATTGGCGTCACGTTTGATGTGGATGAAGAAATCTGGCCCGGACGCGGCCCCGTCAGCCCGTGCTCAATCGGGCAGTTCAGGGACGGTGAGTTTGCCGATGCCTTACGCAAGGGCATTCGCGCGGATGGCAGCCATCTTTATCCGGCCATGCCGTATACCGCCTATGCCCGGATTAACGACAGCGATATCTCCGCGCTTTATGCCTATTTTATGTACGGTGTAAAAGCAGATGATACACAGCCAGAAAAAACGGCGTTGCCGTTTCCGTTTAATCTCCGCTTCAGCATGGCGGCGTGGAATCTTCTGTTCCTTGACGGCAAGCCTTTTACTCCCGATCCCAGCCAGTCTGCTGAATGGAATCGCGGCGCGTATCTGGTGGAAGGGTTAACCCACTGCAGCACCTGCCATACGCCACGTAATTTCCTGATGGCGGAGGAGTCGGATAAATCGTTACAGGGCGCTTCTCTCGGGACCTGGTATGCGCCAGCGATTACGTCTGCTGCGTTACAAAGTGACGATCAGTGGTCACGCGAGTCGCTGGCAGCCTATCTCGCCAGCGGTCACGCCGATAATGGTGCAACGGCGGCCGGTCCGATGCTGGAAGCCATCGACAAAAGTTTTTCGCGGATGACGCCGGACGATCGGGCCGCTATCGCGACCTACCTGTTGCCTGCTGTCGATCACGAAGACGACAGCACGGATGCCGATGCCGACAGCGAGGAGCCCACTGTCGGTCTGACGCCCGTCACCGGGGACGATACACCTGATATGTTATCGGATATGACGGACGGCGAGCAGATTTACCGTAATAACTGCGCATCCTGCCATAACCTGGAAGGACAGGGACTTAACGGCCTGCCTGCCTTAACCAAACATCCGGTACTGGAGAAACCCAATGCGGATAACGTGGCGATGGTCATACTGGACGGTGTCTGGCCTGCAAAAGGGCAGGGCATGCTCAGTTTTGCCAAGACCTTAAATGACACACAAATTGCCGATGTCACGAACTACGTGATGCAGGACATCGGCAACAGTGCAGTGCGCATCACTCCGGCGCGCGTGAAAGCATTGCGTCAGGGCGGTGAGCCTTCACTGCTGCTGCCGTTGGTCCGGGGGGCGATGGTCGCAGGCGTGCTGGTGGTCATTGGGGGGCTGTTTTGGTGGTGGCGTCGTCGACGTTAAGGCATCTTCCCCTCTGTCTCTGAGGGCAGAGGGGAAACCTGATAATCAGCTCACTCGCCCTGCCGCATTATGCTTCCACCGCCGGAGAAGATTCTCTTTCCTCTCGCTGACATGCACAGCATGCGCGTGAAAGCGTAACCGTCATCTACACTAAACACAGTTGGCAGAAATGGCCTGTGTGGTTGTCATTGTTAACATGTTATTTCTGATATGTTGCGGTATCCCATAGCGAAAAAACGGTAAACCGGCATGGAATTACGTCGTAAAAAAGATGCTGCAATGATGCGCCTTTCCCCGCTGCTCAGAAGCATAACACTGGCCTGTAGTTTACTGACGCTGGGCGTGATTGTGGTTAATGCCTGGACGCTGCACATGGACTGGCAGAGAACCGTCCGGTCAACCGAGGAGCGTGCGATTGATCTCTCTGTCGCACAGGCCCGTCAGGCAGAAGATACCTTTTTGCAAATCGAACTTTCTCTGCGCGAGGTACAGCGCGTTATTCAGTCCCAGCCCGGAACGGATATTGACGTGGCGGAAGTCAATAACATCATGCGCACCTTACAAAGTCGCCTTCCTCAACTGGAGGACATGTTTTACTTTGACTCACAAGGGCGATGGATAGCCAGTTCGCTTACTGAGATGCCCAAAGGAAATAACAATGCTGACCGGGAGTATTTTATTTTCCATCAACATAATCTTCGTAGCAGCGTGCATGTCGGTCCGGCGCTCCGCAGCCGCAGCTCGGGACGCTATGTCATCCCGGTATCCTTACGGATTAATGACGACTATGGCGGCTTCAAAGGTGTGCTGCTCGCCACGATTAGCATTGATTATTTCCGCCATTATTACGATAACTTTGTTATCGGCCCGCAGGATTTACTGGTGCTTATGCTGGCAGACAGTACGGTGCTGTATGCGCGCCCTTTGCCAGACAGCTATATCGGCAAAAACCTCTCCTCCAGTCCACTTTTCCATCAGTTATTAGCCAATGCCGAGCGCGGAAGCGGCCAGTGGAAAGCCGAACTGGATGGCGAAAAGCGAATATTTGGTTTTGTCAGCTCCAGCCGTTATCCGGTAGTTGTGACTGCGGGATTTGATACCAAACGGCTTTTTTTAGAGTGGATGCAAAGCCGCGTGCAGGGGGTTTTACTGAGCCTTGTATTGCTGGTGGGCATTATTCTGCTCTGGATATTTATCCGGAATGAAGCCAGGCGCAGCCTGCGTTATCAACTTGAACTGACGCATCTTCGCGATGAGCTCACCGCCGCGAATCAGTCGCTGAAGAGTCTGGCAAACGCGGACGGGCTTACAGGGCTGGCAAATCGTCGCTATTTCGATCAATTCCTGAAAAAAAGCCTGCTCCATGCGCGCAGCAGCGGCGGGCCGGTGTCGCTGATCCTTTTCGATATCGACTATTTTAAACGCTACAACGATACTTATGGCCATGTGTCAGGTGACGAATGCTTACAGCAGGTCGCCCAGATACTGAAAACGTTTGCCCAACGTCGCACGGATATCGCGGCCCGTTATGGCGGCGAAGAATTTGCGATTGTATTGGCCGATACGTCGGCCCGGGATGCGTTGACCGTTGCCTTAAGTGTGGTCGAGACCGTCAGACAATGGGCCATACCTCATGTCTCAACGGGGCTCACAACGGGTTGCGTTACGCTCAGTGCGGGGGTGGCGGCTACGGAGGCTGGTGAAGGGCCAGAGCATGCAGAATCACTGATCAAGCGTGCGGATGATGCCTTGTACCGGACAAAACACGAAGGGCGAAACGGTGCTAGTCTGTAACGTCTCGCCATTCAGTGCCGCTGCCCGGATCAGCACCGGGCAGTGGTGTCTTACTTGTCGCTACCGAAGCCTTGCTTATGCAGTGCAGGCAGGACTTTGGGGAAATAGATGTGTTGGTAATAGCCACTCACGCTGTCACTCCAGCTTTCGCCGTCGGCGCGGCCTGTATCTTTCCAGTGCTGCACCATCTCGGCGTTATAGTGGGCAATCTGTTGTTCCAGGCCTTCGGTATGGTAGCTTTCCTCATGACGGAAAGTCTGCATTGGCAGGCGTGGCTTCTGAAACGCGGGTTGATCAACATAGCCGATAACCACACCTGCGACCGGGAAGGTATATTCTGGCAGGTTAAGTAGTTCGATCATGGCGTCAGGATCGCGGCGGATACCACCAATCGGCACAATGCCCAGTCCTTCTGAACGGGCTGCAGCCATGATGCTTCCCAGGGCAATACCCACATCCGTCGAGCCAGAAACAATACTTTCAATGCTTTGCTGGGCAATTTGCTCTTTGCCTACGGCGGCCATCGCCATCCGTGATTTATGCATATCCAGCACCACAGTGATAAAGACAGGGGCTTTAGCGATCCACGGTTGGCCGCCCGCGATTTGCGAGATAGTCTGGCGTTTAGCCGGATCGCGTGTCACCACCAGAGAAACCTGCTGTGAGTTTACGGAGGTAGGCGCGCGATAAGCAGTGCTGATTATGCGATCCAGAATGGCATCATCGACCGGCTGATCGGTGAAGCTGCGTTCGCTTTTGTGACGGGTAAACAGGTTAATTATCTCGCTCATCATCTCTCCTGACATCATCCTTTAAAAATCGTGTCGTGAGGATAACAAAAGAGTGCGCTGTGCTCTTTAACCGTACTGGCTTTCACCCACCAAAACAGGTTAACTGCCTTCAAACGAATCAGATCAGGTCCTGTCAGCAGCACGACACGAAGGGCGTCGATAGCCTGTCGGCACAACGCTTAACCGTCTCTGCACCTTGCAGAACCGTTAGCCGCCATAATCACATCACGTTCTGTCATTCTGCTGACACTTTTCAGCCATAAATCTTTCATTTTGCTCCGCTAGCTTACTGCCATTCTCATTGGCAGAGCGGCGAAGCTATGAGCCATTTGGCGCTTCACAACATCACTAAACGCTGGGGCGAAAAAACTGCTCTGGATAACATTTGTTTCGAAGCGGAAGAAGGAACCTTTGTAGCGCTGTTAGGTCCGTCAGGCTGCGGTAAGTCGACGCTGCTTCGGACGATCGCCGGACTGGAAACCGCGGATGAGGGAACGGTCAGTTTCAGTCATCGCGATATCACGCACCTGCCGCCATCAGAGCGCAAACTTTCGATGGTTTTTCAGTCGTATGCGCTGTTTCCGCATCTCAGCGTTCGCGAAAATTTGCTGTTTGGTTTAAAAGCGCGCGGCGAGGACAGGCAGACATTTGCTGGCCGCCTGAGCCGCGTCAGCAAATTAATGGAACTGGAGACGTTGCTGGATCGGTTACCTGCACAGCTTTCGGGCGGCCAACAACAGCGCGTTGCACTCGGACGTGCCGTGATTGCCAACAACACCTTATGCCTGATGGATGAACCCCTTTCTAACCTGGACGCGAAGCTGCGCCAAAGTATGCGTCGCGAAATTCGTGCGCTGCAGAGAGCGCTGGGCCTGACGATGCTCTATGTCACCCACGATCAGACGGAAGCGATGAGCATGGCTGACCGCATCATTCTGCTAAATGACGGCCGGATTGAGCAGCATGATACGCCAGACAACCTGTATAACAATCCGGCCAGTATTTTTGCGGCGCAGTTTATCGGTGCGCCGCCCATGAATATTCTGCCGCTGACCTCTGTCAACGGCAGGCACTTTTTGAGCCAGCCCACTCAGCCTGTGGTCAGCGAGTCGTCTGAGACGGCGCTCAGTCTGGGGATCAGGGCGGAAGATATCCAGTTCATTGATCCTCACAGTGCGGGGTTGACTGCCAACGTCGTGAACTACGAATACATGGGCGCAGATACGTTAGTAGTCTGTCAGCTAACAGGCAGCCAGGCCGTTTTAACCGTTACCGTGCCGGGCATGAAACGTTTTAACGAAGGTCATCTGACCGGGTTGCAATGGCCTGTCGATAAGCAATACCTGTTTTCCACTGCGAGCGGTAAACGCTGTTTACACGCTGAACAGCAGATGTCTGCCTCTTTCAAACAATACGCCGTTTAACTTTTACCTAAGGGAAAATCATGCCAGCCATTCGTCTGTCACGTTTGCTTTCAGCCTTACTTATCGCGACGAGCACGGCAGTCTTTGCCGCCGAGCCGGTCAAACTGCAAATGTATTACCCTATCGCGGTCGGTGGGGCGATCAGCCATACCGTGGAAGCGCTGGTGGCCGATTTCGAAAAAATTCATCCTGAGGTCAGCATTCAGCCTGTTTATACCGGTGACTACGCCACAACGGTTACGAAAGCCTTAACCGCCTTTCGTGGCGGGAATGCGCCGCAAATGGCGGTCATTGGTGATATCGAAGCCTACTCTCTGATGGATGCAGGGGCTATTGTGGCGGCCAGCGATCTGGCTCAGGATGACGCCGGTAAAAAATGGATCGACAGCTTTTACCCCGCTTTTTTGCGCCACATCAACGGCAAAGTCTGGGGCGTGCCTTTTCAGCGCTCGACGGTGGTGCTGTACTGGAATAAACAGGCGCTTTGAAAAAGCGGGTCTGGCTGCTGATACAGCGCCTGCGAACTGGCAGCAGGTGGTGGATTTCGGTAAAAAACTGGTCGTGAAAGACGGCGATAACGTCAGTCAGTGGGGCATCGAAATCCCGACGACGCCCAATGGTTACTGGGTTTTCCAGGGCTTTGCGGCCACGAACGGTGCGCATCTGGATAACGGCAAGGGCACGGCGGTCTATTTTAATACGCCCAACAATGTCGAAACGCTGCAATGGCTGACCGATTTAGGCCAGAAGGCGGGCGTTTCCCCGAAAGGCGCGATTGCCTGGGGCACGACGCCACAGGATTTCCTCAGTGGTAAAACGGCCATGATGGTTACCACCACCGGCAACCTGAGCGTGGTGCGCAAAAATGCCAAATTCCCGTTTGGTGTTGCCATGTTGCCTGAAAAAACACAGCGCGGCAGCCCAACGGGCGGCGGTAATCTCTATGTTTTCAAAAGTGCTTCACCGGAACAGCAAAAAGCCGCCATGGAATTTATCCGTTGGGTCACCGCGCCAGAGCAGGCGGCGCGCTGGAGTATTGCGACAGGCTATGTCGCTACCTCCCCGGCAGCATGGGAAACGCCAGCGATGCAAGACTATGTGAAGCAGGTTCCTCAGGCGCTGGTCGCTCGTGAACAACTGAAATATGCCCAGCCTGAACTCTCTACCTACAACAGTGTGCAGATACAGGAAGCCCTGAACCATGCCATTGAGGCGGCGGTGACGCAGTCTAAAACCCCGGCTGAGGCACTGGAAGCGGCACAGAAGCAGGCCGATCGTTTACTGAAGGCCTATCAGTAAGGGGATGGCGATGAACATGGCGGCAACAGCAACGCCCGCACCGCGTGTGCGGCGCGGTTCACTTCAGCTGTGTGGCTATTTGCTGATTTTACCGGCGCTGGGTTTTCTGCTGCTGTTTACCCATTATCCTGCGCTGGCAACGGTGTGGGAAAGCCTGTTCAGCGCTGCCCGTGCAGGTCATCCGGCCCACTTTGTTGGGCTGGATAACTACGCTGCGCTGCTGGATGATGATGTGTTTATCCGGTCGCTGTGGAATAACCTGTTGTATGCCTTGATCACTATACCGCTTGCGGTTTCCCTGGCGTTACTGATGGCCCTGGCCGTTAACCGACGGCTGGCGGGTAACGCCGCTGTGCGTGCAGCCTTCTTTATTCCCTCTCTGCTGCCGATGATAGCCATCGCCAATCTGTGGCTGTTTTTCTACACACCACAGCTGGGACTTCTGAATAAGCTGCTTGCGCTGTTTTCTGTCGCACCGGTTAACTGGCTCGGCGAACCCGGCACGACGCTCGGGTGCCTGATGGCCGTTTCTGTCTGGCGCGAGGCTGGTTTTTTTATGATTTTTTATCTGGCTGCGTTACAGCAGATCGATCCGCGCCTCAGCGAAGCAGCACAAATCGAAGGGGCGTCAAAGGGGTATTTTTTTCGCCGCGTCCAGTGGCCGTTACTGATGCCGACGACGTTGTTCGTGCTGATTAATGCCTCAATGAATGCATTTCGTATCGTCGATCAGGTGATTGCGATGACCAACGGTGGCCCGGACAACAGCAGCAGCCTGTTGCTGTTTTATATCTACCGTACGGCATTCAGCTACTGGGATCTCCCTGCGGCAGCGGCGATGACCGTCGTATTGCTGCTGATTTTAGCCCTGATTGCGGTGCTGAAATTTTCCCTGTTGGATAAGCGAGCGCACTATCAATGAAGCCTGAATTCTCTGCGGGCCGACTGTGTCTGAATATGGTTATCTGGCTGGCGGCGCTGCTGTGGTTGTTACCGATACTGGTGGCGTTGTGGGTAGCGGTTCACCCGGCGGCCGATCAGGGAAGCTTCTCGCTGTGGGCACCCCTGACGCTACAAAATTTCACGGATGCCTGGCACGCCGCGCCCTTTGGCCGCTATTTCCTGAATACCATAATGCTGGTGGTCATGATTGTGGTGTGTCAGCTTATCCTGGCCACGATGGCGGCGTACGCGCTGGTCAGGTTTCGCCTGAAATATTCGGGTTTTCTGTTCGCGCTTATCCTGTTACAGCTGATGATAAGCCCGGATGTCCTGATCCTGAATAATTACAAAACCATTGGTGCGCTGGGCTTGCGCGATACGTTGACCGGCATTGCCTTGCCGTATTTTGCTTCAGCATTTGCGATTTTCTTGCTGCGCCAGACCTTTAAAAGCATCCCTGTGGTGCTGGAAGAAGCGACCATTGTAGAGGGCGCCAGTCGGTTTTATATCCTGCGCAAAATCTATATTCCGCTGGCCAGGCCAATCTATATCGCTTTTGCACTGGTCTCCATTAGTTTCCACTGGAATGATTTTCTGTGGCCGCTGGTTATTACGGATTCTGTAAAAGTCCGTCCGTTGACGGTAGGACTGCAGTTATTTTCGGCACCGGAGCAGGGCGTGCAATGGGCACTGATTGGGGCGGCAACGATCATGACAACGCTGCCGCTGTTGCTGTTGTTTCTGGTGTTCCAGCGCCAGTTTATCCAGTCATTTATGCGCGCAGGCATTCGGTAAGGAAAATAACATGTTAACGCCGCACACTCTCAGCCCGTCACAACGTACCTTGCTGGCGGCTATTGCGTCGCTGTATCAGCCGCCATCGTTACGTGCGTTGCCCGTCAGAGATAATGGCATCCGTTTTGGTCTGCTTGCCGATCCTCAGTATGCTGATGTGGACCCGGATATCAGCAACAATCTTTACTACCGCAATGGCCTTAATAAACTCAGCCAGGCCATCAAGGCATTCAACGCGGAGCCGCTGGATTTTGTGGTGACGCTGGGCGATCTGGTGGATCGCCACTGGCAAAGCTATGCCGCCATACTGCCGGTGTTTGCCCGGTTACAGCATCCGCATGCTGTGGTACTGGGCAACCATGATGCGCAGACCATCGCTGAACGACTAAATAACTGCTCGGAATAGTAGATCCCTTAGAGGGAACTCAGTCCGGTTTATGCGATCTGATCAATCGCTGAATATCCCAAATCACCAGCCGGACTGAGCAATGTCGATCATAGCACCAATACCCAGAACCGAACGACGCCTGATGCAGAAAACTATCCATAAAACAAAGGACAAAAACCACGCCCGGCGGCTCACCGCCATGCTGATGCTGCATCGTGGTGACACCGTCAGTCATGTTGCCAGAACACTCTGCTGTGCCCGCTCATCGATTGGT
>NZ_VZPF01000008.1 GCF_008801695.1 Pantoea stewartii subsp. stewartii
AATGGAGGCGAAGCGCCTCAAGGAGCCATGTCCGGTGTTTCACGCGATAGTGTCCATTAAAAAATGATGGACACTATTTTCCCGGAACCGGAGCCCGCTGCACAGACGGTTTAAATGTGACGCTTACGCAGGCACCAAAAACCCAAAACGAGATCATTGCTGCTATGGCACTGGCTAATGTCGAGCAGGAGCGCCGTCTTAATACGGTGGAAAGCAAGGTGGATGAAGTTGCTGAGACTGTCGAAAATATTAAGCGTGGCTCCCTCCCTCCTGGGTGGATTGGCTATTCAGACCTCAAAGCCCGGTTTGGCATGAGTCCGCTTAAATGCAAAACACTGGCTGCTGCATACGGGGTGCCAACAGACACCCATAAATTCCTCACTCCCGATGGAGTTCTGGGTACCCGTGGCATTGTGAAGTATGAGCCTTTCATTTCAGCTCTTCGTCGGGTTATGTCTGAGGCAGAAAAGAAAGGTACCCGCTGGCTTCACCCGAAGCTGAATATTTTCCAAGTACTTAACTGGGAGGGTATCTAATGTTCATCCATACCGACTTCCTTCGAGCCGCGCTGTGCTGCGTGGCTGACCAGAGCGAAGAACGCTGCTACCTTCAGGGCGTCAACATTACCGGCACGCACATTCAGGCGTGTAACGGCCATGCGTTTGTATCGATGGAGCATGGTTGCGTGGCAGATGTTAAAGGCGTGTTCATTATTCACGGTGACATCCCCGGCAACGCAGAAGGAACGCTTATCCAGTTGGTCAATGAGCAGTGGATTGCCTCGCATATGGCCGAAGACTCAAGCTGGGTCGGACACAACGAGGTTGAATTCCTCGAAAGTAAGTATCCAGACCTCAGCAAACTGATCGCCGGTGAACCAGAGTCCTGCGACACGCTACCGATTCTCCAGGCAAAGTATCTTGCGTTGCCTTACATGATGTTCAGCCGCGACACAAATTTTATCCCGGTTAAGTTTGTGTCGCGGGGTAAAGGCAAGCCGCTACAGGTGTTGTTTGATAAATCCATTAACTATCTGTACGGAAATCCGCAACTCATCATCATGCCGATGACAGAGGATACATTCGAGCGGCTGGAGCACTCAACCAACCAAATTATTGGTGCAGAAATGACTGCTCACGACAATGAAAAGGCCGCCACCAATGAAAAAAGTTGCTGAGCTGGTCATGTTCACCCTGTTCTTTTCCAGCCTCGCGGGGCTGGGATTAACAGCAGGTTTCTTCTGCTTCATTGGTTTTAGCCATTGGCTCAAGGGGATGATCGGATGAAGTTTGATTTCAGAGACAACGGAGCCACGGCCACGCTGACTATCACCAGCAGCCTGTTTGAGTATCGCAGGCACCAGCGGGCGGTTGACGCTGCCCTGCTCTCTGCTGATGTACGGGCCAGCACGTCAGGCATTTTTATTCGAAAGACGGTTATCTGCGGTCCGGTAAATCGTAGTTTGCGGGCATACGAAGCTGCAGCGCGGGAGTCGGCCAATGACTGAGCACAGCATGGCAGACCTCAACGACGAGCTGGTGAAAGCCAGCGTCAAAATCGATGACGGGCGCGATTACACGAACTGGCTGGTCTGGGATATGCGCAAGAACTACCGGCGCAGCACCGGAATGCGCGAACCAGAACCCGCGCGGCCACAGGTGGCACCGGTACGCGTTGAGCCAAAGAAAAAGGCACGCCAGCGCGGGCATCGCGTGATTCAGCAGGCGATAGGGGCGGTGTGATGAACAAATCCTTTGAAATGATGATGCGCCGCAGGTACGGAAGGCGCTATGACCTGACACGCGATCAGGATGGGTTTTATTGCCGGGAGATAGTCAGGCGCATGCTTGAAGTGTTCTGTGAATGCAGAGGAGCCAGTAATGGAAATGTACTCATTGATTTATAAGCCAACTGACGTTCCTGTCGGACTGTTTGTTGACGCTGAGAATGTCATTAAGCGCTGCAAGTTTTTGTCAGACAGCAAGGATTTCGTGGTTTTTAAGGTTCAGGTGACCGAGCTGCAACAGGTCAAGTTCAGCCGGCATGGCGAAGCTGAGGAGATGAGCAGTGGAACAACTGACTGACACGCAGCAGCGCACGCTGGATTTCATCCGGGGCTATATCCGGGAAAACGGTCTGTCGCCAACCATTGCTGAGATTGCGGAAGGTATGGGGTGGAGGTCGCCTAACTCAGCGCAGATTCACGTCAACGCTTTGCAGCAAAAAGGAAGACTGAAGGTAAAGCGGGGAGCCAATCGGGGAATAGTGCTCACGACCACCAGCTTTGATTGTAACAATCTGGCACTGGAAACAGCCGTGCGTATTATGGGGATCATTGAGAAAGCAAAATGCGAGAAAGAGTTGTGGCCTGACTTGCGTCTGCAAGCCGCCATTCATACTGAAGTGATTAATTTAATGATAAAGGGAGTAGTGTAATGGCTACTCGATATATTGGACTAAAGGAGATCTGCAGCCTCACAGGCAAAAGCCATCCAACGCTTTGGCGCATGTGGTCGAAGAAGGGAGAGTTTCCAGCGCCTCAGAAAAGCCGTAGTGGTGCATTTTTGGGTTGGCCGGAAAGTGTGTACGAGGATTGGGTTAAGCAGCAATGTCGCTAAAGACACCCGTTAGAACACCTGCGACTTTCAATAACACCCGCAGAAATGCGGGTAAGCCTCTGATTTAATTGGCGCGCCCTACAGGATTCGAACCTGTGACCTACGGCTTAGAAGGCCGGTGCTCTATCCAGCTGAGCTAAGGGCGCGGAGAGGTTGGGTCGAATTATACGGTTGAACGCTGTTACGTCAACGTTTTTGCCGCGCCGACGCGGTGAGTGCCCAGGTAATGACCAATTTTCGCTAATGTTTGTCTCGCCAGGCGCTCAGCGACACCAGGTTACTCACCTCGGCGGTTTCACCTTCCAGCTCAACGCCTTGCTGAGTCACGCGCGTATTATACTGCTCGCGTAGCGCATTAAGCTCATGACTATCCGGTTCCAGCTGGCGCAAAAAGCCCAACGCCAGCAACAACTGCTGGCGGGAAATCGTCGCGGTAAAGCCTGCCCGGCTGAGTGCGCCGTGCCAGCGCCAGAGATTTTCATCGCTGCCATCGACAATCATCACCTGCCAGATTACCAGCACTGCCGCACCATTATTCAGATGTGCTTCATTATCATCGCTGATGTAGTCGGTAAACTCTTTTGCCGCCTCCTTTCCCATCAGGGAAAGCATGGATTCGATATGAACCGGCGGGAGTTGTAGACGCTTACTGAGCGCCTGCGCGGCATGGCGCGAACCGGCGGTCAGCAGCTGGAAGCCTATAACAAACACGACAACTAAAGTGGCGATTATTAACCAAATCATTACGTCTTCCCTTCATTTCTCTGTCTGGCATCATAAGCGTTAACCCATACTTTCGTCACGGCGAAATGTCGGTAACCACACTGTGGTCAGAATCTCTACCTGACAGCCGGACGTGCTTCTGACAAAATAGGCGCCATTCCCGATTCAAACTCAACACAGTGGATTTACGCTCTGATGGCAGCAAAAATTATTGACGGTAAAACGATTGCGCAGCAGGTACGGCTTGAGGTTGCAGAAAAAGTGAAACAACGCCTGGCCGCCGGTAAACGTGCACCGGGTCTGGCCGTAGTTTTGGTAGGTGAGAACCCTGCCTCACAGATTTATGTCGGCAGCAAACGCCGCGCCTGTGAAGAAGTCGGCTTTATCTCCCGCTCTTACGATCTGCCCGACACCACCAGTGAAGCGGAATTGCTGCAGCTGATTGATACTCTGAACAGCGACAACACGATCGATGGCATTCTGGTGCAGCTGCCTTTGCCAGCCGGCATTGATAACGTCAAAGTGCTTGAGCGCATCACGCCCGATAAAGATGTTGATGGTTTCCATCCCTATAACGTTGGTCGCCTGTGCCAGCGTGCGCCAAAACTGCGCCCGTGCACCCCGCGCGGCATTGTGACACTGCTGGAGCGCTACAACATTGATGCTTACGGGCTCAATGCGGTGGTTGTCGGTGCATCAAACATTGTGGGCCGTCCCATGAGCATGGAACTGCTGTTAGCCGGCTGCACAACCACCGTCACGCACCGTTTTACCCGCGATCTGCGCCACCATGTTGAACACGCCGATCTGCTGATTGTCGCGGTCGGTAAACCCCATTTTATTCCGGGCGACTGGATTAAACCGGGCGCAATCGTCATCGATGTCGGTATTAACCGTCTTGAAAGCGGCAAAGTGGTCGGGGATGTGGATTATGAGGCTGCCTTTGAACGTGCTTCTTATATCACCCCGGTTCCGGGTGGCGTAGGGCCAATGACCGTGGCGACACTTATTCAAAATACCTTGCAGGCATGCGAAGCGTTTCATGATGGGGAGCAGGCATAATGGCTACGTTTTCTTTGGGCAAATTTCCCCACGTTGATCTCTGCGATCTGCTGAAACTTGAAGGCTGGGTAGAAAGCGGTGCACAGGCTAAAGTGGCGATCGGTGACGGCGAGGTGCGGGTCGACGGCGAAGTCGAAACCCGTAAGCGCTGCAAAATCTTTCAGGGGCAAACGGTCGAGTTTGCCGGGCAGCGCGTTACCGTTGTTGCCTGATCCGCTGGTGCCCCAGGCGGGGCACCTTAAATCCGCGCCTCTCCCACTATCCGCGTCTCACCGTTAACCTGCTCCAGCGCAATGTGACTGACCTCTGCATGTTGTGCAATCAGCGTCGCCAGCCGGGGCGAATGGCTGGTGATCCATAACTGACTGAACTGACTGGCCTCGGCAATCAGGGCGGCAAGGGCAGGCAGTAAATCCTCATGCAGGCTGTTTTCAGGCTCGTTCAGCGCCATAAAGGCAGGCGGGCGCGGGCTGAGCAGCGCCACGACCAGGCATAGGAAGCGCAGCGTACCATCGGAAAATTCGGCGCTTTCCAGCAGGCGCAAAATGCCCTGGCGCTGCATCAGCATCTGAAAACGTCCGTTCTGCACATCCACCTGAAACTCAGTGTTCGGGAAGGCTGTTTTCATCACTTTATACAACAGTTCATGATGCCCACGTTCCACTATCGTTGCCCATGCTGCGGCAAGATTACTGCCATCATGGGCCAGAACGGGTGCGCGCACGCCAATCTGCGGCGAACGAATCGGTGAACCTGGCCAGACGGCAAACTCATGATAAAAGCGCCATGCTTTCAGGCGTTCACGCATCCGGGAAAGTTCGGGATAGCGGTGCGGCTCACCCAGTTGTCCAAACAGGGATTCTTCAGGATGCAGTACGCCAGCATAACTGACGCGCTCCCCGTCGATGTTATGCAGAAAGGCGGTCTGATTAGTGCGCTGCATAATGCAGGAAGACGGTCGGCGCTGCTGGCCACTCAGCCAGATGCGTTCTTCTTTAACCAGCGGATCCAGGTTAAACAGGCTGGTTGATAGCGGTTCAGGAAAACCGGTTTCCAGCTGGTAATCCATATCATCCATCGTCACGGCCAGGATGAGCCGCTTAGGATCATGTCGGCGGTCGCCACGGCGCAATCCGCCCGCCCACATCACTTTTTGCACCCCGCCCTCTTCGGCCAGCGCCAGAGCAAGCCGTCCGTTAGCCGCCTCGTGCAGCAGCCGCACCGCTTTATAAAGATTGGATTTACCACAGCCGTTGGGACCGCTCACCACGTTGAGCGGGTGCAGCGGAAGCGTGAGATCGCGTACCGAACGGAAACCGCGAATGTGAATCTGCTTTATCGTCATCGACAAAAAAGGGCGATTGCTCGCCCTCTCCTGTGTTGCGTGTTATTTACGTCGCCAGGTGGAACCCTGCGGTCCGTCTTCCACAATCACGCCAAGCGCATTGAGCTTATCGCGTGCCACATCCGCCTGCGCCCAGTCTTTCGCCGCACGCGCATCGGCGCGGGCTTTGACCCAGTGTTCAATTTCAGCCACTTCATCGTCATTGCCTTGGGCACTGCTTTGCAAAAACACTTCCGGCTCCTGTTGCAGAATCCCCAATACATCGGCGATTTCACGCAGTTTTGCTGCCAGCGCACTGGCGGTCGTCATGTCTTCACTTTTCAGACGATTCACTTCACGCGCCATATCAAACAGCACCGAATAGGCTTCTGGCGTGTTGAAATCGTCGTTCATTGCTTCGCGGAAACGGGCTTCGAACGCCTCGCCACCGCTGGCAGCTACGGTGCGGTCAGTATGACGCAGCGCGGTGTAAAGGCGTTCCAGCGCAGCGCGTGCCTGGTTCAGGTTATCTTCACCATAATTTAGCTGGCTGCGATAGTGGCCCGACATCAGAAAGTAACGCACGGTTTCGGCATCATAATGCCGCAGCACATCACGCACGGTGAAAAAGTTGTTCAGTGACTTCGACATCTTTTCACGGTCAATCATCACCATGCCGGAATGCATCCAGTAATTCACATACGGACCATCGTGGGCACAGGTCGACTGGGCGATTTCGTTTTCATGATGGGGAAACATCAGATCAGAACCGCCACCGTGAATATCAAAGTGCGCACCCAGCTGTTTGCAGTTCATCGCCGAACATTCAATGTGCCAGCCCGGACGACCGTTGCCCCACGGCGATGGCCATGAAGGTTCGTCCGCTTTGGACATTTTCCACAGCACGAAATCCATCGGGTTACGTTTCACGTCGGCAACCTCTACACGCGCACCTGCCTGTAGCTGCTCCAGATCCTGACGCGACAGTGCGCCATAATCAACATCGCTCAGGACATCAAACATGACATCGCCGTTATCCGCGACATAGGCGTGACCGCGGGCAATCAGCGTTTCCACCAGCGCAATGATGTCAGGAATATGGCGCGTGGCACGCGGCTCCACATCCGGCGGTAAAATCCCCAGCGCATCGAAGTCGCTGTGCATTTCGCCGATCATACGGTTGGTCAGCGTCTCGATGCTCTCGCCGTTCTCGTTAGCTCGTTTGATGATTTTGTCATCAATGTCGGTAATGTTGCGCACATAATTGACGTCATAACCGACGTAGCGCAGATAGCGCGAGACCACGTCGAAGGCCACAAACGTGCGCCCGTGCCCAATGTGACAGAGGTCATACACCGTGATGCCGCAGACATACATGCCGATTTTGCCAGCATGAATAGGGGTGAATTCCTCTTTTTGTCGACTCAGGGTGTTGTAAATCTTCAGCATTGGGGGTTTCCGTAGTGAGGCGTGCGTAACGCACCGTTTTGAGTATCCTGTTATTGTGCCGTATTTTTATCTGTCACGCGACGCAAAGCAAGCCAACTGCGCTGCCTGGCTGACGTATTATCGGAAATAATGATATAAGAACGTTCGAGAAAAAGGCGTGTGCGCTTAAAAGCACACCCTATGCTACTGACGACAACCTTTACAGGACGAAAAAAATGGTAACTTTCCAGACTAACCATGGCGATATCGTGATCAAGACCTTCGATGACAAAGCGCCCGCAACCGTAAAGAACTTCCTGGATTACTGCCGTGAAGGTTTCTACGACAACACCATTTTCCACCGTGTGATTAACGGCTTTATGATTCAGGGCGGCGGTTTTGAGCCTGGCATGAAGCAGAAAGCCACTAAAGAAGAGATCCGTAACGAAGCCAACAACGGTCTGAAAAACACCAAAGGCACGCTGGCCATGGCCCGTACCTCTGCGCCGCACTCTGCGACCGCACAGTTCTTCATCAACGTGGCGGACAACGACTTCCTGAACTTCCGTGACGAAAGCCTGCAGGGCTGGGGTTACTGTGTATTTGCTGAAGTGGTTGAAGGGATGGACGTGGTAGAGAAAATCAAAGCGGTTTCAACTGGTCGCAGCGGTATGCATCAGGACGTACCGAAAGATGACGTCATCATTCAGAAAGTGACCGTTAGCGAGTAATGTCGCGCACGCTGTTTATCGCAGATCTCCATCTGTGTCAGGAAGAACCGGCGATTACCGCCGGTTTTCTGCATTTTTTGCAGCGCGAAGCGCCTCACTGCGACGCGCTTTATATTCTGGGCGATCTGTTCGAAGCCTGGATCGGTGATGACGATCCGAATCCGCTGCATCAACAGGTTGCCAGCGCCCTTCATGCCCTGCCCGTGCCGGTCTTTTTTATTCACGGCAACCGCGATTTTCTGATCGGCAAACGCTTTGCCCGCGCCAGCGGCATGACCTTATTGCCCGAGGAGCAGGTTCTGACGCTTTATGGTCACCGACTTCTGATTATGCATGGCGATACGTTGTGCACCGACGATGCGGGTTATCTGCAGTTCCGGGCGAAAGTGCATAATCCCTGGATTCAACGTCTGTTCCTGACGCTGCCGCTGTTTATTCGTAAACGGATTGCGGCACGGATGCGCGCCAACAGTAAACAGGCCAACCAGCATAAGACGCTGGAGATTATGGATGTCAATCAACAGGCCGTGGTCGATGCGATGGTACGTCAGCAGGTGCCTTTACTGATTCATGGTCATACGCACCGCCCCGCCATCCATGATGTGTCGCTGAACGGAGCCCCCGCACAGCGCGCGGTATTGGGTGCCTGGCACAGCCGGGGATCAATGATCCAACTGGATGAAAACGGCATCCAGCTCATCGGCTTCGATTTTTAGTCGTCCGGTGACATCGCGTTGCACACCTGCGCTGAGGCCCGTCGAGCGGCGGCAAGGTACCCGGGTACTGTGCGAACGGGCGGCAGGCCAGCATAGTGAAACGCGTTCACGCCCTGCCGCCTGCCTTCCCCGCCCTGCAGTCAGCTGAGTTGTCTCACTCAGGCCGTATTCATTCCTGATGCGATCAGCTTATCGTCTGACGCTAACCCGCCCGACGCAACCGTTTTCCTTGCGCCTTTCTCATGGTATTCTCTGTGCCCTTCAAAACCTGTCCGCCTGGTCAGGTGTGTTTTTATTCACAGGAGTTGACCGCATGTCGTCGAATGCCGCCCCGGCCCGCATCGCAGTTGTTATGGGTTCCAAAAGTGACTGGTCCACCATGCAGTTCGCTGCGGAAATCCTTACCAGCCTGGACGTGCCCTTTCATGTGGAAGTGGTGTCAGCGCACCGTACCCCGGATAAACTGTTTAGCTTTGCGGAAACCGCAGCGGACAACGGTTTTCAGGTGATTATTGCCGGTGCCGGTGGCGCGGCGCATTTGCCAGGGATGCTGGCTGCCAAGACCCTGCTGCCGGTACTCGGTGTGCCGGTACAGAGCGCCGCGCTGAGCGGCGTCGACAGCCTCTACTCGATTGTGCAAATGCCACGCGGCATTCCGGTCGGCACGCTGGCCATTGGCAAAGCGGGCGCCGCTAACGCAGCCCTGCTGGCGGCGCAGATTCTGGCGATTCATGACAGCGCGCTGGCGTCACGTCTGGCCGCCTGGCGTCAGTCACAGACCGATGAGGTACTGGACAATCCGGACCCGCGGGAGGAAGCATGAAGCCGGTTTGCGTACTGGGTAACGGACAGCTTGGCCGTATGTTACGTCAGGCGGGCGAGCCTATGGGCATTGCCGTGCATCCGGTTGGCCTGGATGCCGACCCCGCTACCCTGCCTATCGCCGGGAGCGTGATTACGGCTGAGATCGAACGCTGGCCCGAGACGGCACTGACGCGCGAACTCGCGAGCCACCCGGCCTTTGTGAATCGCGATATTTTCCCGCGGCTGGCCGACCGTCTGACGCAAAAACAGCTGCTGGATCAGCTCAGTCTGGCGACTGCCCCCTGGCAACTGCTGGCGGATAAAGGTGAATGGCCGCACGTTTTCAAAACGTTGGGCGAACTGGCTATTGTTAAGCGCCGCACGGGCGGTTATGACGGTCGTGGTCAATGGCGGTTACGTGCCGGTGAAACCGATACGTTACCCGACGACTGTTACGGTGAATGCATTGTCGAACAAGGCATTAACTTCTCGGGGGAAGTGTCGCTGGTCGGCGCGCGCGGCCACGATGGCAGCACCGTATTTTATCCCCTGACACATAATCTGCATGAAGAAGGCATTCTGCGTACCAGCGTTGCGTTCCCGCAGGCAGATGCCGCGCAGCAACAGCAGGCTGAGGCGATGTTAAGCGCTATCCTGCACGAGCTGAACTACGTCGGCGTCATGGCCATGGAATGCTTTGTCACGCCGCAGGGATTGCTGATTAACGAACTGGCGCCTCGCGTTCACAACAGCGGGCACTGGACTCAGAACGGGGCCTCAATCAGTCAGTTTGAACTTCACCTGCGCGCTATTCTGGGTCTGGCTCTGCCACAGCCCGTGGTCATTGCGCCCTCAGTGATGGTTAACCTGATTGGCACAGCGTTAAATACTGACTGGCTCCAGCAGCCGCTGGTGCATTTGCACTGGTACGACAAAGCGGTGCGTGAAGGACGCAAAGTCGGTCACCTCAACCTGACCGACAGCGACCAGAGCCGTCTCGCTGCCGCCTTGCAGGCCTTGTTGCCGCTGTTACCTGCCGGGTATGCCAGCGGTATTCGCTGGGCAGCAGCCAAGCTGTAAATCTGTTCACGACCGGGCGCAGTATCATCGCGCCCGGTCGGTTTTACGTCGCGTCAAACGTCCTGAACAACGCATTGCCTTTCAACAAACGCACGCCCAGCCAGCCACCACAGAGCGACAGTAAGAGCGCGCCGCCCAGCGGTAAGGCCAGCCACAATGTCCAGTCGGGTTGCCACGGAAAATCAAAGATTTTACGCTGCAATGCCCAGAGTGCGGCCTCAGCACCGAGCGCCGCCGCAATGCCCGAGACGACGCCAATCAGCGCAAATTCACACCACAACGTAGTGCGCAGCAGACGTTTGCCCGCGCCCAGCGTGCGATAGACGACCAGCTCCTGTCGGCGCTGGCGCATCCCCACCTGAATCTGCGCCATGAGCAGCAATACACCGCAGGCCGTGACCAGCACTACCATGATTTCCAGTGCCTGGCTGACCTGGGTCAGAACCTGTCCAATCTGACGCAGGATACTGCCGATATCCAGCAGACTCAGCGTGGGAAATGTGCGGTTAAGCTGCGCCAGTAATGCGGCACGGTTGTCCAGACGGAAACTGGTCAGCCAGGTCAGCGGCTGGCTGTCCAGCGCGCCGGGGGGAAAAATAAAGAAGAAATTGGGGCGCAGGCTTTCCCAGTCCACTTTTCGCAGACTGGTGATTTTGGCGCTGAACCGCTGCGTATCGCCCTCAAAGGTCAAACTGTCGCCCGGTTTTACCCCCAGGCGATCGGCCAGCGCCACCTCCATGGACACTTCTCCGGCTTTCGGCGGCCAGCTCCCCGCGACAAGCGGATTATGATCGGGAAGCGTTGCCAGCGCAGTCAGATTCAGTTCGCGGTTCAGCGCGTTGTCCCGTGCGGGATCGGCAGGCTGACCGTTAATCTCACTCAGGCGCATGCGCGCAATCGGGTAAAAGGTTTCAGGTTTAACCTGATGCGACTGCAGAAACTCACGCACCTGCGGAATCTGCTCCGCCGTGATGTTGAGCAGGAAAAAGTTCGGGCTGTCTGCGGGCAACTGCTGCTGCCAGCGATCCAGCAGATCACCCCGCATCACCAGCAGCAACGCCAGTAACATAAACGACAGGGAAAAGGCGGCAAGCTGACTCAGCGTCATAGCAGGCTGACGCAGTAAACGATTAATGGCAAGCCGCAGCGCCAGATTACGTACGGACAAACGACGCAGAAGCAGTAATGTGCCCCAGCCGAGCAGGGCCAGCAGCCCTGCCAGCACCATCACGCCCGCCAGCAGTGCCCAGAGCATTTTGCTGCCGCCGACCAGTACCGCCAGCAGCGCCACCACCAGTAAGCCCATCGCGGGCAGATAGATTTTCAGCGGCCAGACGGCGGCAACGGCATCGCGTCGCAACACACGTAACGGCTGCGTCGCCAGCAGCAAGCGGTAAGGACGTAATCCCACCAGCAGAGAAATCATAAACAGCGAACCGATCGCCCACACCCACGGCCACAGGCTGGCCGCTGGCAGAGACGCCGGCAGCACCGGTTTCAACATTGCCATCAGGATGGCTTCAACCACCTGACCGACTGCGCCACCGGCAAGGGCGGCCAGCAGCAACACCGCCAGCCACTGACCGATGATCAATCGTTGTAACGCGCCGCGCGTGGCACCCAGCGTTTTCAGCACGGCCACCAGATCGTAGCGGCTGCGGCAATAGTGACTCATGGCAACCGCCACCGCGGCAATGGCGAGTATCAGCGTTAACAGAGCAGATAACAGCAAAAACTGCTGGGCACGCTGCATGGAGCGGCCCAGCGCGTCTTCCGAATTTTCAATACTGATCCAGCGCTGCCCGGTTTTAATCTGTGACGTTATCCAGCGGTCATACGTGTCCAGTTGCTGAGGCTTGCCTGCGAATTTGTAGCGCCAGGTGAGGCGACTGCCGGGCTGGATGGCGCCGGTTTTATCCGCGTCAGCCAGGTTAATCAGTAAACGCGGGGCCATCTCAAACGGATTAAAACCGCCATCTGGCTCCTGGATAATCTCACCCGTAATACGTAGCGTGGTATCGCCCACATCCAGTTCATCGCCGACGTGCAGATTAAGCATTGCCATTAAACGCGGCGCGGCCAGTGCGGTACCGGGCTGGGGCTTCAGGCCTGGCGGCTGCGTTTTCAGCTCACCAAACATCGGATAAGTGTTTTCTACGGCTTTCACCGCAGCCAACTGCGGTGTCTGACCGGCAAAAGTCATGGTCATGAAGCTTAACTGTCGGCTGACTGACAACCCCGTTTCGCGGGCTTTATCCAGCCATGCCGCCGGCGCAGCCGTGCTGCTGCGCAACGTGCGATCGCCCGCCATAAAATCCCGGCTCTGCTGGCTCAGCCCCTTTTCCATGCGATCGCTAATCGATCCCAGCGCCAGCACACAGGCGACAGCCAGCGTTAACGCCAGCCAGACGATCAATAATGAGGGCGAGCGCCACTCACGCCAGAACCACCGCCAGATCATTGTTCCTCCCATAATTTTCCCTCGCGCAGACGCAAACGGCGGTCACAACGCGCCGCCAGCTGCGCATCGTGGGTAACCAGAATTAACGTCGTGGCAAAATCGCGATTGAGGGAAAATAACAGGTCGGCAATACGATCGCCGGTGTGGCGATCCAGATTGCCTGTGGGTTCATCGGCAAACAGCAGCCCCGGACGGCCGCTGAACGCCCGCGCCAGCGCAACGCGTTGTTGTTCGCCGCCGGATAACTGCGCAGGCAGATGCTGTAAACGCCCGGCCAGGCCTAACTGCGTCAGGAGATCGCGCGCCTGGTCGCGGCTCTGCCGATCGCTCTCACCGCGCAGCAGTGCAGGTAACTGGACGTTTTCCAGCGCGTTGAGCGTGGGCACCAGCATAAATGACTGGAACACGAACCCGACCTGCTTCGCGCGCAACGCGGCACGCTGTTCTTCGTTCATGTGATGTAAGGCTTTGTTGAATAATAGGTAATCATTCTGTTTTGTCTGCACTGTTTTGGTAGAAAACGCTGATGCCAGACAGAACACCGTCATACGCAAGCATGTAATGCATTGATTTTATGTTATCTGAAACAACCGTTTTCATAGTACCACAGCATAAAATCCATTTATTCAACAAAGCCGTGATGTAACGGCTGCCCCAACAAATGCACTTCACCTTCGCTGCCGTCATCCAGCCCGGCCAGAATGCCCAGCAAGGTAGATTTACCGGATCCTGACTCGCCAATCAGGGCTATCGTTTCTGCTGGTTTGACAACTAACTCAACTCCGGTAAGGATGGTTAACTGATGCTCTCCCTGACCCACGGACTTAGTAAGATGATCAACTTCAAGAATGTTTTCCGCTGGCATTATCCTTTCCTGTTATTGTGCTGTCTGTTGGTGTCCCGTCTTGCTGCGGCCGATACGTTGCTGGTGCTGGGTGACAGCCTGAGCGCAGGCTATCAAATGTCAGCCAGTCAGGCCTGGCCCAGCCTGCTGAATAAACAGTGGCAGCAGCAGCCCAGTGTCGTGAATGCCAGTATCAGCGGCGATACCGCCGCACAAGGGCTGGCACGCTTACCTGCCCTATTAAAACAACTTCAGCCGCAGTGGGTGTTAATCGAACTGGGCGGTAATGACGGTCTGCGCGGCTTTTCTCCCAAAGACGTGGCGCAAACGCTGGGCACCATCATCGATCAGGTGAAAGCCGCAAAGGCAAAACCGATTCTGATGCAGATACGTTTACCCGCGAACTATGGCCGCCGTTATACTGATGCCTTCCGCGATATTTATCCGCAACTGGCAAAACAGTACGACATTGCTTTAGTGCCCTTTTTTATGGAGCAGGTTTATTTGAAACCGGAATGGATGCAGCAGGATGGGATTCACCCCAATCCTGATGCCCAACCGTTTATCGCCGACCTGATGGCAAAAGAGCTGGCTCCCTTAGTTAAGCAGTAGTTGTGCAAAAAAGGTAACGCATGCAAAAAACCATTTTGATAACGGGCTGCTCCAGCGGGATTGGTCTGGTCGCCGCCAAAGATCTGCTGGCACGCGGCTATCACGTCATCGCAGCTTGTCGTAAAGCCGACTATGTCGCACGGATGGACAGCCTGGGATTCACAGGGCTGCAGCTGGATCTGGACGATCCTGACAGCGTTGATCGCGCTGCCGACAGGGTACTGGCGCTGACGCATGGCCGACTGTTTGCGCTTTTTAACAATGCGGGATTTGGTACCTATGGTCCCTTAAATACCCTGACGCGCCAGCAACTGGAAAAGCAGTTTTCCAGCAATGTGTTCGGCACTCATCAGCTCACCCTGCGCCTGCTCCCGGCCTTAAAGGCCTGGGGCAATGCCCGAATCATTAATACCAGCTCGGTGCTGGGCATTATTTCGACGCCGGGCCGCGGCGCTTATGCGGCCAGTAAATACGCGCTGGAAGCCTGGAGCGACGCGTTACGTATGGAACTGCATACCAGTGGCGTGCGTGTCAGTTTAATCGAACCGGGTCCCATTCATACCCGCTTCACGGATAATGTTACTCAGGGCGAGCAGGATAATCCGGTGCAAAATCCGGGCCTTGCGGCACGTTTTACATTACCACCTGAGGCCATTTTACCCAAACTGCGCCACGCACTGGAGAGCAACCATCCTCGCCTGCGTTATCCGGTGACGCTGGTCGCGCATATCATGAGCCTGTTGAAACGTCTGCTGCCTGGCTGGATACTGGATCGCATAATTCGCAGTCAGTGAGGCGAATCCGCGAATACAACTTGAAGCCGGGTCGGTCGGCCCCATATTCTTTAAACATTTTCTGCAAAGAGACTTAGTCATGTCACCACACGCTTCGATTATCGACATTAACGAATCCAACCTGCATCAGACCCTTGAGCAGTCAATGCAGATTCCGGTGCTGTTCTACTTTTGGTCGGATCGCAGCCAACACTGTCAGGAACTGACGCCACTGCTGGAACGCCTGGCGCAGGAATATGCAGGCCAGTTTATTCTTGCCAGACTGGATTGTGACAAGGAACAACGGGTTGCCTCGCAGTTTGGGTTACGCTCCATTCCCACGGTTTACCTGTTCCAGAATGGCCAGCCCGTCGATGGCTTCCAGGGGCCGCAGCCAGAAGAGGCCGTGCGCGCCCTGCTGGAAAAAGTGCTGCCGCGCGAAGAAGAGCTAAAAGCCCAACAGGCGATGGCGCTGATGCAGGAAGGCAAACCGCTGGATGCGCTGCCGCTGCTGAAAGACGCCTGGCAGCTCAGTAATAAAGACAGCGAAATCGGCTTTCTGCTGGCAGAAGTGCTGATTACGTTAAATCGTAGCGACGAAGCTGAAACCGTCTTAAAGGCTGTTCCCCTGCAGGATCAGGACACCCGTTATCAAAGCCTGGTCGCGCAGATCGACCTGCTGAAACAGGCCGCTGACACGCCAGAAATTCAGCAGTTGCAGTCGCAGCTGGAAAGCGATCCGGACAACGCCGAACTGGCAACCAAACTGTCGCTTCAGCTGCATCAGGTCGGACGCAATGAAGAAGCGCTGGAACTGTTATTTAGTTTTATCAAACGCGATCTGAATGCTGCAGATGGCCAGGCGCGTAAAATGTTGCAGGAGATTCTGGCTGCATTAGGCACCGGCGACGCCCTCGCTGCACGCTACCGCCGCCAGCTTTACTCCCTGCTTTACTGAGGTAAGCAGAAAACGGGCCGAACGACTTGGCCCGTCACGCTGACAACCCGGAGGGGCTTTGTTGAATAAATGGATTTTATGCTGTGGTACTATGAAAACGGTTGTTTCAGATAACATAAAATCAATGCATTACATGCTTGCGTATGACGGTGTTCTGTCTGGCATCAGCGTTTTCTACCAAAACAGTGCAGACAAAACAGAATGATTACCTATTATTCAACAAAGCCACCCGGAGGTTATATGTTCACGGTTATTCCCGTTCTTATCCTGGTCGCACTGGTCATTGTCTGGTCCGGCGTGAAAATTGTGCCGCAAGGTTACCAGTGGACAGTTGAACGCTTTGGTCGTTATACCCGTACACTGCAGCCCGGCCTGAGTCTGGTCGTGCCTTTCATGGATCGTATCGGGCATAAGATCAACATGATGGAACGGGTGCTGGATATTCCCTCCCAGGAGATCATCTCCAAAGATAATGCGAACGTGACCATCGACGCCGTCTGTTTTGTTCAGGCTATCGATCCGGCACGGGCTGCCTATGAAGTCAGTAATCTTGAACTGGCTATCCTCAATCTCACTATGACCAATATGCGCACCGTGCTGGGCAGCATGGAACTTGACGAGATGCTGTCCCAGCGTGACAGCATTAATACGCGCCTGCTGCATATTCTGGACGAAGCCACCAATCCCTGGGGCGTAAAAATCACCCGTATCGAAATCCGCGATGTCCGGCCGCCGCAGGAGCTGATCGGTGCTATGAATGCGCAAATGAAGGCCGAACGCACCAAACGTGCCGATATTTTAACGGCGGAGGGCGTGCGTCAGGCAGAGATTTTGCGCGCGGAGGGAGAGAAACAGGCCCAGATTTTGAAAGCGGAAGGGGAAAGAACGTCAGCTTTCCTTCAGGCAGAAGCGCGTGAGCGCCAGGCCGAAGCGGAAGCCCGTGCGACAAAAATGGTGTCGGACGCCATTGCCTCAGGCAATATCCAGGCCGTGAACTACTTTGTGGCGCAGAAATATACCGACGCGCTGCAAAAAATTGGCGAATCCAGCAACAGTAAAGTGGTGATGATGCCGCTAGATGCCAGCAGCCTGATGGGCGCCGTTGGCGGTATCAGTGAGTTGTTAAAAGAAACCCGTAGCGAGTCAACGCGCTGATGCTCAGCGAAATTGTGGCGCATCCGCACGGATTCTGGCTGACGCTGGGCGGCTTACTGCTGGCGGCTGAGATGCTGGGTACCAGTGGTTATCTGCTCTGGAGCGGGCTGGCCGCCATACTGGTTGGCCTTGTAGTCTGGTTTCTCCCCATGAACTGGGCCGCACAAGGGATGCTGTTTGCCCTGTTCACACTGGTCAGCGTATTTTTATGGTCTCGCTGGCTACGCTACCGCGAACGTCAGCAGCAGCCCAGTTCACTGAATCAGCGCGGCAGTCAGATGATTGGTTTACACCTGACGCTGGAACAGACGCTGCAAAACGGTATCGGACATGTGCGCATCGGTGACAGCAGCTGGCGCGTTCAGGCCGAACACAATTTGCCTGCCGGAACCGAAGTGGTCATCGTGGCCGTTGAAGGCATCACGCTACGTATTCAGCCACGTTTGCCGTCAGCCTGACGGCAGCAACCTGCCAGGTCATTAATGATGGGGCAGTCTGCACTGTCGTTGCCCGGACAGGCTGCCGCCAGCGCCAGCAAACGTGCGCGCATGGCGTGCAACTCTTCAATATGCGCAGCAATCTCATCGGCTTTTTGCAGCGTACGCGCCTTCACATCGGCGCTGTGACGCTCAGGATCGTTAAACAGCGCAACCAGTTCGCGGCATTCATCCAGCGTAAAGCCAACCTGGCGCGCCTGGCGCAGTAGATTCAGCTCATCAAGATGATGCGTATTGTAATGCCGGTAACCATTATCCCCGCGCAACGGGGGCGTCACGACGCCCTTCTCCTCATAAAAACGAATAGCCTTGCTGGTCAGTCCGGTCTTTTTCGCTACGGCACTAATATTCATAATGGATTCCCTGCCCTTCCCCTTAACAGTTAGCGGGATGATGAAAACAACGTTTGCACGCTGCTGGCTTAATACTCAGTTTACCTGTTTAGCCTCTGCCTTATCACCCTGGTTTCACTTCACTATGTTGACCCGCTTTCCTGAGAAACTATAGCGCACATCACCCCGTTTCTGAGGTCTGAGCCTGCTCATCGTCAGGCTTCAGAGACCGCGCGTTGATTCCTGTTTCCCTTATGTTGCTTACGTTGGCAGCTCTTCCTCTACCCCAGGCCGCCCGTGCACAAGCACGGCACTCAAAGCAACGCCATAAAAAACAGCCACATAAATCTTGTCAATGCGTAAAAATCCTATAAAATTCCGCCCATTTGTAACTGTTAATCACATAAATTAAGGAGTGATTATGGCTTTAGTCAGCTGCCCGGAGTGTCATAAGGAAGTAAGTGATTCAGCATTACGTTGTCCGTCATGTGCCATGACAGCTCAGAAAACCACGCCGTTCGTTCTTTGGCAAAGTCATCAAATGGGCTTTCATCCTGTTTAACATTCTCATGATCTACTGCCTTGTTGCCGGATTAAGTGGAAGCGGCGAGTTGGTCAACAACGCGGCTTCTGATGCGGAAAGAGCGGGTGCTGCGATCGGTGCCGGTTTAGGTGTCATGGCTATTGGCGGCATTTGGGTGATTGGCGACATTATTCTGGGCATACTGGTCCTCTTCACAAGACCGAAGGGATGATGGACGTCACAGCGGTGTTGTACAGTATTTTTTGCGTTAAATGCGCCAGTGCGTCACCCCGCGATAACGCGTAAAAAACCCTGTATCGTGACCATCATTAACGATTAAGTCTGACAGTGAAGCGGACAGGCCCTGAAGGCGCCCTGCTGCGCAACCCCGGCAAAGGCTCGCCGCTCAGATAATCCGATTCGGGTTAGTTGGCACACAGCTCGTCTGACGCCGAAACGATGCATAAAAGCCCCGCGGATAACCCGGGGCTTTTTGCTTTTCCACCCCTACCCGCGACACGGGCTGCACATTTTTTACCCACCCATTCTGGCATTCTGTCCCTTTTAACAGCCTGTATTTGACCTTCCCCTTGATGGTGGGATTCTGAAAGGCGCAGCCCCGTAAGGTACTGCGCCGAATCAATATTTTAAAGACTCAACTAGCCTTTAAAACCCCCTCATTGCCTCCAGAGTGTGGACACAATGTGGACATGCCGCTGAGAGGATTATAGCTCACAGCGTCCAGCAAATAGTCTGGTGCGAAGTGTGCGTAAACCATCGTTTGAGAAATGTCCGCATGACCCAAAATTCGCTGTAAGGCAATAATGTTGCCCCCCTTCATCATGAAGTGCGTTGCGAAAGTGTGCCGCAAAGCATGGGCCGCCTGTCCATCTGGCAAGTTAGGTTTTGCAGCCTTCATCCGGAGGCGGAACGTTTTATAACTAACACGGAATAAACGCCCTGATTTGCGGTTTTTAACAATGCTAGCAACCTCATCGGAGATCGGGACAACGCGCCGTTCACCATTTTTTGTGAGAGTGAACATTACACGGTTCCCGACTATATTTTCAGCCTTAAGCTGATAAGCCTCACCCCAACGAGCACCGGTAGCTAAAAGTAAAACGGCTATACGGTAGTAATCACCCGCCGTCATCCCCAGCAAACATTCAACTTCCTCTTGTGTCAGATAGGTCATTTCGGTTTTAGGCTCTTTCAGTGCCTTGATCGCACTTACCGGGTTTTCCCCATGGAACTCGTCAATCTCTGCCATTGATTTGAATATGCCACTAAGGGCAAACAGATCATGGTTGATAGTGGATGCTTTGATCCCTTGTTCAAGTCGATAGGCCCGGTAATCAATCAGGCTTCTCGCATCAATCTGGTAAATCATTGGATCCCCCATGTCGGTGCATATGCAATTAACGGCACTGAGACGGCGATTTGCATAACTCTTGTTGCGTCCGATAAGTTGCCACCAAAGCGCTATAAATTCGCTTAAGCGTCGTTTATCTGCTGGCCGGTTCAGGTATTCATGATTCTGGTACTTCGCAATGATGCTGCGCTCAAAAGCATGTGCCTCAGCTTTGCGTTCAAACTTCCTACGGATGCGCTTTCCGTCGCGCCCCCTAGGCCTTACATCCACTTCATAGCGACCATCTTCGAGTTTCTTAACGGACATAAGAAATCCCTCCAATAGTCAGTTCACTATCCTGGTAACAAATAGTGAAAATGTAATGCTTATAGATCGTTAACCAGTCTGTTTCCCGGAGAGGTCTGATTTTGTTTCTCCAGGCCCATTGTGTGCGAGAGCCGGTGCTATCTGGCCTCGGCTTGGATCAACGCGGTCATATAAGAACCACTCTTGATACTTATGAAATCTGGGGTGCCCGAATATTTTGATCGCAGAATCTAAAGTCATTCGTGATTTTCCACTCTCATATCCATGATACGTAGCGTAATTTATCCCAACTAAATCAGTAAGTTGCCTTTTTGATAAGCGCTCAGAAAAACGGATTAGGGATAATTTCTCTTGTTGTGTTATTGACATATTTTGCACATCTCCACATAATTCAACCAAACTCCACATCAAACACATGTGGCGACCCAACCAAAAGAGGACTCAGCAAGCCTCTTTAATGGCTAATCAGGGAGTCTATCAAATGACAGAATCACGAGAAATCGAATTAAACGCGGGATCTCAACATTTACGGCAGTTCCCGTTAGACAGCGCCAGAGTTGCGCGCATCTGCAAAATGTCCCAAACGCAAGCTGATGCCATTCGCGACATGAACACCGAAGAACTACAAACGCAGATCTACGTCACCCCTGCCGAGTTTGCCTACCTCACTGGACGTACTCTCAAATCAGTTCGCAACCTGATGGATCGCGCGCAGATTCCAGTTCACCGCGAAGGAATGCCCGGTTCAAAGCGCCCAAAACGTTTCATCATGCTTCAAGAATATTGGGAGGCTGTAGCGCATTGCCGCGCACTGGTCACCCCTGAAGAAAGGCATTACATCGACAGACTAATGCGCGACAAAGCCACTTATCGACGCACCACCGGAAACAAACACAATGTGTTGAAGCGTAATAGCCGCAATGTGCTATCACATGGCCGGGCATAGGGAAAATCAGACATGAAAAAGCGCTATTTACAACATGGGACACATGCCGGAAGCATTCCGGGTTTGGTTCAGGTAAGCAAAAACGTTTATGTCTTTAACGGCTTCACTATCCGCAAATCACCATGCAATGCTTTCAACAGAAGCAATTCGTATTTGATAAATAAGCGGGATGATAACGGCGGTATTGATAATTACTATGGCCGTGACTTTGCCTTAGCTGAAGCAATGAGAACAATTGAACGGCTGAATAGTGGAAGAAATCATGAAAGTTGAAATGATTATCGGGCTTTCTCTCTTTGCTGTTCTTGTTTTGTCTTTAATTCAATTTTTAATCCGCCTGCGGAGTAAAAAAGTAAAGCAGCAAAGAATTAAGGCGCTTGCAGAATATCAAGCCCGCCGTGAAGAAGTTGAACTAAAAGCCCGTAGGCAACTGTAGCAGGTACACGATATGAACGATAACGCCCCATCACTTGCCAGCCTGTTAAAGCATGGTTGCCAGGTCACGCACTACCGCAATACGCGCGGCTGGATTGAATGCCCGGACGGCCGCTTCTTTAAGCCGGAGCCTAACAAGGTACGTTTTATTAAGGGTATGAGTAAGCCTTTTGTTTATACGAAGAAGATAAACAAAGGCTTATTTAGTGCCTTAGCGAGGCTATTCAAAAAGCTGCTTTAGTCATTAAGTAACAGATAAAACTTTTTCTACTTGTAGTCACTTTATTAAGTGATGGCGCATTTACTCACCAAGAACACGCGAGAAAGCAAACTAAAAATCATGGAGATAAAAATGAAAGAAGAATACGAAGCTAGAATAAATAAGATACTTCATGTCTACCATCTGAGTAATCAGCATGGGTCTCCATCAGGTGGTTACTCCATTACTATGTTGCGCCATAGCCTTCACCACTTGTGCGGCGTGGCATTATGCTCTGATGATGCAGATATTGAAACCATTGCCGAAATTAGGTCGTTTATTGCACGAGTAAGTCAGGGGGATGTACCACAGCATTATGATCACACGGGTATTAATCAATTTTCGTCAACGGATGGAAATAAGACTCTGTGTATAAAAAGTCCGTTAGTAGTAAGTATTGAACTAACCCCTGAAAACATTAAAAGCCTCCGTAATGCTATCGGAGGCCAGAACACATAATTAAAACACCCAGACACCACCAGTGTGAGGATATTTCTCATAAGCAGTCTTATGAATCTTATTCGCCAGATCGCGAATAGTTTCCGAGACCCCATTGTTATTAGCTGGTCTGGCATCTATGGATTCCAGGGCTTCAATGGCGGAACTCAGGAGTTCAATAATTTTTTCATCTTCCAACTTTTTATTTCCTTTTGTTGGTGGGTAGTTATGCCGCTCGCTTCTTGCTGGAAGGCGGCATAACGAAATTACCACAAAACCATGCGCCGGGCATGGCTAAAACCCGGCACTTAACCGAGGCATTACTTGCGAGTAGTGCGCCTGATAAGTAGTAGCGATGGGGGATAGGATTATGAGTATCGGACAAGAAAAACCAGTATCCGGGCGTCAAATGTTCCTACAGCAGCGCGCGCGTTTGCAGTCGAGCATTTCAGTTTCCCGCGCCAACGACACGGCGAGCCGTTTCAACCGTCTGGGCGAGACTCAGAAAAAGGTGATCATCCTGCTGGCAAACGAAGCTGCGCAGCGGTTTAAAGATTTGCCGTCGCTGACTCATTCCCATCTCACCATGCCTTTCGAACAGTTCAGCTCTCAGGACAAAGTGAGCCTGATGTTGGGCATTAAGCGCCTTGCTGAGCTGGCTGCGGCGTTGCCGTGGGAGTTTCCCGATCATGCTGCGCCACGCCTTGAAATTCAGGCGTTACGCGAATCACCACCACCCGCGCCGGATGGCGTAGTCAATTAACCACTGAATGATTAACCAGTAGTCAGGCGCATCACCGCGCCGGGCTTCCTGCACTCAGGAGAAAGCAAGATGATTCGATCACTACTCAAATGGCCCGGTGGCAAAAGCCGCGTGATGCCTGAATTACTGCCGCATTTACCAAAGGCTGGTTGCCTCGTTGAGCCTTTTGTTGGCGGCGCTTCCGTGTTCCTCAATACCGATTATCGCCGCTATATTCTTGCGGATATTAACCCGGATCTGATCCGCCTTTATCGTGAGGTGAAGAGCAATCCTGAGCTGGTGATTGATCTTGCCCGCCCGCTCTTTGCGACCGGCAATTCCAAAGAGGAATACTTACAGAACCGCCGCATTTTCAACGGTACAAAAGGCTTGCTTGATGTGGCCCGCGCGGCTTTGTTTCTGTACCTCAACCGCCACGGCTACAACGGCGTGGTGCGTTACAACCAGAGCGGCGGTTATAACGTGCCGTTTGGTCAGCACAAAACCGCGCCTTACTTCCCGGAAGCGGAGATCCGTCAGTTCGCTGAGAAGGCCAACGACACCAAAGCTATTTTCCTGTGCAGCTCGTTTCAAAACACCCTCAAAGTGATGGTTGGGACAGATGAAGCCATCTACTGCGATCCGCCGTACCTGCCTGCCAGCGAAACCGCCAATTTCACCCAATACCACACTGAGCCATTCACCGAGAAGCACCACCGCCAGTTAGCGGCGGAGCTGCTGGAAGTTAACCGCAAATATGGCGCGCCGGTTGTCATTTCCAACAGTGACACCGAAACCACCCGCGAGATTTACCACCGTTTCCGCCTGCATGAAATCGACGTGCAGCGCTCCGTTAGCACTGACGCCAGCAACCGCCAGAAGGCCAAAGAAGTGATCGGCACTTTGGGCATCGTTGAAGGATGCCCGGCAAGTGGGGGCGAATGAGCATGGAAACCACTCTCGATCTTCCCGTTTGGATGGCTATTGATTTAGCTCGCACTGATGCTTATGCCACGGTTTATGCGGCAGTTGATCGCATCCTAGACCGCTGGAAATTGCATGATTTTTGGGTTGTTGAATTTGAAGCTTTTGACGTCTGTGAAGGGGTCTATGTTCGTAATCAATTTACATTCGATACGGCTAAAGAAGCATACAAATTTAAGCCAGGGCGCGCCGTTACGTGGAGTTATGACACCGCTGATTTTGATGATGAGTTGCCGTTCTGATGAGCGCCCCAGCAAGTGGGCGCAGCGCCCCAACTCCGCCCCCTCCGTATCCGGGTAGCGCACCAGACGCCACCCGGTACGATTACGAATGGCAGAAGCCAAAAGCTGCCATTTGTGTTGATAAGACTCCCGTTGTTGATCTAGTTGAGCTGGGTCAAGAACAGGAGTTTTTGGCGTGGGTGAAAGTTACCCTTGCGCCGCTACCTCGCTTTATTCGCCTGCGTCTGGCCTCCCGCATTGACAGCATTCACACCATGAAGGGCAGACACATCGCCCGTCTGGCGCTGCGCGATATCATCCGCAGGGATCTGCCGCCTATCAACATGGTGAATGAGCAATACGCTATTGCGATGACCGATGAGGCTAAATCTCAGGCTGATACAGCATTCAAAGGGTTAAACCCGCTTTACCACACGTTTAACACTCTGCATGGATTGGTTGAGCGCTTTAACCACCTGCCGGACTTCACGCCGGAAGATGTTGAGCTACTGGCGCAGGATATCGCTATCTATATGCGGTCTGTGCTGAGTGAAGTTCACGAAACGGTAGAGACGCAAAGTGATCGTAAATATGCCGGATACCTTTACACCGAAGCGGCTGTCCTCGCGCGGCTTTTCTTTCTTACGCCGCCGAGCTGGACAAAGTATTGCCGGGGGGCGCTGTTTATTGATGAGGCTACTACCGGCATTAGCAAGATGCTGGATGATCGCTACTGGCACCGTAACCTGAAAAAGTACGCCACCCGCTGGCGTGAGCACCTGCATATTGCCTTTGGTGATGTAAAGCGGGGCGCTGCACCGTATTGCAGTAAGCACCACGTTGATGAGTGGGATGCCAGACGCAAGCGCAGCCGCGCGATCATGGCCCGCCTTGAGCTGGAAGACCAGGACACCAAAGAGCGTATTTCGCTTATTGAGCAGATCGATAAGAGCATATCCAACCCGGCATTGCGCCGCGTTGAACTTATGACCCGTATCGGCGGCTTTGAGAAAGTTGCCACCGAAAGCGGCTATGCAGGCCAGTTTTTTACTCTGACTGCGCCTTCCAAATATCACGCATATACCGTATTCGGTCATCGTAATGCCAAATGGAATGGTGCCAGCCCCAGAGCAACGCAGCGCTACCTTAACCGGGTATGGCAAAAGATCCGTGCTGAGCTGGCCCGCCGTGAAATCCCCGTCTTTGGTCTGAGGGTGGCGGAGTCTCACCACGATGGTACGCCGCACTGGCACGGTCTGCTGTTCTCTTTGCCTGAACATTCCGCTGAACTGCTGGAAGTAATGGAAGACTACGCAACCCGCGAGGATGCGGAAGAGTTGCAGGGAAAACACGGTAATCAACCGCGCTTTGATATGAAGCCGATCGATCAGGAAATCGGCAGCGCCACCGGCTACGTGGTGAAGTACATCAGTAAGAATATTGACGGCTACGCGCTCGACGGTGAAACCGACGACGAGAGCGGTCGGCCGCTGAAAGAAACGTCAAAACATGCTACCGCGTGGGCATCGTGCTGGGGCATCCGTCAGTTTCAGTTTTTGGGCGGCGCGCCGGTATCGGTCTGGCGTGAGTTGCGCCGGTTCCGCAATCAGGAACAGGCCGACAAGATAAACCCGCTATTTGCTGAGCTGCACCGCGCTGCGGATGCTGGCGACTGGCAGCAATACACCCAATTGCAGGGCGGGGCACTGGTTGCCCGCCGTGATCTGCCGTTGCGCATCTGGTACCAGCAGAAGGACGAGCCGAATGATTACGGCGAGTATCTGGATCTTATCAAAGGCCTGGTGATGCCAGCCGTTCACATCCCACCCATTGAAACCCGCCTGCATACCTACCGCATTGTGCGTAAGAAACCGGAAGTTTTAGACGACTCCGGGCAGGCCGTTGACTTTGATTTTGACCTTCGGGGCGCGTCCGCGCCCTCTAGGACTCGTGTCAATAACTGTACCGAGGTTAAAAAACATACAAAATCAGGGGGTGACAATTCCCCACCAGTTGAGCCTGAACAGTATGAAATTGGTCAAATGACCCGCGAGCAGAAAAAACGGCTCAACGAAAGCCTCAGAAACTTCAAACCGGAACGGCAAAAATCACCTGCCGATGTGTTTGAGTCGCTTGCCAGCGCTATAACCGCGTCAGATTGTGATGAGGTCGATCAGGCGCGGGCAGAAAACTACATGAAAGTGGCCGCAGCTATCCGCAATGAAGTGCCAACCCGTAAAAACAGTACCGTGAAGCCTGTGCCACTGACGGAATCGCTTAAATATCAGCTTTCAGCATGGGGCATAAAATCGGAACTTGATATTCATGCTCTTCGGTGTGGGGCTGCGCTGTCTTTTGGTGATCAGATGGTTTACCTGAAAGGTGGCTATCTGGTAGAAAAAACCAAAGCGTCATATTGTAGGGCGAGGAACTGTAATGCTGAATTAACCCCGGATGATAAGGCATTCGGTAACGAGGGGCTGTGTCTGGCATGTACGGCGAAGTTGATCGGAACGGCAGCAATCAAACAGCGTCGTGACGATGCCGAACAAAGGCAAAAAGCAGAAAGAAAACAGGAGAATGACGCGCTTCTGGGAAGGCTTAAGGTTGCGCTCATCAACAGGGGGCTGCATGGGAAGGTATCATGATGATGATTTTGAGCGGGAAGACGATTACCGGAGTTGGCTTTATTATCGCGAGTCCTCGCATGAAGAACGTGAATTACAGCGAAAGCAGGCGCGTTCAAATGAAAAGCAGACCAGCAATAACCCGGAGCCTGTGATCCCGCCAGTTGATTGGCCGGTATCGGATGTATTTCGCGACTATCCTGAGCACCAGGCGCGCGTTGCAGCAGCAGAGAAGAAATACTTTGAATCCAGAAAAGCGCCTAATGCTGAAGATGAAAGCGACAGTCATTGATACCGTGTTTTTATGGCAATCGGTATGGCTGGCGTAACGCGTTACGCCGGGTATAGCGATTCTGCGGGTGCGGGCGGCAAAGAGTCCGCCAGCGCCACAACGTGGCGCTCAATGCTAAATAAGTCTGGCTCAGGTGATGGTGTTGCGTGTTGTACGTTTGTGTTGTACATTTAATTTGTACATCAAAGGAGGTCATATGCGAACCTATACCACATCTCAGGCCCGGCAAAACATTGCTGAGGTAATGGAAGCGGCTACGGCTGGCGAACCTGTAGAAATAACCCGCCGCGATGGCTCTGCTGCCGTGCTTATCAGCCGCGATGATTTCAATGCGTGGCAGGAAGCAAAGCTTGATGCTGAATTTGCCGAAATTATGGGGCGACACGGTCGTACCATTAAGGCGCTGGCCGACAGATGAAATGGATCAGCGCTCAGGAGGTGATAGCGTTTCATGATCGTCTGCTTGCAGCTTTGCCAGGCGTTCAGGGGATGCCAGAACCGGGAAGAGCAGAGGCGATCATTTATCGTGTTCAGAACCAGCTTTACTATGAAGGCGTTGAAGATATCCACGAACTCGCTGCGATGTATCTCGTCGCCATTTCGCGTGGTCATATCTTCAATGATGGCAACAAGCGAACCGCCTTTTTCGTTGCGATGGCTTTTTTAAAGCGCAATGGTATTGATATCCGTGATGAAGGTAATGAACTGGAAGAACTGACCGTATCCGCAGCGACGGGGTCACTAAGCAGCGGTGATGTTGCTGCTGTTTTGCGCCGACTATCCATCAATCCCCACTGACCTGAGAAGCTGCCTTTTAACGGCGGCTTTTCTTCCCTCCGGGCCTTCTTTCTCTGTTGCACAATAGTGCACAAATTTGCACAATTTTTTTGAGGCTATTTATGCCCTTTCCGCCCTGTGGTGGCGAGGTCTGCCCCCGGATCGGCAAATGCACAAAAAACGAAGCAAATGTCGCGCGCAGGTGACGGGGGAACAGCCCACGCGACGGAGGGTCGGGAGGTGATGCCTTTAATTGCCATTCTCCGGCCTTTTTCGCCTTCTCCGCGCGTTTTCTCACTTCTGGATGTGTGCGGGGTAAATTGCAGATTGCGCCTGCCAGAATGGCGCTCATGCGCTCTGAGTGAGGGGGTTAAATGCTGCGCTGAGTGGTGATCAGGTGGCCGGTCATGCGGGGATTGAAAATTACTGAAAGAGAACCGCCGCAGGATGTGCGGCGGGTGGAGCGGGTTACTCGTCTTTGAGCAGAGCGTAGGGATTAAAGCGGATCACTTCCTGACCGAGCCAGTCATTGACGCCCTTCATTGCCTCCATCACTGGCAACATTTCGTTGATGGCGAAGACGCGCGCGGCCTTCTCAACATCACCTAGCGAGCCGTTGCCTTCCGGCATTGCGCCCATCAGCTGCGGCGGGATGCGGTGAGCGTCGCGCAAATCGTTGCGCGTTGCTGATTTGATGTTAAGAAACTCATCCTTTGCCGATATCTGGCTGAACGGCAACAGTTGCACGCCATCCTTGCCGCCGCCCGGCGCGTGGATCAGCACGTTTTTGAAGGAGCCTTTTCCTCTGGCCTGTGACAGCGTCTTTTGCACCACCTTTATGCTTTCCTGATCCACCTTCTCCGAACCGACATAGAGAATACATCCGGCATGGGATCCGTTATCGTAATAGAGTTTGCGGAACTTATCGGCGGAATGTGACAGGCTGGCGGACAGTAGCGCCCCCATATATTCCGGCATACCGTAGATTTCCTGATGAATGTCCGGGTTCATGATGTGGCAGACTTCGCCCGCCTTGAACTCGTATTCATCCTTCCACTGCCGGATAAACCAGTAGGTATCAAGGTCGCTTCCCCGTCGCGTGTTCAGGGCCGGAACATGCTTAAGTTTGAGCGGGTCTCCCAGGCGATTAGACCGACGCTCAAGATAGGCATTGCCGAAGACAAACCAGTCCAGTGCAAACGCAGAGAACGCCTGACGTGAGAGTAACGGGTGAGGGATATAGCACCCGGTCAGCACATTACGTTTGAAATAAAGCGCCGACTGATGCAGCGGGGACTGTGCGAACGCACGGGTTAACCCTTTCCAGTCTATTGGCGTCTCGTAGTACCGGCCATTATCGACGCAGCACATGCTGTCCAGCAGATCATAGCCGTCTGTTACTGAATATGGCCCGTCAAACGTGAAGGCGCTGAGCGCCGGATCGCTTCTCAGCGCGTCAGAAATATCAGGCTGTCCGGCACCGCCACTGCTGGCAGTGTGATTGTTTTTGTAGGTGCGCTTCTTCATCAGAACTCCATAGCAAACCCGCCGCTGCCACTCTCCTGGCCCAGCGGTTCGTTAATAATGGCGAGCATATTCGCCCAGGCTAAATCCCCGTGGCTGACGCCGCGCGAGCGGTCAGTGTCATAGGTGATGAATCCGCCCGGCGTCTTTACCTTGCGAACAGAGTTAAAGGCGTTGATCAGGGCGCGCTCGCTGCGGTCATATTCCCATCGCCCGGCGCGGATCAGCTGTAGCATTTTCAGCACCAAGGCGCGCTTTGACGTCATTGACATGGTGTAGGGCATCGCCATCGGGAAAAACTTCTTCACTATCTGGTAAACGGCTTCACCATTACCGCCCGTCACGTCGATGCCGACATGCTGAACGTTGTATTTGAAGGTGAAGTTTTCGATAACTTTCGCCTGCTCTTCAAATTCAAGGCCGCGCACCTGTTCTGTTTCCACCGTACGGAATTTACCGCCCGGCACCAGTGGCGGAACCACAACGCAAATCGCGCCGCTGTCACCGTTGCCGCTGCTGCCGTTGGCGTCATAGCCTATCCAGACCGGGCGATTACCCATCGGCCTGGACGCGAAAGGCTTCCAGTCCGGCCATTCGTCATAACCATCTGCCCCGCAGCCAATCAGTGCGTTAAGGTTGAAGGCTGACTCGCCATCGCGCACGAACTCGCACATGTACAGGTTGCGGAATTCATCCTCGCTGTTTTCATCCTGAATCTCTTCAAGGTCGGTATATTCCCAGCCGTGGTCTATCACATCCTTCAGGGTGACAATCTGACGCCAGGTTTTATCCGGGCATAACAGCCCGCTGTTCAGCGTTTTCCAGCCCACATCAAACGCTTTGCGCTGTGCCTTCGGGCGTTTCTCATTCCAGCGATCGCCCGTCCAGAACGGGTAGGCCTCATGGGTCTCGCCTGACGGCGTGGAAAAGTAGGTACGCGTCAGCCCCTTCAGCGTTGCCATCGCACCTGCAACCTTTCGCAGGTTGGTGAAGTTGCTGACCCAGAAGAATTCGTCAAACTTCAGGTTGCCCGTATATGACTGCGCTGTTGCAGCGGACGTGCCGAGGAAATGCAGCTCTGCGCCGTTACTCAGTACGATTTTGTCACCGCCCTTAAGCTCAACGTCCACCTCTTCAGCCATCTTCTGAATGAATCCCCTGAACTGGTGCGCCTGACGGCGGGATGCAGACAAAAATATCTGGTTGCGCTGGTACGGGTATTTCACATCATCGCGCAGCGCATCAAGCAACGCCTCGCGTGCAAAGTACCAGGTTGCGCCAATCTGGCGGGACTTCAGTATCATGCGGTTTCGGTGATGGCGTTGCTCATACCAGCCGCGTTGATGCCACGAAAGGGAATCAAGTATTTTCTCCCGCAGCGCGACGATCTGTTCTTCGGTGAAGTGGTTTTTCAGCTTGCGCTTGCGTGGCTTTTTGCCCGCGCCAGCCCCTGCCGGTTGTCCGTCAGACAGCTTTTTCAGTTGCCGGGTCAGCAGGTCAATCTCCTTGAAGTCTCCCCCGGTCTTGTCTTTCTTGTCCGTAAGCTGGATGAGGCGCGCATCCATCGACTGGCTGACGCGCTGGACGGGCGGCGTTTCATCCCATTCATCGCGTTTCTTCCAAGCGTAAATTGTGTTCTGATTAATCCCCATCAGGCGCGCGATCTCCGCTGGCGGGTAGCCCTGCCAGTAAAGTTGTTTTGCCCTCTGACGTACAAAAGCGTCCTGTATCATCTGCCCTCCACCGTTTATGGAGTGAAGATTACCCCGCGCGCGATCCCGCTATCGCCCCCTTTATGGTCTGGCCTTCCTCCGACAACAAAACCTCGTTGAGACAGCAGGTTACGCTCTGCCATCATGGCCGTACAGAAACCACTCAACAGGATTATCGACATGGCCAGCGCAGCTAAACCAGCCCGTAAGAAATTCCGCGTTGCTGTCTCCGGTGCCACCGTTGACGGGCGTGAAATTCGCCCTGAGCACCTTCGTGATGCAGCAGCAAACTACAGCCCGGACGTGTACGGCGCACGCGTCAACGTGGAGCACTACCTTTCGCCGTTCCCCGGCAGTGATTTCGGCGCGATGGGTGATGTGACGGCGCTGAGTGCTGAAGATATCAGCGAAGGCCCGCTCGCCGGGCGCACCGCGCTTTACGCCGAGATCGAACCTTCTGAGCGCATGAAGAAGCTGACGGAAGAAGGTAAGAAAATTTACTCCAGCATTGAACTGCATCCGCAGTTTGCGCTTAACGGCAAGGCGTATGTCATGGGGCTGGCGATGACCGATACCCCGGCCAGCCTCGGCACCGAGCGCCTGAAATTTGCCGCGCAGCAGCGTCAGCAGGTTATGTCCTTCAACAATCAGCAGGGTGAAGCCCCGCTGTTCACCGATGCCATTGAGGCAGAAATCATCGAACTGGCCGAGCAGCGCAGCGATGAAGGTAAGCAGTGGTTCGGGCGCATCATGGGGATTATCGGCAAAGGCCGTAAATCTGACGGTGAGCAGTTCAGCCAGGTGCGTGACGCCGTGGAGAACGTCGCCCAATCCCATGCCGATCTGCTGGACAGTTTTAATGACCTGAGCCGCGCCCGCGAGCAGGACAGCCAGGACATCCAGAAGCTGACCTCCGATCTTGCCGCGCTGACCAGCAAGCTGGGAAGCACAGACGCCAATTTCAGCCAGCGGGAACCCGCAAGCGGTGGCGCTAACGCGCAACTGGCTGATTACTGATATTCACAAAGAGAGCAGAGAACATGGATAACAATACCCGCCAGCTATTTGATCAGTACATCGCCCGGCAGGCACAACTCAACGGCGTATCAACCGCCGCTGTCGCTGCAAAATTTGCCGTAGATCCGACGCGTCAGCAGCGCCTTGAACAGGCCGCACAGCAGGATGATTCTTTCCTGAGCAAAATTAATGTGTTTGGCGTAAACCAGCAGATCGGCCAGAAAGTCCTGATCGGCAGCAAAGGCCCGATGGCTGGCGTAAACAACAGTGTTACCAGTCGTCGCAACCCTGGCTCAAATCATTCAATGGAGCCGTTCGACTACATGTGTCGCAAGGTCAACTATGACTACGGCATCAGCTATGAACAGCTTGATGCGTGGGCGCACATGCCGGAGTTCCAGCCGCTGATCAGTAAGGCAATGGCCCGCCAGATGTCGCTTGACCGCATCATGATTGGCTTTAACGGCGTGAAGTACAGCGACCCGTCTGACCGTGCCGCTAACCCGCTGTTGCAGGACTGTGGCATTGGCTGGCTGGAAAAAATCCGCCAGGAAGCGCCGCACCGCGTCATTTCCAATGTGACGATCACCTCGCGCGATGAAGATAACAAGATTGTCGCAAAAGGTACCTACGGCAACATTGGCGCTGCGGTGTACGACGCCAAAAACAGTCTGATGGATGAATGGCACAAACGTAACCCGGATAACGTGGTGATTCTGGCGGGCGACCTGCTGACGAGCAGCAATTTCTCGGCCATCAACGCCTTAAGCCAGACCAACCCGAATACCGAAATGCTGGCCGGTCAGCTTATTGTCGCGCAGGAGCGCGTAGGCAATATGCCGACCTTTATCGCGCCTTACTTCCAGGTAAATGGCGTGCTGATCACGCCGTTCAAAAACCTGTCGGTGTACTACCAGCGTGGCGGTCTGCGCCGGACGATCAAAGAAGAGCCGGAATACAACCGTGTCGCAACGTATCAGTCGTCAAACGATGACTTCGTCATTGAAGACTACGGCAATGTTGCGTTCATTGACGGCATTCAGTTCGCCCAGGCCGAACCGGCAGGCGAGTGACAGAAGCGGCGGGGCATTGCCCCGCCATGACGGGGAGAAGTGACGATGTTAACACCGGCACAACGACATTTTCAGAAGGTCATGGCAGAACGCCGGGGCCAGGCGGATGAAGAATCCGATATCCAGCGCACCGCGCATGAGCAAATTCTGCATCGCCTGCGTATGGACTTGTCCCGCCTCAGCGGCGTGCAGTCCGAAGAAACCAAAGCCGAAATGAAAAAATCCATGCTGCCTGAATATGAGGGATGGATTGAAGGCACGCTCGACGGCGACAACGGACGGCAGGATGAAGTCATTACCAGGCTGATGGTCTGGGCGATTGATTGTCGTGATTATGCGCTTGCGATGAGGCTTGGGCGTTATGTGGTGCGCCACGGGCTGACGCTGCCGGATAACTTCAACCGCACAGCGGCAACATTCCTGACCGAAGAAATGAGCAAGCCACTGTTGACGCTCGCGGCTGCTGATGCCGACGCTGATTTGTCGTCCGGTATCGCAGTGCTTGACGAAGTGGCGGGAATTGTCGCCGACAGTGATATGCCGGATGTGGTGCGCGCCAAGTTGTGCAAGGCCCGTGCACTTGCCCGCCGTGGTGCGACTGATATCGCGACCAAAGCGGAAGCGCTGGCGCTGTTCCGTGAGGCGCTGACGCGCAATCCCAACGCCGGGGTGAAAAAAGAGATTGCCACGCTTGCCCGTGAAGTTAAGAAGCTGTCTGCGGATGGCGGCACGGGTGAATGCGATACGGCCAGCACCGACAAAACTGAGGGTACTGCGGAGCCTGTTCCTGAAAAGACCACCACCGCCAGCGCAGCAGGTAAAGCGACGGCGCGTACAACCACGACTAAGACGGCAACAGGCAAAGCGACAAAACGCAAGCCTGCCAGCCAGAAAAAGAATTAACGACTTCGGCCCCGTCCGACAGGCGGCGCGGGTGGATATCTGCCCGTATACGGTCTTTTAACCACCCGCCCACCGCCTGATTTATGGGAGATAAGCGCATGAGCAGCCTTGTGGCAAATAAGCGCGTTTTGCCTGCCGACAGCGATACGCCCGATGTTGATGATGGTGATACCACCGTCAGCGCCGGGGACTTCTGGCCGGTGATTAAACTGGCCGATCTCCGTCTGGCCGCGCGTATCACTGGCGGTATCACTACGTCCAGGCTGATGCACGTCACCACGGAAGCGGTAGCCCATGTCACCGCGCAGTTGCTTGACTGGCGTGCCGGTCAGATCAAAGCAGGTTTTCACACGCTGGAAGATGTGCCTTCAGTCCTGCCGTCAGGTGATACGGAAAAGCTGGTTATCAACGGTGAAAACGTGAAGGTGTACCGCTTCCGCCGCGCAGTCTATTCGATTGCCAGGGCGCTGGTACTTGAAGGCTATCGCGACGTTGATACCACGGCGAAAGGCGACAAAGACGCCGCTGCACTTGACCTGCAACGGGATGATCTCTGGCGGGATGCCCGCTGGAGTATCGCCGACATTCGCGACACGCCACGCCTCTATGCGGAGCTTTGCTGATGAAAGTTAAGGCATTGCAGGGGGATACGGTGGATTTGCTTTGCTGGCGTCACTACGGCACCACGCAGGGTGTAACTGAAAAAGTGTTATCTGCCAATCCCGGGCTGAGTCAGCAGGTTTTTCTTGAAGCCGGTCAGGAGATTGAACTGCCGGAAATCGCGCACAAAGCGACACAGGAGATGGTGCAGCTATGGGATTAAGTTTCTTTCAGCGCCTGAATGACTGGCTGACATTCACGATGTCAGCGATGGTCACGAGTATCGGCGTCATGACACTGAGCGAAAAGATTGCGCTGGCCGGTCTTCTTGTCGGGATGGTTTTTGGTGCCCGCGGATGGCTCTATCGCGCCCGCATCGAACGAGGGCAGAAGCGTCGAAACGAACTGATTAACCAGATCCTTGAGCAGGCAGCGCACAGGAAAATGAGTAAGTCAGAACGTCGGGCGCTTGACCTTCTGCAACAGAATGAGCCGGAAGATGAAACAACTTATTAAAAAGTGCTCTATCGCGGCCATTGTTGCGCTGGGTATCACATTGAGTCCAAGCGCACTGCGCACAACGCCTGAAGGTCAGCAAAAGATTGCTGGCTGGGAAGATTGCCGGAACACACCGTATTACTGCACGGCTGGCGTGCTAACGGTCGGAATAGGTTCGACAGGGCGCGTTGAGAAGCGGGAGTACAGCGACAGCGAAATTGCTGGCCGATGGATTAACGATATGCGGCACGCTGAAAACTGTATTAACCAGAATTTTGAAGGCGGGCATATGCCACAGTCCGCCTTTGAGGCCATGACGGATGCCGGTCTTAATGTGGGGTGTACTGGCCTGATGTGGTTCACGGACAGCCAGAAGCGAAAACAGCGCACGACCATCTGGAAGAAGGCGCAGGCGCATGAATGGCAGGCGATGTGTAACCGGCTGACGGACTTTGTAAACAGCGGCGGTAAACGCAGCCAGGGGCTGGTTAACCGGAGAACGGATTTTAAGGCGTGGTGCCTGCGTGACGTGGAGGCTGGAAAGTGAAGATTACAGCCATTTTATGTGCGCTGCTGGCGCTGGCCTCTGGTGGCCTGCTCTGGCAGACACATCAACGCGGTAAAGACGCCGTCCGCAATGAAGCACTTTCCCGCGAGGTGAAGAGTAATGGTGAGGTGCTTGGAGAGCTGCGGGCGCTGACTGCTGACGCCCGCGAAGTCCTTGCACAGTTGCGGGCAACCGAACAGCAAAGAAACGCCCAGGGAGAAAAGCGACGTGAATACATGCGCGATGCCATCAAAGACGATACGTGTGCCAGTACTGTTGTGCCTGCTTCTGTCAGTAACAGCCTGCAACACCGTACCGCCGCAGCCGCAAATGAAAATCGTGCACGAACCAGTACCGGAAAGCCTGACGGCAGCAACGCCAGCGCCGGAACTGGCCGCCCCGGTAACGTGGGGCGCGATAGCTATCTGGAGTGATCGCCTGCGCGATGCGCTGGATACCTGCAACGCCGATAAGGCGGCGATAGCCGATCTCGATCTGCGCCGTCTGAAAAGACTGACCGACCACGCGAGGGCCACACCATGACCTTATTCGATTACTTGAGTGCTCACCCGTACTGGACGCTTATTTACCTGCTGATCATTGCGGGTGTGATTGAACGTTTCGGGCGTTAAAAAGGGATCACCATGCTGAAAGCTGACTCACTGCGCGAGACCCTGACCCGCGCTAACAAATGGTGCAGGGCCAATCCTGAAGCCTTCACCGTTTTTGTGGAAGAAGGGAACATTGAGACGACCGGCGAAACACCGTCATTTATGTACCGCTATACCCTGGTGCTGTTTGTGATGAATTTTGCCGGTGATATTGATGATTTCACGTTGCCGTTAATGGCATGGCTCTGGCACAACCAGCCCGATCTGCTGCTGAACCCGGAGAAGAACCGGAACATTAAATTTACGACCCTTATCAACAACGACGACACCGCCGACATTCTTTTTGAAATGCCGCTGCGCGAGCGCGTGAAGGTCACTCTGGATGCAAACGGTATTCCTTGCGCGGAGCATTTGCCGGAACCTAAACCACGCATCCCGTCAGCGGACGGCGACTGGAGCGCCATCTTTGAGGACGTGACGTGGGAGGCTGACGCACATGAGTAACGATCTCTTCCGTGAGCTGGATCAGGTATTCAGCGACATACTGGCGGGCACCTCGCAGGCTGGACGTGTTCGCACCGCTCGCGCGGTTGGTCAGGCACTGCGAAAGAGCCAGCAACAGCGCATTAAAGCGCAGCAAACCCCGGAAGGTTCGCCATACCCTGCCCGCCGTCGCCGGGTGCTGCGTTCTCAGCAGGGTATTGTATTTGTCTGGCAGGGAGAGATCCGCCGCCTCAAAAACTGGCACGGTGGGCGGGGAAAATACGGACGAACGATTACCGGCTTTGATGAAGAGCGCAACGATATTCGCACCTTTTACCGCAGCGACATTGAGCGTTACATCGAGATCAATACGCGCTCAGTGCGCCGCAGCACTGCGAAGAAGGTGCCGATGTTTCAGCGGTTGCGCAGTTATCGCTTTCTCAAAATGCGCGCTGATTCTGGCGGTACTTCCGTGGGTTATGACGGCGTGGCCGCGCGTATTGCGCGTGTGCACCAGTACGGCCAGCGCGATCAGGTCGGGCCGGGTGCTTTTGCTAAATATCCGGTGCGTGAGCTGCTGGGCTTTACCGCTGGCGATGAGCGGATGATTACGGAGCAGGTGGTTAACAGCCTGGGGAGTGCCGCACGATGAGCGCTGAACTGATCCGCCTGCTGGAAAATGTCCTCCGCGTCGGCGTCGTTATTGCCGTTGATGAAGAGAGCTGGCGCGTGCGCGTGCAAAGCGGCGAGCTTCAGACCGACTGGCTGCGCTGGAACACCACGCGCGCCGGGGCATTCAATATCTGGGTGCCGCCTTCCGTGGGTGAGCAGGTCTGGCTGGGCTGTATCGGTGGCAACCCTGAAACGGCGGTCATTATCGGCAGTCTCTACAGCAGTGACCATCCTGCACCGGGCAGCAGCCTGAAAGAGATTGTGCTGACAGCGCCAGACGGTGCCTCTTTTCGCTATGACGCAGAGGCCAGCGCGCTGGAAGCGCAGGGCATGAAAACCGCACATATCAAAGCCTCTGTCAGCGTCACGCTTGAAACGCCGGTTGTAGAATGCACCGATCATCTGAAAGCGCGGACGTTCGAACTGACGGAAGGTGGCACGATGAAGGGTGATGTGACTCATTCTGGCGGATCGCTTTCGTCTAACGGCAAAGTCCTGCACTCGCACAAACACCCTGGCGACAGCGGCGGCACTACAGGGGCACCGCTATGACTGTTCGTTATACCGGGATGAACCCGGACGGCACGGGCCAGCTTACCGATACCGATCAGCTGTGGAATTCAGTACGCGACATACTGACCACGCCGCTGGCAAGCCGGGTGATGCGCCGGGATTACGGCAGCATGATCCCCGATCTGCTGGATGAACCGCAAAACGAAGTGACGCGCCTGCAATGTATGAGTGCGGCGGTGATCGCCCTGACGATGTGGGAGTCGCGTATTGCCCTGAACGGCATCAATATCAGTTATTCAAAGGATGGCGCTGTCACCGCTGAACTGGTCGGCATTATTACCGAAACCATGCAGACGGCAGGCACTGCGCTTACGCTCAGGAGTGGCAGCAATGGCAACAGTTGATTTATCGCAGCTACCGCAGCCGCAAATTATCGAAGTGCTGGACTTTGAAGTCATTCTCAGCGAGGTCAAAGCCGTCATGCTGGCGGCATTCCCGCAGGAACAGCAGGCTTCTGTTGCCGCCGCGCTGGAGCTGGAATCCGAACCGCTGAACGTGATCGCCCAGGTGGTTGCCTACCGTGAAATGATGCTCAGGCAGCGGATTAATGATGGCGCGGCGGCGTGCATGTTGAGCCATGCCGTATCGTCCGATCTTGATAATCTCGCGGGCAACCTGAACACCGAACGCCTGATCATCACCCCGGAGACGGCAACTACTGACGCGGTAACGGAAAGTGATACCGCACTGCGTTTGCGGGCGCAGGCTGCGTTTGAAGGGCTAAGCGTGGCGGGGCCAACCGGTGCATATGAATATTTTGCCAAAAGTGCCAGCGGCAAAGTGGCGGACGCCAAAGCGATCAGCCCGTCGCCTGCCGTGGTGGTGGTCTCTGTGCTGTCCACCGAAGGCGACGGCACTGCCAGTGCGGAATTGCTGGCGACGGTGGATAAAGCGCTGTCTGCTGACGATAAGCGCCCCGTTGCCGATCGTCTGACCGTTCAGGCAGCGGAGATAGTGAATTATCAGATCAATGCGCTGCTGTATTTCTACCCCGGCCCGGAGTCTGAACCAATCCATACCGCCGCGCAGGACGCGCTTCAGTCCTGGCTGAATCAGCAGGGCAAGATTGGCCGTGACGTTGCCCGCTCAGCCATTATGGCGGCGCTGCATGTTCAGGGCGTGCAGAGGGTGGAACTGCTGGAGCCTGCCAGCGATATTGTGATCGCCGATACGCAGGCGGCGCGGTGTGAGTCCTTCACGATCGAGACCGGGGGCACAGATGAATAACAACATGCTGCCGCCTTCGGCCAGCGGTTTTATGCGCAGTACGGAGAAGGTGACGGAACGGCTTACCGATATTCCTGTTGACCTGCGCAAGCTGTGGAACCCGGACGAATGTCCGGCTGATCTTCTGCCTTATCTCGCCTGGGCGCTGTCTGTTGACCGCTGGGATAAGAACTGGTCAGAACAGACTAAACGGCAGGTGATTAAAGCCTCCTGGCTGGTTCACCGTCAGAAGGGCACCATTTCCGCTTTGCGCCGCGTCGTTGAACCTTTCGGCTTTCTGCTGCGCGTGATCGAGTGGTGGCAAAGCGGCGAAGAGCCGGGAACCTTCAGGCTTGAAATCGGCATTCAGGAACAGGGGATTACGGAGGAAACCTATCTTGAGCTTGAGCGCCTTATTGACGATGCAAAGCCGAGAAGTCGTCACCTGACTGGCCTGTCCCTTTCGCTTCAGTCGCAGGGGTATATCGAAGTCGGGGCGGGATGTTATATCGGCGATACGCTGACCGTTTACCCTTATTTTCCGGAAACCATATCCGTGGGCGGTGGTGACTACACCGGCGCGGCAGTCCATTTAATTGATACCGTGGAGATCGCAAGTGGCGACTAAATATTTTGCCCTGTTAACCAACATCGGGGCGGCAAAGCTGGCAAACGCCACGGCATTGGGTGCGAAGGTTGAGATCACCCAGATGGCCGTGGGTGATGGCAATGGTGCGCTGCCGACACCGAACCCGGCACAAACCGCGCTGACGCATGAGCTGCGCCGTGCGCAACTGAACATGCTGACTATCGACCCCGTAAACACCAATCAGATTATCGCGGAACAGGTTATACCTGAAGACGTGGGCGGGTGGTGGATCCGTGAGATCGGCCTGTTTGATAAAGACGGCGATATGATTGCGGTTGCCAACTGTGCTGAGACCTACAAACCGCAGTTGCAGGAAGGCAGCGGGCGCGTGCAGGTCATTCGCGTAATCCTGATCGTCAGCAGTACCGAGGCTGTAACGCTCAAAATTGATCCGTCCGTGGTGCTGGCAACGCGCAAGTATGTAGATGACAAGGTTATCGAGGTGAAAGCCTATGCTGATGACTTGATGAAAAAGCATGTTGAAGCCGCAAATCCGCATAAACAATACCCACTGATTACGAATGCGCTTAAAGAAATGGCTGATGCCGGACTTGTAAGCAAGGTATTTGAGAATCTTGGGTTGGGGGATGGGGCTAAAATGGCGGCTGTTATTGGTTTGTTGAATCAAAATGGTTATGTAACAGTCCCTGTGAAAGGTCTGGATAAGCCATTGATTATTCAATGGGGGGCGGTAAGAGCAACGCAGATTGCCCCTGCAATAAATCCTGGCGGCTGGGGACAATCACAAGCGATATTTAATTTCCCGATTTCATTTACAACTGAATGCTTTGCCTGCTCATGCAGCCTTTATGATGGTGCCACAGGGTCGCAGTGGGTCATGATTGCACAAACTACATCAACAACTAAGGTTGGAGCGAATGCCTTATTTCACTCCATTTATATTCCGGAGCGAGCACCGGTGCTCAAATATATTTGTGTTGGTGTTTAATGTTAATTTAATAGGCGCTGATGCCAATCATTAGGTTTTGCATGTTTTGTATGATTGGTTCTGTCGCAGATTTATACAATTATCTGAGGTTAAAATGAAAATATGGTTTAGCCCGAGTGCGGTGGCTTTCTATCCAGACAATATTAAAAATAGTTACATTGAATCAGGCTCTTTTCCTGATGATGTTATAGAGGTTAGTGAAGCCACATTTACAGAGTTTTCACAAATGCCGCCAGAAGGTAAGCAGCGAGGTGTAAATAAGGGTAAGCCCTGCTGGGTGGATGTGTCGAAGCCTGTAATCACAATAGACCAACAGAAAGCGATTGCTCGCGCATATCGGGATGCATTTATTTCTTCAACAGATAATCTTTTGGTTTCAGATTATTCTATAGATGATTGCCAGCTTACTGAAAGCCAAAAAGCTGAGTTGATGTCTGTCAGAAGTGAGTTTAAAAAGTGGTCGCTATGTGATGGGTGGCCTTTCATTGAGTTGCCTGATATTCCCCGATGGATACTTGTTGAAGCGGTAAATAATGGCTATGTTGTAAATAACTGGCCTCCACAAGGATAAATAAAAATCCATCTCTTAAAGAGGTGGATTTTTATTTATAGATTTGCCGTCAGAAAAGTCCCGACAGCGTATTACTGGCAGAGTTGTAGGCAGAGGTGGCTTTATCCTTCAGCCCCGAAAGCAGATCGCCAACGGACGACGCTTGCAGGCGTTCGCGCAGGTCTTCATCACAGCGCTGAAAACTGATCGAAAACTCTATTTTTTTTGCCTTACCGTAGCGGTCAAACTCTGTATGCGTGGCCTGTAGCCCGGTCAGTACATACATCCCGTAAATCTGCCCCGCACCACTGATTAAAGGCCACGGACGCCCGGTGTATGCCTGCGTTGCCAGCACGGTAAGAGATACGTCTCCGCCCGTAATTTCCGGGTAAAGCACCCCGTCAAGGTTGATCTGCGTCTCACCAGCGCCGATGTACTGCCATTTTGCCGATCGGTTGATGCGGTCATTTTTCACATGCCGCCAGTTCAGCGAGTGGCGTAACTGCTGGTAAGGCAACGTTTTCAGTTCAAAAACGAACATCCCGTATATCATCATCATAATGCTGCTTCCCCTTAATCTCTGTCTTTGAAGCTGCCGCGATTGAGCCGCGCAAGGCGGGCCATTTCGGCATTCACTGCGTCGGCGGCAATCCGGCCAATTTCGCGCGCGTCCTGCCGATCAACGCCGTGAAGGTGTACGTGGATTTCCCCCGTAAAGCCGCCTGCGGCAACCGGTATATTGCTGGCGCTGCGGCTGACAGGCAGAAGTTCAGCCTGTTTAACGGGAAGCGATGCCGCCACCACTGCGGGGCGTGCGCTTAACCCGTTGTTCCTGACCGTGCTGGCCAGTTGCGATTCCTTCCATTCCCCACGAACGGCCAGCGCACGCGGCAGGTTTTTAAACACGATATCGCCGGGGCCGATCTTCTTCGTGTTGTCGGCTGTCGTTTTGGTGTTGCTGTCGATACTCTGCAACCTGCGCATAGTGCCGTTATCACCGGTCAGCGGTGATGTGGGTTGCGGTGCGCCAGGCGGAACGTTATTCACCTCAACTTTTTTCGGTGCAACCTTCGCTATATCTCCCTGAAGAAGGGCGACTTTATCCTGAAGAACAGCCATGCGCTGTGCGTCTTCGATCTTCTTCCTGGCTTTTTCGGCCTCATCTGGCAGAACGCCGAGCTTTTCAAGGATCCAAGCTAATGTATCCAGTAGCATTTTTGCGGGAGCCAGGACAAGCTGGAGCGCACCGCCTAGGACATTGCCGAACACTTCACCGGCGCTGGCACATTTATCCAGCGTTTCCTTGCTGGACTCCATCGGGGAAAGCAGAGATTTGAACCAGTTAAAGACCTGGCTGATACCGTTGCTCATTGCATCAAAGATGGGGCTGAACTGCGCGAAGGTCTCGCGTAATGGTGCGAGTCTTTCCATGATGCCGGTGAATACACCTGCAAAAAATGCTTTAAGAGGCTCCCAATACCGCCAGATAAGCACTCCGGCAGCAACAAACGCCGCTACTAACAGGCCAATCGGACTAAACAGCAGTGATAGCGCTGTACCCAGCATAGACACCGCAGTAGTGATCATGCTCCATATGGCCGGTAAACCTGTCAGGCGAAGGGCGAGCATTCCGAGGTTTTTAGTCAGCGCTCCCAGCGCAGCACCAGGTGCAAGAAATGCCCCTGCAAGTGCGCCGCGCATCGCGGGGGTGATGGTTGAAACTCCCCGCATTTTCCCTGCTAACGATCCGAGAACTGGCCCCCATCCGCGCACGCTTGCCATTGCAGGGCCGGAAGCTGTGCCGAGTGTTCTCAGAGCGGCAATCGTTCCGGTTATACCTCTGCCACCTGTCAGCAGGGTAAAACCTAACTGGAGTTTAGCCAGCGGGCCCATCAGCAGACCGATCGCCAGCGATGTGCCGCCAATGGCAGCGGTCAGTGCCAGAATGCTACCGCCGACAACCAGCAGGGATTGGGCGAGCTTCGGATTCTCTTTCGCCCACTGCGTCATATTCCCCACAACGTCACTCAGTCCCTGAGTCAAGCCGCGAAGCTGATTGTTGACGAGATCGTTAATCTGGATGCGGAAGCCTTCCCAGGCGCTGTCCAGATTTTTGAGATCGCCATCAAGGTTATCCGCCATTATTTTGGCGGCTTTCTGCGCCTCACCTTTGGCGTTTTTCAGTTCACCCAGCAGCTTCTGAAGTTCGCCGCTCCCGGCTGACATAACCAGTGCCTGCAATGACTTTGACGCCTCTTCACCGGCAATATCTTTGAAGAATGAGAGCTTATCGGTATCTCCGTACTTGCTGATCTTTTTATAGAGTTCCGTGAGAACCTCTTCAGCAGGGCGCATTTTTCCCGTGGCGTCAGCAACGTCTACGCCCAGTTCCTTGAGCGCGGTTTTTGCCCTGCCGGTAGGAGCGGCAAGGCGTGAAAACGCGGCCTGTAATCCAGTCCCGGCTATACTCCCGCGCAAACCAACGTTTGCCATCACGCCAATCATGGCTGTTGTCTGTTCGACGCTGACGCCAAGGCTGGAAAGACCTGTCCCGGCGTACTTCATTGCCTCGCCGATATTTTGCAGATCGGTGTTGGTACGTGTGAACGCGCCCGTTAATACGTCACTGACGCGATCCATTTCTTTGGGATCGAGGCGGAACTGAGACAGGATGTTTGAGCTGATATCGGCGCTTTCACCCAAATCCATACCACCGGCCAGCGCCATATTGAGTACGCCGGGCAGTGCGGCCTGAATGGCCTGCGGAGTGAAACCGGCCATTGCAAGAAACGCCTGCCCGCTGGCGGCGTCAGTCGTGGTGAACTGCGTTTCAGCGCCCAGCTTTTTGGCCTGCTCACGAAGTGCGGAAAATTCTGCTGAGCTTTTATCTATGCGGGTAAGAGCCTGCACGCGGGACATTTCACGGTCAAACCCAACGGCGGGGGATAGGAAGCGTCCCGCTGCGTAACCGGCAGCAGTGGCCCCGGCAACGGCCATCGTTCCACCGCCGCGAAGTTTGCCCGCCGTTTGCTGCATCTGGTCGTAGCGCGCCCGTGCCTGCGTGACAGCGGCAAGCTGTCGCCGTTCCCGCTCAAGCGTCTGGTTGTATTGTTCGGTGCGGCGTATGGCACTCTGAATGGTGCGATCGCTGCCGACAAGTGAAACGCCGTGGCTGCGCAGCGCCTGTGAGGCGGCGCGCAGCTTAACCATTTCCTGCGTGCGTGCAGAATTAAGGCGCTCCAGCTTTGCGGCCAGCGCTGCCATATGTGCCTTTTGCTTGTCTGTAAGCTGTGTACCTTCCCGCTGCGTCTGATTCAGGCCTTCAAGCGTCCGGCTGGCGTCGTCAATTTTGCGGGAGGTCTTTTGCACACTGTCGCGCAGACGGTTGAATGTGCGGGACTGACTGTCCAGATCTTTAATGCTGGACTGTGTTTTTTTGAGGGATTCAGACAAACCGCCCGCACTCTGGCGGGCGGCATTGACCGGGCGGGTAAGTTTATCGATCGCGCTGAACGCGACGCGGATATTAAGGCTTTTCACTGTCACTGGCTCCACTTCGGACAGCCGCCCGCTCACGCCAGGCTATGACTTCGCCCAGTTCCATCGTGAAGACTTCAGAGGGCGGCCAGTTGAAAACAACCGCGATATCAGCAACCAGATCGTCGATCAGGTCGAACCGCAGGAGTGTTACTGATTCTCCGTCTCCGCCTCGTTCGATGCTCCAGACCCCGCAGGCGTCAAAAAAGGGACGAGCGCTTCTGACAGGCTGACGAAATCGCGGGTATCCATTTCGTTAATTTCGGTTTGCTTGAGGCGCGGTGAAGTTACACGGGTCAGCAGCACCGCCACCGAATCCACATCCATATTCATCACGTTGACCAGCTTCAGACCGCGCAGGGAGCCAGCCTGTTTGATTTCATCCGTGATCGCTACCTGAGTAATTTTTTCATCGCCGCGAACAACGGGTTTTGCCAGCGTAATGGCGTTATCAGTTTTCTTGCTCATTGTTGAATGCTCCGGGCGGCACGGGTGTGCCGCCACTTTTCAGGTTAATCAGTTACCCATTCCCAGCGCAGACGTAATGCGGTCAGGGTAGATATTCTTGCCGTCTTTCTTGTAGATGAAGTTCAGCAGATCAAACTCAAACAGCGGCTTGTCGTCGATAGTGAGCTTGTAATAGGTGTTCTTCATCGTATAGCTGACGGAAGTGTCTTCTCCCTGCTTGCTTTCGCCGCCGTCCATTTCGGTGATGCGGCCGCGTAGTTCAACCTCAACCAGCAGGCTTTCGCCATCGGTGTAATACTCACCAGCGAAGCGGAAACGGGTCTCGTCGATATCGCCGCAGTAGTTCAGCAAAAGCGACTGAACCAGACCGCCAACCACCATCGTGGTGTCCAGTGCGCCACTGTCCAGACCGAGATCTACCGCAGCAGAGCCAATCATCCCCCCGCCCTGAAAATCTTCAGTTTTACGGGTCAGCTTTGGCAGCGTCACGGAAGATACTTTGCCAATGCAGTTGCTGCCGTTCACAAAGCAGGTGAACAGGCGCAGTTTGTGAGGAACCGCCATTTATGCACCTCCCAGCGAAGAGAACGCCGATTCAAAGTATTCGTCGGTGAAGGTCTGGTAGAGCGTCAGATCTTCCATTGGTGGAACCGGCGTATATTTATAGCGAATGCGCACCTGACCCTGGCGAAGACCCGTTGTCGGGTTATCCAGGATATCAAACCAGCATTCAGCGCCGATTAGCCGTCCCTGCGTCACCAGTGAATTGAGTTTGCCGCTGATGCCGCTAACCACGTCCTTAACGTTGGCCGGGGTCAGCGGTTCGTCCACTGATTCGAATTGCGCCTCAGCGATACTGTCAGCCAGAATCTGTGCCGTACGGGTATAAACCTCAAAGATATAATCTTTGGTGTCTGTAACGCGGTTGCCCCAGAACCGGAAACCGTTACGCTTGATGAGCGTCGTGACCTCCTTGTTGTTGAGTTCGTTCGCGTCGCTGTCTTCGGCCTGAAGCGACCAGAAAACATCCTGAGAAATACCCAGCACGTTGCTTACCGACACATTGGAAAGCGATTTGTGCCAGCCCTGATTGTTGTCAATCAGCGCGCGAAGTCCGCAGGCATAGGCCGGGGCCGGGAAGGTTTCGTTTTCTCCTGTCAGCGGGTTGTAGGCGATGAAGTCAGGCCAGATAAGCATTAGCTCGCGATAGGCGAAGGTCGCACGATATGCGGTGGCTTCAGCCATCGTTTTGCATCCATAGCAGCTGGCGTAGACGAATGCGCGCAGGTTCTGTGCAATGACGCACAGCGCGGAGGTCACTTCTTCCGTGTCGTAGCCTGGCACGGCCAGAATGCGCGGACGATAACCTACCTTCTGTTCGGCAGTCAGAAACGCGTACATGCCGGTATAGCTACCGTCTTCTGCTGTGCCCCCCATAATGAGCTGCGACTGCGTTTTAGCGCCTTCCTCTTCCGTGGCTGCGGCCACGCGCACAACGATAACCTTCGGGCTGGTCTGGTCAGCGATGGCTTTAAGCGTTTTGTACAGGGAGCCGGTTTTACCCGCCTTACCCAGCACGTTGTTAACCCGCGTCAGTAACACGGGGGTATTCAGGGGAAAGGTTTCCGCATCGGCATCATCCGCCACGGCAACGACCCCAATGACACTGGATTCAATGTCATTGATGGCCGTTACCAGGTCGGTATTCTCCCGGACGCGTACACCGTGGAAACGTGTCTCTGACATGTTAGCCACCATTACGTTATTGAGTTCGCAGTGATAATCCCCCATGTCTGACCGCCACTCACGCTATTGCGGGTCTGGCCGGACGGCGACAACAAAAACCGATTTGGTCTCTCCCGCGCGCGTGGGATCCTTCGCCGGAAGAAGGGGGAAAGCATGGCACTTACAGACCTGACAAAATCACTTAACGACGCCGTCAGCAGTTATAACGATTCACTTACCGAGGCGGTAAAAAGTCCGGGGTTCAGCATTACGATGGGCGGCAAGGTACTGACGCAGCTTGATGATCGGATCATGTCGTTGTCACTGACGGACAACAGGGGCTTTGATGCTGATCAGCTATCTATTTCCATTGATGATAGTGACGGTATGGTTGCACTGCCGCCGCGCGGGGCCGAGCTTGCCGTATCATTTGGCTGGTTGGGTGAACCGCTGATTTACAAGGGGTTGTACACGGTTGACGAGGTATCCCACGAAGGCCCGGCAGATACCATTGGTGTTACTGCCCGCAGCGCTGATTTTCGCGAAGAGTTCAACGTAAAGCGTGAAGTATCATGGCATGACGTGACCGTAGAGCGCGTTGTGTCGGCAATTGCGCACCGCTACGGACTGAAGGCGCAGATCAGTGAAATGCTCATGGATATTGAGATTGATCACGCCGACCAGACGCAGGAAAGCGATATGTCATTCCTTACCCGCATGGCGGAAATGTTGGGCGCAATTGCTACCGTCAAGAATGGCAGTCTGCTATTTATCCTGCCGGGTGGTGGTGTGACCGCTGACGGGAAGGCGCTACCCTCTGCCAGCATTGACCGCACGAGTGGCGACCGGCACAGATTCCGTATTGCCGATCGGGATGCGTATACCGGCGTCAGGGCTTACTGGCTGGATCTCAATTTTGGCAAAAAGAAAAAGGTCAGTGTTAAGCGTCGCAAGCCTGCAAAGCCCAAAAAAGAGAAGAGCAGCAGCCGTGAGGGTGATTACATGGAGGGCGCAGACGGTAACGTCTATGTGCTGCGCAAGACCTACCAGAATGAAGAGGCGGCGAAACGTGCGGCGGCTGCAAAGTGGCAACAGCTTCAGCGTGGCGCAGCAGAGTTTTCGATCACCTTGGCGCGTGGCCGCGCTGAGCTTTACCCGGAAATGCACGTTACGGTTAGCGGTTTTAAGGATGAAATAGACAATCAGGACTGGATTATTGCGCGTGCTGAGCACGTCATAGACGACAGCGGTTTTACCACCCGGCTGGAGCTGGAAGCAAAAATACCTGACTGGATAGCGGAAACTGAATAAAATGAAATGGAGTTCAACTCCCACAGGGGAGCCATCATTATGTTCAGATGTCCATTTTGCGGCGCTATGGCCCGCACCCGTACCAGCCGTAAAATTACTGATATGACAATCCGGCAATATCACCAGTGTCAGAATCTGGAATGTAGCCGATCATTTACCACGCTTAACAGCGTGGAAAGGGAAGTAACAAAGCGTGCCGGTACAGCACCGTTACCGCCTGACTTTATCCCCCGCGATGCCTTCCCGGCGTCTCACTATGGAAGGGATCAGCTAAATCTTGCTTTATAAAAGAACCCCGCGATTATCGCGGGGTTTTGTTTCATCGTAAGTATTCGACAATATGACCAGTCTTTAAATCGATTTTAGCGGATAACTGATTTTTCACCGTTGCGCCGTAACTATTGGCACCTTGATAAGTGGTTGTGGCAATGGCGTAAGGTGCTGCACCATCCAGGATAAACCGATACTTAGTTTCCAAATGTTTGAAGGAAGACGGATCATTCATGTCGTCTTTGATTGCGGCAATAAGCGGTTGGTATGAGCTATCAAACAATCTGACGTTACTTTTAAAAACGTCAAAATCTACCATCTTGGCTAAAGCAGACGGATCCTTTTGATAATCTTGCTTACACCAATCAAGCGCCTCGGAAGCCTTGATATCATCATTTTTCGTATATGAGTGCTGGCTAATACATTTGTAAAAATCGGTTGATGCGCTTAGGGATATGCCAGCTTGAGATAAATAGCTTTCAATAATTTTAGAGCGCTCACCTTTATCTATGCTTCGCCATTGCTTGAGTGAGGTGTTTTTATCCTTAGACGATGTATCATTTGGTGCCTCTGGTATATAAGAGCACGCCTTTGGAATCACCCCCAAAACCACTATGAGAACAGCGAGGGCAGCTAAAGGGTGCCACCATCGTTCCCCCGGTTTTTTAACGTCACAATACGGACATTTTTTTTCTTTACGAGCGACTTCGCTCCCACACTTCCTGCATGTTGTCATTGTCATCTATGACGCTCCTTAAAGTAGGGAAATTGCGCCCAAAGTTTAACCGTCATGAGCTACACAAAAAAGTAAAAAGCCCCGCAATATTGCGAGGCTTTGTCTTTGTAATGTGGACACTTTTGTCGAAGTGTGGACGCTATGTGGACACTGATTTTAAAAATCCCTTTCAATCAGCAATTTAAAAGCTTGACCTTCCCCTTGATGGAAGGTTTATCCTTAGTCACAGTCACTTCTGACTACTCACTCCGCCACACCAACCAAGGAGTCAACGATGTCAAATACGGTTATCCTGGCACTGGAAGGATTATCCTGCGGCCATTGCGTTAAACGCGTAAAAGAGGCGCTTGAGCAGCGCGACGATGTTGAACAGGCCGAGGTCACCCAACAGGAAGCCAGCATTTCTGGCAGCGCCGAGGTCACTTCGCTCATCGCCACTGTCGAACAGGCGGGCTATCATGCAACGCTGAAACCTGAAGGCGCGCGCCCAAAGCCTGAGCCGTTGACAGCATCAGAGCCGCCGCCGGAGGCGCTGACAACGGAGTCCTCTTCTCTGCCGGCAACCGAAGCATTGCCTGCTCACGTCCTGCTTATTGACGGCATGAGCTGTGCCAGTTGCGTCAGCCGGGTTGAAAAAGCCCTTGAACAGGTTGCCGGTGTACAGCAGGCACGCGTTAACCTTGCCGAGCGAAGCGCGCTGGTTATGGGCCATGTTGAGCCACAGCAGCTGGTCGCTGCCGTGGATGCGGCCGGTTACGGTGCGGAAGTGGTTGACGACGAGCAGCAACGACGTGAAAAGCAGCAAACCAGCGCCCGTCGCGCCCTGCGTCGCTTTAGCTGGCAGGCGGGCGTCGCGCTGCTGCTAGGCGTGCCGCTGATGGTATGGGGCATGATGGGCGACAATATGATGCTCACTGCCGCGAACAGGACCACCTGGCTGGTCCTCGGGATGCTCACCCTGCTGGTAATGATCGGGGCGGGTGGCCACTTCTACCGCAGCGCCTGGCGCAGTCTCCTTAACCGCAGCGCCACCATGGATACGCTGGTGGCGCTGGGAACGGCGGCCGCCTGGAGTTACTCCTTCAGCGTGGTCGTCTGGCCTGACTTTTTCCCGCCGCAGGCGCGCCATCTCTATTTTGAAGCCAGCGTGATGATTCTGGGCCTGATCAATCTGGGCCATGCGCTTGAACAACGCGCGCGCCAGCGTGCCTCACGCGCCCTGGAGCGGCTGCTGGATCTTACGCCCGCACAGGCCAATGTCATCACGGAACAAGGTGAGACGCTTATGCCCGTCAGCGCGGTAGAGCCCGGTATGATCCTGCGACTGGTCGCAGGCGATCGTATCCCTGTAGACGGCGAGGTACAGTCAGGCGAAGCCTGGTGTGACGAAGCAATGCTGACTGGCGAAGCGGTTCCCCAATCCAAAACACAGGGCGATCGCCTGTTTGCCGGTACGCTGGTGCAGGACGGGACCGTTCGCTTTATTGCGCAGGCGACTGGCGGCAATACCGCGCTGGCACGAATTATTCAGCTGGTACGTAAAGCGCAGAGCAGCAAACCTGAGGTTGGCCGTCTGGCGGATCGTATCTCTGCGGTCTTCGTACCGGTGGTCGTGGTTATTGCCTTGCTGAGTGCGCTGATTTGGTACCTGGTGGGTCCACAGCCCCAACTGGCCTATGCGCTGGTTGTGGCCACCACCGTCATGATCATTGCCTGTCCCTGTGCGCTGGGTCTGGCAACACCGATGTCGATTATCGCGGGCACCGGACGCGCTGCTGAATACGGTGTGCTGGTGCGGGATGCCGATGCATTGCAACGCGCAAGTCATATCGACACGCTGGTGTTTGATAAAACGGGCACGCTTACACAAGGTGCCCCGCAGGTCACCGAGGTTATCACCTGGCAGGGCAGCACCCGCGATGCCGTGCTCTCTGCCGCTGCGGCACTGGAACAGGCGTCAGGGCATCCACTGGCGAAAGCTATCGTGGCAGAGGCCGGCGCTGGCGAGAAGCCTGATATTTCGCAATTTCATACAATACGCGGCAAAGGGGTGAGTGGCATTCTTAACGGCAGACAACTTGTCCTGGGTAATGTCAGCCTGTTAAGCGAGCACGGTGTGGATTGCCAGGCGGCACAGGAAGAAACGGAGAGACTAACCCGCCAGGGCGCAACGCCGGTTTTACTGGCTGAAGACGGAAAGCTTACTGGCCTGATTAGCCTGCGTGATACTCTGCGGCCGGAGGCGGGTGAAGCGCTGCAACGGCTGCATCAGGCAGGTTACCGGTTGATTATGCTGACCGGGGACCATGAGAATACCGCCCGCGCTATTGCTGATGACGTGGGCATGGATGAAGTGATTGCGGGTGTTTTGCCGGAAGGTAAAGCCGATGCGATCAGCCAGTTGCAGCAGCAAGGCCGTCAGGTCGCCATGATCGGCGATGGGATTAATGATGCACCCGCGCTGGCCCAGGCGGATGTCGGCATAGCCATGGGCGGCGGCAGTGATGTGGCGGTGGAAAGCGCATCGATAACGTTGCTACGTGACGACCTGCATGGAGTGGCAGATGCCTTAGCGATTGCATCCGCCACACTCAGGAATATCCGTCAGAACCTGTTTGGTGCATTTGTCTACAACATTATCGGTATTCCGCTGGCTGCGGGCGTGCTCTATCCCTTTACGGGGTTGTTACTCAGCCCGATTGTTGCCGGCGCGGCGATGGCACTCTCATCGATTACCGTCGTCAGCAATGCTAACCGGCTACTGCGCTTCACACCGCGCAAGAAGCCTTAACGGCCGCCTCTGTTTTTCGCCGCCGGATCCCGCTAGCATGGTGTCTTTAACACAGTAAGGACAGGGAATGACTGCGAGCCTTTGGCAACGTTTGCGTAACTGGATGGCGCCCCTTTTTCCCACCAGCTACCGGTGGCCGGCCGTCGATATCCGGTCGGGAGCATGCCAGTTTCATCTGGTGGGAAGCATTCATATGGGCACGCGCGATATGCAGCCTCTGCCAGTGCGGCTGCTACAACAGTTGCAAAATGCCGATGCCCTGGTAGTGGAAGCGGATATTACTCAGGGCGGTTCGCCATTTGATGACACCGAAGTATGCCCGCCGCTGTCGGTGCGTATGGATGAAGGCACGCTGGCGAAGCTGGACGCGTTATGCAATGAGACCGGTTTGTCCCTGACGCAGTTTGATACGTCACCGGCCTGGCAAATTGCGTTGATGCTGCAGGCCCGTCAGGCACAGCGGCTGGGGTTGCGCCCGGATTACGGCATTGATTATCAGTTGCTTCAGGCGGCACGTTCACTGCAAAAACCCGTGATTGAGCTGGAGGGCGCAGACGCGCAAATCACCCTGTTAAAGTCGCTGCCCGATAACGGTATGGCGCTGCTGCAGGATACGCTGACGCACTGGCACACCAACGCGCGTATGTTGCAGACGATGGTGAGCTGGTGGCTGGAAAGCCCGCCCCGCGAACCGCAAATCGCCTTACCGGCGACGTTCAGTCAGACGCTCAATGACACGCTGATTAGCCAGCGCAACCGTGAGTGGCGCGGGCGATTACAAACGTTGCCCGCGGGACGTTATGTGGTGGCCGTCGGCGCACTGCATTTATATGGTGAGAACAATCTGCCAGCCCTGCTACGAGCGGAGTAATCAGGGATAAAAAAAAGAGAGCCGACAGTCATATCGGCTCTTCAAAGAGGAATGTGTTAATGATTTTAGTTATCGCTCAACAACCCAGTTGCTGGCGAGTGGCAATTCTCGCCTAAAGCACATTATTTCGCCACATTTATCTTTCAATAAAACGTAATAAGATTTTTCTGAATCAGAGGCCATTATGACGCCTGCGGTAAAACTGTTGGAAAAACAAAAAGTCAGCTTCACACTGCACCCTTATGAGCATGACGCAAGCGAAACGCATTTTGGCGATGAAGCGGTACGTAAGCTTAACCTGGACGCCCGCCAGGTCTATAAAACGTTGCTTGTAGCGCTGAACGGCGATGCAAAGCAGCTGGCCGTGGCGGTGACGCCCGTGGCAACGCAGCTTGATCTCAAAAAGGTGGCTAAGGCTCTCGGGGCAAAAAAAGCGGAGATGGCCGATCCCCTGCTGGCGCAGCGGATTACGGGTTATCTGATCGGCGGCATCAGTCCGCTGGGGCAAAAAAAGCGTCTGCCGACGGTGATTGACCACTCAGCCAACGACTTTGCCACGCTGTTCATTTCTGGCGGTAAACGCGGACTGGATATTGAACTCAGCCCGCAGGATTTGTCCCGTCTTCTGGATGCCCCGCTGGCAGACATTGCCCGACGCGATTAAGCCGGTTGCAGAGCACAGAGTTCATCAATCATCCAGCGCCCGGCCGGGCCGGGCGGATGGCGGCGCGACCAGACCACTTCTACGGCGATGCGCTGCGGCCACCCGGCGACAGGCAATTCCTTTAAGACACCATGTCCAAACTGTTTCACCAGCCAGCGCGGCAAAATGCTCCAGCCAAAGCCCTGTTCCGCCATTTCAAGCAGCACATAATATGTCTGAGCAGACCAGGCCCGGCCCTGAAAAGTGGGGGCGCGGCGTTCGGTCCAGGTATTGAGACGAAGGTGACGAAGGGGTTCAAGCTGGCTTTCATTCACCGTCGCTTCCTGCGCCAGAGGATGATCCCGGTGCAGGTAAATCCCTAACTCAGCATCGACCTGCAGGCGGGCGACCGCGATGTCAGCCGGGAGCGTCGGCTGGGCACGAATCACGCCGATCTGCGCGCGCCCGGTTTGCAACAGTTCGACGACATCGTCATGTTCTGCGGCAATGCCTTCCAGCTCCACCTCCGGATAGCGCCTGTCAAATTGCCTGAGCAGGCGCTGATGGTAGTGCGTTTGCCAGAAGTCAGATACCGCCACGCTGAGCCGCGGTTCGATTCCCTCGGACAGGCGCGTTGCCAGCGCATCCAGTCGCTCACTGGCGGCAAGAATCTGCTGAACCTGCGGTAAGACGCGTCGCCCTTGTTCGGTCGGTTGCGGCTGACGACCGCGCCGGTCAAATAAGGCAAAACCCAGATCGTCTTCCAGGTTAACCACAGCTACGCTGATGGTGGACTGGCTTTTGTTTAAGGCGCGCGCGGCGGCAGAAAACGAGCCACTGGCTACCGTTTGCACAAAGGCTTCCAGGGATTCAGGAGAGTAACGCATGTGAACCATCGCTTTTATCGATAGATGATCATTTTATCTTAGCATGATGCCATGGGAAAATAGGCACCTGAACTAAGGAGACTGACATGCAAACCCGTTCACTCACCGAGCGCATCTTACATGCCAGCCTGTTTGAAGGCCTGGCCATCCTCACCATTGCCCCGCTGGCAGCCTGGATGATGGATAAACCGCTGTTTCAGATGGGCGCACTGGCCATCATGTTGTCCACGGTCGCGATGCTCTGGAATATGATGTACAACAGCGTGTTTGATCGCTGGTATCCGCCTCGTCAGAAACGCAGTGCGTGGGTTCGTGTGCTGCATGCTCTGGGATTTGAGGGCGGTTTTATCCTGATAGGGCTTCCGCTGGCCGCCTGGATGCTGGAGATTTCGTTATGGCAGGCCTTTATGATCGAAGTGGCGTTTTTTATGTTCTTTCTGCCCTACACCTTCGTCTATAACCTGGTGTGGGATAAACTGCGGTCGCACTGGTTCAACCGTAAGGCCTGCCGCGCCTGACAAGGCAGCGGGGAGACGAAGCGCCTCCCCGGTGATTTAACGCGGTGCTGCACGTTCCCCGTTCCAGTGTTGTATCCATGCCAAAATCATTTTGGGATAACGACGCGCGGGCACCGTTTCTTTCGCGTCTTTCAACGTATCCTGGGCCGTTGCCGTCTGGTAAATCACTTTATCGCGAGACACGTAGTCGCTGGCATTCAGCGGCGAATGTTTACTGACCCAGTCACGCAGCACCACGGCGTCAACGTTGCCACTGTTGACATAACCCGGAAGTGAATCAATACGGGGATAGCCATCGCCGCCTGCCGCATTGAAGCTGTTAGTCGCCATCCGATAAGTTTTGGTGTCATCCAGCGGCTGTCCGTTGATCGTGACTTTACTCACGCCGCTGCCATTCGCGGTCAGACTGACATTTGCAAACTGGGCATAACCGCCTGAACCCGGTTCGATATTCGCCACCACCGCCAGATAGCGTTTAATTTCCGCCCCACTCAGCGTGACGGAAACGACCTGATTGGCAAAGGGTTGGACCTGGAGCAAATCGCGCCACGCTACGGGCCCTGGTTTGAGCGAGGCCCGAATTCCGCCGCCGCTCATCACGGCGAAGTCGGCCTGGGTCGCGGCCATCTGCGCCCGCAGGATGAGCTGCCCGAGGCTGCTTTGCTGAACGCGCACGGTTTCTTTTTCGCCGGAAAACACCCCGTTGACGCGCCCGACATTCACCTGCAACGTCGCTTCAGCGCGTTTTTGAAACGGCGTCAGTAATTTCATCATAGCCGTGTTTTTGGGGATCTCTTCCTGCCAGGTCAGCCAGGATTCGCTGCCATCGAGATTTTTGATTTTATGTTTGAGGTTAACCGGGATGAGCTGATACGACGCCAGGGTAACCTCGCCATTGCGGTAAGTAAAATCGCCACGTCCGACATATTTTCCCCACTTTTCCGCCTGCATAATCCAGACGCCATTTTGCCGGTCAGGCTGACAGGGCTGACCCGGCTGGTAATCTTTGCGGCTCACATTCTCTTTTTCCATACAGACCGCGTCATGCGAATGCCCCCCTACGATCATATTGAGGGTGCCCGCAGGCAACCTGCGCGCCAGCGTCACATCATCAATTCCGTTACTGCCGTGTTTGCCGTCGTCATAATGACCAAGATGGGTCAGCGCCACGATCACATCCGGTTTTTCTTTGGCGCGTAGTTCAGACACAACCTTTACGGCTTCGGCTACCGGGTCACGGAATTCGATATCCGTTAACTGTTCAGGGTTGGTCAGGCGGGTGGTATCCGGCGTGATTAACCCGATAACCGCAATCTTCAGCCCCATGCGCCGGAACATCGCCCAGGGTTTAAACAGACGTTTACCTGTGCTTTTTTGATAAACATTCGCGGCCAGAAAAGGAAATTTGGCCCATTTTTCCTGTTTCCGCAGCACGGCAAGGGGTTTATCGAATTCATGGTTGCCCAGCGTCATGGCATCGTAGCCAATCAGGTTCATGCCACGAATATCAGGTTCGGCATCCAGGGCATCCGATTCCGGCACGCCAGTGTTGACATCTCCGGCCGACAAAATCAGTGCACCACCGCCTTTGGCCTGAATATCGTAGCGTGCGGTATCTATTAATGTTTTTTGTGCCGCCAGACCGTACTCGCCCTGCTCATCAAACCAGAAATGGCCGTGCAGATCGTTGGTGTGCAAAATACTGAAACGGTAACTCCGGTCAGGCTCGGCGGCCTGAGTAAACAGTGATGAGAGCAACATCGCCCCGGTCAGACCCGCACCCGCCCATCGAGATAACACCACAGCCTCTCTCCTTTGAATAATGATTCTTGCCGATCGTCAGCGCCCTTTTGTGTCGCACATTCCCTGTGTTAACTCAAGTTTATCGCGCGTCGTCCGGTCATTATCGCAGGTTGTTCAGCGCAGGACAGGGGCTGATTTTGTCATCACTGTTATGCATGAAGGCGCAATGTTAAGCAGAAGGAACAATCAGCTTGTTAATTTTTAGCTACTTTCGCTGGTGTGATTCGCCCTGTGTTAAATTTATGTATTACTCTGTTTTTAACAGTGCATTTCGTCAAGATGGCCTTCGCGCGCGCAGACAAGGCTGGCTGAGCCAATGCTAAATAACAGCCTGTTTTGTTTGCTGTTTTATCATGCGCTTTCATGCCATCAGGTCAGCCGCCTATCCGGCCGCCCCGACACACAGAGGCCAACGAAGCAAAGGGAGCAGGCAAATCGCTGCCTGAGTGCGGTTGTAGGCTGTTACCAACACATTTTCACCTCATTATCGTCACGCTTGTGTCATTTAGAATGAATAAACTCCTTCATGACCGTACGCAACAGACCGTTGTATCGACCCATAACTGCGATAAGTGAGAAAAACAGCCTTCATCTTGCACTTTTCGCGTATTTCCCTAATTTCTTTTGATAATCCCACAAATTATTCAGCGATGCCGCCTGATATGCATTAAACTCATTTGTTACAACCGGATACATTTACATCCAAGGAGACAGGCATGCATCACACCACACCGCTGATCACCACTATTGTCGGGGCACTGGTTCTGGCTTTCCTCCTTGGTATGCTGGCTAACCGGTTACGAATTTCTCCGCTGGTGGGTTACCTTGTTGCTGGCGTTATGGCCGGCCCTTTTACACCCGGCTTTGTGGCAGACACGAATCTGGCGCCGGAACTGGCCGAACTGGGCGTGATTTTACTGATGTTTGGCGTCGGTCTGCACTTTTCACTGAAGGACCTGATGTCGGTAAAGCGGATAGCCATTCCCGGCGCGATTGCACAGATCGCGGTAGCCACCTTGCTGGGAATGCTGATGTCGTGGGCGATGGGTTGGTCGTGGATGACCGGCCTGGTGTTCGGCTTGTGTCTTTCTACCGCCAGTACCGTGGTGTTGCTGCGTGCGTTAGAAGAACGGCAGCTGATTGAAAGCCAGCGCGGTCAAATTGCTATCGGCTGGTTAATTGTCGAAGACCTGGTGATGGTGCTTACGCTGGTCTTGCTGCCCGCCATTGCGGGCATGATGGAACAGGGCAACGCCAGCGCCAGCCTGGTGATCTGGGATCTGCTCTGGACCATCGGCAAAGTTGCCGCCTTTATGGTGCTGATGATGGTGGTAGGCCGCCGTGCGGTCCCCTGGATTCTGGCGAAAAGTGCGGCCACGGGTTCACGCGAGCTGTTTACGCTGTCTGTCCTGGCGCTGGCGCTGGGCATCGCATTTGGCGCCGTCGAGTTCTTCGACGTGTCTTTTGCGCTGGGTGCGTTCTTTGCCGGAATGGTGCTGAATGAATCGGAGTTAAGTCAGCGCGCTGCCCGTGACACGTTGCCGTTACGGGATGCTTTCGCAGTGCTGTTCTTTGTCTCTGTCGGCATGTTATTTGATCCCATGATCCTGGTGAAAGAGCCGCTGGCCGTGCTGGGTGCGTTGGTGATTGTCGTCATCGGCAAATCCGCCGCCGCCTGGCTGTTGGTTTCGCTGCTGGGTGATTCGCGTCGGACAGCGATGACCATCTCGGTGAGTCTGGCGCAAATCGGCGAGTTTGCCTTTATTCTTGCCGGCCTGGGCATTTCACTTGGCCTGCTTGATGAAGAAGGCCGAAATCTGGTCCTGGCGGCCGCTATCCTTTCTATCATGCTCAATCCGGTTCTGTTTACGCTGCTGGGGCGTTACCTCGCCAAAAATGAAACGATGGAGCAGCAGACGCTGGAAGAAGCGCTGGAAGAAGAACAAGAGATTCCTGTGGATGTCTGCAACCATGCGGTCATCGTTGGCTATGGTCGCGTCGGCAACCTGCTGTGTGAGCAACTGATCAAACTGAATATTCCGGTGGTGGTGGTAGAAAGCTCCATCCCGCGCGTAAAAGCCTTACGGGATCAGGGGATCAGAGCGGTGCTGGCGAATGCCGCCCGCGCCAATACCCTGGTGCTGGCCCGGGTGGACTGTGCCAACTGGCTGTTAGTCACTATCCCTAACGGCTACGAGGTAGGCGAAATTGTGACGGCAGCACGACAGAAGCAGGCTGATATCGATATTATCGTGCATGCCCATTATGACGATGAAGTGGAGTATATTCTGGAGCGCGGTGCAAACCACGTCGTTATGGGTGAGCGGGAAATTGCCGCCAGTATTATTCAGAAGTTACAGGAAAAGCTAACGCTGCAGGAAGAAAAAACCGTCAGCGAAGGCCAGCACTAATCCATCCCAAACGGCTGTCGCCCCGCTGAACTCTCAGAGATTCAGCGGGGCGTCTGACTTGTCGGCCTTAACGATCCCAGTAGGACTCTTCCAGGCTGTCTTCACGCTCAGGCAAACCGCGCGTCAGTCGGGGCGAATGCTGATTCAGGACCTGATAGCTGACCCGGTTAGCATATTTGCAGACCTGCGCCAGCGACGAATAGGTCAGATAAGCACGCGCATGTTTACTGGAGTTAGGTACGTTGCGGCGATGGTAGTTATTCGCCGTAATGTCATGCAGCAACGCTGCCAGCGCGCCGTCCCCTGCTCCATTGGTATTCATGATCTTCTCCGGGCCGCCCATGTAGGGCGCGATGTGCGAGAAAATGCGTAACGGCTGCTGACAATCCTGTTTACGCATTGCGCGACTGAATTCGTACTGGTTGAATTCAGCAATCGCGCCCGGTAACAAAGGATGGTTGGTTTTACGCTTAAATTCGTCTTCGGTATAGCCCGCCATATATAAACCGGTCGGCCCTGCCGTGCACAGCACCAGATCCACCCACTCCAGCGCCCTGTCCGAGGCCAGTAACGGGTCGGCCTCGCCCGTCAGCGCCAGCGCCTCTTCTTCGTTCATCGCCACAATCGACACGTGGTCACGCAGGAAATCACGCCAGAACTGAGGATTGTCACCTATCACGTGTTTCGTGCCTAACGTCAGCATCACCGGCACGTTGTGGCGCTTTGCATACTCGATAGCCTGCAGCGTCGCCTGTGGCATCGGTTCACCGTCTTTGCAACGCACCAGATACGAGGTCAGAACCAGCGCGGAAGCGCCCGCAATTACGTCCTCAGGCACACTTTCCGCTTTGAGCTGGTTCATCTGGCCAGGACTAATCGCAAAGGTCCGATCGCCCTGATCGCCGATCAGGGTGAAACAGCGGCCAATCGCTCCGTCCACACCCTGAAGATAGTTAAGATCCATGCGGCTCGAAGTATTACAAAGGTAACGATACGCATAACCGCCAATCTGAATGTTATTGCACATCACGCCCAGCAATACGGAACGGTCGTCCGCCAGCACGGAGAAATTGTGCAGCGTGTTGCCAATCGTGCCGCCTGCGAACTGGTGAGTAATCAGTTCGTCACGCATCAGTTCAGCGTACAGCGCTTCTGCCACGGCATCGTCAATGACCAGCGAATGGCCGGCACTCAGCCCATAGCGGACCAGAAAGGCGTCATCGACTTTCGCTTCGATATCGACCAACGTCTGAGCGATGCCCACTACCCAACTGCCGTCTTCGTTATCGAATGACGAGGACTGGAGAAGGGGATCGCGCGCGCTGACGGGAAAATAGTGTTTGGATTTACGTTTGCCGGGAAATTTCATGGTGACTGCCGTGAGGAAAAACAGGCAGAGAAGCATATCATATTCTCTGCGACGACTTTAACGCTGCGCGCGAATCCGTAGCACGCCCATCCCGCCCTGCCAGACTCCGGCGCATCTGACGTGTCAGCGTATATTCCTGGCAGGCCATCTGATGAACGCCGGGACGTGGCGCCTGCAGGTTCATGACAGCCTGTAGGAGGATGCAGCACGACTGCAATGCGGTTCCGTACCTGTCAGGCAGCAAGGGCCAGAAAACGGTCTGCGACAAGCGCGGCTGGCGTTCAGAGGACAACGAAGAAGGAAAACGCAGGAAAATATGGGTAGATTCACTACAGCAAAAGGGGCCAGTCGTACCGGCCCCTCTCTGCTTAGCCCAGAATTTTAGCCAGCTCTGCACTCACGTCGGACACATTACGTGTGCCGTCGATTTTGTGGTACTCAGTGTTACCCGCTTCGGCTTCTTTGCTGTAGTAAGCAATCAGCGGTGCGGTTAGCTGATGGTATTCCACCAGACGTTTGCGCACCGTTTCTTCCTGATCGTCTTTACGCGTGGTCAGCTCTTCACCGGTCATGTCATCCTTGCCTTCCACCTTCGGTGGATTGAATTTGACATGGTAAACACGGCCTGATGGCGCATGAACACGGCGACCGACGATGCGTTCAACGATCAGTTCATCCGGCACAGCGAACTCCAGCACATAGTCCACTTTGATACCGGCTTGTTTCATTGCGTCAGCCTGAGGAATGGTGCGTGGGAAACCATCAAGCAGGAAACCGTTTTTGCAATCTTCCTGGGCGATGCGCTCTTTAACCAGCGCAATCACCAGCTCATCAGTAACCAGCTTGCCGGCATCCATAATGGCTTTCGCCTGGTTGCCCAGTTCGGTGCCCGCTTTAACCGCTGCACGCAACATGTCGCCAGTGGAGATCTGCGGAATGCCGTATTTCTCCATGATGAATTGGGCTTGAGTCCCCTTACCTGCGCCCGGAGCTCCGAGCAGAATAATACGCATTGCGTAAATCCCCTTGCGAATCGCATTGATGAATCTGAGAAGCGGAAGAACATACCATTATGATCCGCGCACCACAAGGAAGGGGCGGATCAACGCAGATCAGCGTACTGACTTTAGCCAGCGATCGCAGTGCGCGATGTCAGTGAAAAGGCATTTTCGGACTGGTAGCGGGTGCAATGGGGCTTTTAAGGCGGTTGCGCAACAAATATGGGTGCCGGAAAGCAGGCAGGAAGGCTGCAGCCAAAAAAAACCGGTGAGGATCTCACCGGTTTCGTCGTCTTACGCCGTCAGCAGTTGGTTCATCCGACGGATAAACTGGTTAGGATCGTCCAGCGTGCCGCGCTCTGCCAGCAGGGCCTGATCCAGTAACAGCTCAATCCACTCACCGAAGCGGGCTTCATCCTGGGTATCTGCCACGCGCTTCACCAGTTGGTGATCGGGGTTGATCTCGAAGATATATTTCACTTCCGGCACGTCCTGTCCTGCCGCCGCGAACAGTTTGGCCATTTGCGTGGTCATCTCGTTTGCATCGGTGGTCACAATCGCAGGCGTATCGGTCAGACGGTGCGTCAGACGGACTTCTTTCACACGTTCGCCCAGCAGCGTTTTCACGCGCTCAACAAAAGGTTCCAGCGCTTTTTCCGCTTCTTTCTGCGCTTCCGTTTCTTCGTCAGCCAGCTTATCCAGCGCTTCATCCGCTTTGCTGACGGACTGGAAGGCCTTACCGTCGAACTCGGTCAGATAGCTCATCATCCATTCATCGATACGATCGGACAGCAGCAGGACCTCAATGCCTTTTTTACGGAACAGCTCCAGATGCGGACTGCTTTTCGCTGCAGCATAGCTGTCGGCGGTAATGTAGTAGATCTTCTCCTGACCCTCGACCATACGGCTGACGTAATCTTCCAGCGACACGGTTTGCGCCGCGCTCTCGCTTTGTGTGGTGGCAAAACGCAGCAGTTTGGCAATCGTCTCTTTGTTGGCGTGATCTTCAGCGGGGCCCTCTTTCAGGACCAGACCAAACTCTTTCCAGAAGGTCTGGTACTTTTCGCTGTCCTCTTTCGCCAGCTTCTCCAGCATCTGCAGAACACGTTTGGTCAACGCGCCGCGCAGATTCTGGGTAACACGGCTGTCCTGCAGAATCTCACGCGATACGTTGAGCGGCAGATCGTTAGAGTCAATCAGGCCGCGCACAAAGCGCAGGTAGTTCGGCATAAACTGCTCGGCGTCATCCATGATGAACACGCGCTGCACGTAGAGTTTCAGACCATGTTTATGGTCGCGGTTCCATATGTCGAACGGTGCGCGAGCCGGGATATATAGCAGGCTGGTGTACTCCTGTTTCCCTTCTACGCGGTTGTGGCTCCATGTCGCCGGATCGCTGAAATCATGGGCAATATGTTTGTAGAACTCTTTGTACTCTTCGTCGCTGATCTCTGACTTGCTGCGGGTCCACAGCGCCTGAGCTTTGTTGATTTTCTCCCAGGTCGTGGTGCCGCTTTCTTCATCTTTGGTTTCGATTTCAACCGGCAGCGCAATGTGATCGGAGTATTTACCAATGATGTTGCGGACGCGCCAGCTGTCGAGGAATTCATCTTCGCCTTCACGCAGGTGCAAGGTGATTTCCGTACCGCGATCGGCTTTGCTGATGTCAGCGATGGTATACTCACCTTCACCTGCCGATTCCCAGAACACGCCTTCGTCTTCGGCGGCACCCGCCGCGCGCGTGCGCACCGAGACTTTGTCGGCAACGATAAAGGCCGAGTAGAAACCCACACCGAACTGACCGATCAGCTGACTGTCTTTGGCCTGATCTGAGCCCAGGGATTCCAGAAAGGCTTTGGTGCCGGATTTCGCAATAGTGCCAAGGTTTTCAATCACTTCATCACGGCGCATGCCGATACCGTTATCGCTCAGCGTGATGGTGCGGTTATCCTTATCGACAGAGAGACGCACGCGCAGGTCACCATCGCCTTCGTACAGGCTGGCATCAGACAGCGCGCGGAAGCGCAGTTTATCCGCCGCATCCGAGGCGTTGGAAATCAGTTCACGCAGGAAAATCTCTTTGTTTGAATAGAGAGAATGGATCATCAGGTGCAGAAGTTGTTTTACCTCTGACTGAAAGCCACGAGTCTCTTGTCCTTTCATGGTCATTGCTACCTCAACAGAATCAGATTTAACGAACGTTGAGGAGGATGTGGGGGTACATGCAGGATTTTCAAGCCGGCGTTTTTCACAACGCCGGCAAGCGTTTAAAATTTAATCTTCTGGCGGCCTGCCAGTGAGTGGGATAGCGTGGTGCCATCCACCATTTCCAGTTCGCCGCCCATCGGAACGCCATGCGCAATGCGGCTGGCTTCAACGCCATACTGGCCACATAATTCTGCAATGTAGTTCGCGGTCGCTTCGCCTTCCACGGTGGGGTTGGTCGCCAGGATCACTTCCTGAATCGCTTCCTTCTCCAGACGCTGTTCCAGCCGATCGAGACCGATATCTGCCGGGCCAATGCCATCCAGGGGTGAAAGATGGCCCATCAGAACGAAATAACGGCCGGCAAATTGCCCGGTTTGCTCAATAGCATGGATATCTGCCGGACTTTCCACCACGCAGATCTGACCGTTTTGCTGACGCCGGGGATTGGCGCAGATAGTGCAGATTTCCTGCTCGGTGAAGGTGCGGCAATCGGCACAGTGACCGATTTCCGACATTGCCCGGGTCAGCGCCTGTGCCAGCCGCATTCCCCCACTACGATCGCGCTGTAGCAGTTGGAACGCCATCCGTTGCGCCGACTTCGGCCCAACGCCCGGCAAACAGCGCAATGACTCCATTAAGGATTCTAGCAGTGGGCTGGTTTGCATCAGAACGGCATCTTGAAGCTTGGTGGCAACTGCATGCCTGAAGAGACAGACGCCATTTTCTCTTTCTGCGCTTCATCAATGCCACGCGCCGCGTCGTTGAAGGCGGCAGCGATCAAATCTTCCAGCATGTCTTTGTCATCTTCCAGCAAGCTGGGATCGACTTCCACACGGCGGCAGTTGTGGGCACCATTGATGGTCACTTTGACCATGCCTGCGCCTGATTCACCCGTGACTTCCAGGGCGGCAATTTCTTCCTGAACCTGGGCCATTTTGTCTTGCATCTGCTGGGCCTGTTTCATCAGGTTGCCCAATCCGCCTTTACCAAACATAGTTTTCTCTCTCTGCTGAGGCTACAACGCGGTTTATTCATAACGTTGCAGCGTGTTCAAACGGGTCGAATGCTTTCCTCATCCAAATCGGCATCGAAAAAGCGACGAAGGGTTTGAATGTGGCTGTCACTCAAGATGGACTGACGCGCCTGCGCCAGCTTCTCTTCATAAATGGCCTGACGCCACTCCAGTGGCGTCAATACCGTAGGATTATCGTCTTCAATAACCGACAGTTCAACCTGGTGTCCGGCAACCTGACTCAATGCGGCGGTCAGGGCCTGCTGCGCGGAGGCCGAATTCAGGTGGCGCTGGCTGGAACGTAAATGCAGGCAAATACCCTGATCGGTGGTCTCTTTCCAGGCATTCAACGCCAGCTGTTGCACCAGTTTAGGCAGCGGCAAACCGGCCACCTCAGCCGCCCAGGCATCACGCTGCTGGGCTTCTTCAGCCAGCCGTGCGGCCAGCTCAGGATTTTTCTCATGCTTCAGCGCAGAACGCAAGGCTTTTGGCGTGGCGACGGGCGCGGCCGCTTCGGTTACGGGCGTCAGCGCTTTCCAGCGGTACGCCTCTTTTTTTACCGGCGCTTCAGGGGCGCGCTCACGCACACGCTGCTGACTGCGCTCGGTCACCGAGGCCAGTCGCTCAAGGGCAGAACTGGCCGGCCGCGCACCTGGCGCTGCCGGCTCACTCTTTTTTGCTTTGTTTGCTCCCTGGCGCAGCAGTTGGGTGCGCGCCTGCAGGAGCTGGCTGGTGGAACTGGACAGTGACGGTTCGGGTGCCGCAGGCGAGACAGACTGCGCGGTTGGTGCCGAAGCGGGTTCGGGTGCCGCCATTTGTGGCCGGGCAGCGGGCGCCGATTCGGTTGGCGACGGCGGTACGTTCTGTACCGGCACCGGCGCTGACTGCGCAGTCAGCGTGGGCCGCGCGATCGGCTCCGCGACGGCCGCTTTGGGATGAAACGCCAGTGCGCGCAATAAGGCCATCTCAATGCCCATACGACGATCGGGCGCAAGGGGTAAATCTTTGCGCCCCATCAGCAGGGTTTGATAATAAAGCTGCAGATCGGCAGGCGGCACGACGCGCGCCAGTTCCCGCAGGCGCAACGCATTGCTTTCTTCATCGTCGTTAAGAGAGGCAGGCAGTAACTGTACCATGGCAATGCGGTGCAGCAGGCGAAGCATCTCAACAAGCAGCGCCTCCCAGTCAACCCCGCGCGAAGCTGCCTGTGCCAGCAACGCCATCACCTGTTCTCCGTTGCCGTCGACTACGGCTTCAAGCAGCCCCAGGGGTTGCTCATCGTCAAGCGTCCCGAGCATCGCCCCAACGGTCGCGCTGGTCACGCTGCCCTCGCCCATCGCAATGGCCTGATCGGTAAGGCTCAGCGCATCGCGCATACTGCCATCGGCAGCACGGGCCAGCAGTTGCAGCGCCCGCGGTTCCCGGACGATCTGCTCCTGTTCTAATACGTTGTCGAGCTGCTGACGGATCTGGTCAACATCCAGCGCTTTAAGGTGAAACTGCAGACAACGGGACAGGATTGTCACCGGCAGCTTCTGCGGATCGGTCGTCGCCAGCAGGAATTTAACGTGTGAAGGCGGTTCTTCCAGCGTTTTCAGCAGCGCATTGAAGCTGTGACGCGACAGCATGTGCACTTCATCAATAAGGTAAACTTTAAAGCGGCCGCGGGCGGGCGCATACTGCACGTTATCAAGCAGATCGCGCGTGTCTTCCACTTTGGTGCGCGAGGCGGCATCAATTTCGATGAGATCGACAAAACGGCCCTGTTCGATCTCACGGCAGTTATCGCACTGACCACAGGGCGTGGCGGTGATCCCGGTTTCGCAGTTAAGGCCTTTTGCCAGCAGACGGGCAATCGTGGTTTTCCCTACGCCCCGTGTGCCGGAAAAGAGATAAGCATGATGGATGCGTCCCAGAGACAATCCATTCGCCAGCGCCGTCAGAACATGTTCCTGACCGACAACATCAGCAAACGCCTGTGGACGCCATTTTCGGGCAAGTACCTGATAGCTCATGTGGTTTCGACGAATTTGGATGGAAATGTGAGCGCAGACGCACTGCAACCCCTGTATATGATTGCAGTAGTCTAACAGCTACGCTTTCACCTATCACTCGTTATCTTGAAGCGGTAAAGCGGAATGGCCCCACAGGTGCGCGAGGCCAGAAGCGAGGCTTAGTGGCCGGGGAAATTGACCAGGCTGTAGCTGTCAACGCCCAGCGCCTTGAGGCGGGCTTCCCCTGCCAAATCGAACAGGTTAATAATAAAAGCAGCATCTTTCACTTCACCGCCTGCACGACGGATCAGTTTGATCGTGGCTTCCAGCGTTCCGCCGGTCGCCAGCAGATCGTCGACCACCAGCACGACGTCGCCCGGCTGGATCGCATCTTTGTGCAATTCCAGTTGGTCGGTACCGTATTCCAGCTCGTAGGATTCGCTGTAAGTTTCACGTGGCAGTTTGCCCGGTTTACGCACCGGGACAAAACCCAGCCCCAGCCCCAGGGCAACCGGCGCACCAAAGAGGAAGCCACGCGCTTCTGTGCCGACAACTTTGGTGATGCCTTTATTACGGTAGCGCTCAACCAGCAGAGCGATGGACGCTGCATAGGCGTTCGGGTCTTCCAACAGGCTGGTGACGTCACGGAAAAGAATACCCGGCTTCGGGTAATCAGGAATACTTTTGATACTGTTTTTAATCAGTTCAAGCTGCTGCGCAGTGTCGGTCATAATCTTAAGCCTGGTAAAAAATTCTGTTTTGCGCAGCTTCAATAGCGCCAATACCTGATTAAAGGTTCAGCGGAAATACATTCATAATGGGAAGCCGCACACGAAGAGGCCCAAATCTAAGCAAATGGCCGGCTAATTGCAACTTTATCGCGGAGGTAAATTGTCGTCTGGTGTTTCTGCCACCACCGGGATCCGCCACATAAACAGCAACAGAAGGCACAACATGATGCCCAGCATGATCCGTACCCACAGCACTGGCACCAGCCACAAGGATAACGTAAATGTCGCCACAATCAGTACGATGGCGCGGCTTTTTGCTCCTGGCGGCATGCCACGATGCTGTTGCCAGTGGCGAATATAGCGACCAAAGGGCGATTTCCAGAGCAGCCAGTGATGAAAACGTGGTGAAGAACGGGCAAAACACCACGCTGCCAGCAGCATGAATGGCGTTGTAGGTAATAAAGGTAATACAATGCCCAGTATGCCAAGCACTATCGCCAGCCAACCCAGGGTTAATAAGACAATGCGTTGCATACCTGCCACCCAGTGCGTTTTCCGTTGCATGACTTTAGCATACCTGCGTTGGGCGCAATGAGTAAGCATCCGACGCGGCAAAGGCTGCATCACTGCCTTCTCACCTTGCGCCAGGCCATCCACAGCCATCCCGACGGCGAGTGTCGCTCGCCGCGTTTTGACAACCAACTCTTTACGATGAAAGGGACCCGACTGGCCGATTATCTGCAGGAAATTGAGCACAACTATCAGCGCCTTTGTCAGGCCGGCGAGGATGTGGAACGTAGCCAGTGGCTGGCGGGTCATCTGGTGGACCAAATCGCCGCCCTGCAGCGTGAAGCCAGTACCCAGCAACTTCGTAGCCGCGCAGAACGTGCCCGGCCTTCCGCCCGTCAGCAAAAATATCTGGAATACCGGGAATATGAGCGTCGACTACAGGCGATGATCGACCAGCGGGAGCAACGGCTGGCGCTGGCAGAAACCTTTGCCGTTCAGCAGCAGTTGAAAAAAGACCTGGAGGTACTGGAAGGCCGTATGGCACGCTGCCGGCAGGCGATCCGCTCGGTGGAGTGGGCAATGTCACTGTCAGACAGCCCGTTTAGCAGTTAATGCGCTATCTTTGCAAGACCGCCATCGCAGGATGGCACGCTTATCAGGCCCATGATACAACGTCGCAGGAGGAATGATGTCCCTGGAAACGGCCCCCGAAGAGGTCAAACTGGCGGTAGATTTGATTCAGCTGTTTGAAGAACACCAACTGTCGGTGGAAACGGTGTTGTCCGCCCTGGCCATTGTTCAGCGCGATTACGAAAAGAAACGCGACGAACAGCGCAAAGACTAAGCCTTTTTTGCCAGCGTCGGACTTAAGCGCAACATATCAATCAGGGCATCCACCAGTTCGGGAGCATCGGCAACCAGATCGAATTTGCCAGGCGTAAAAAGCCAGCTTTCCATCATGCCATTGACATAGCTGCGCATGATTAACGCCGCCTGTCGGGTCTGGAACGTTTCTGGAAGTTGCCCGGCATCAATGCACTGACGCAGTACGTCTTCAATTTCGTTGTAACGCTCAAGCAACAGACTTTGCTGGATACTTTTTACGGCAGCCATTTCCCCGACAAATTCGCATTTATGAAAGATGATTTCCATCAACGCACGGCGCTGCGGATCGCGCGCAGTCGCCTGAAAGATATAGACCAGCATCGCCCGTAAAATGGAGAGTGGATCACCGGGGTATTTTGTTTGATACTCAAGTTTCACTTCATTAAGCCCGGCATCGCCGCGAAGCCATATTTCGTTCAACAAATCGGCTTTGTTTTTGAAATGCCAGTAGATAGCGCCACGGGTTACGCTGGCTGCAGAAGCGATGTCCGCCAGGGAGGTGGCTGAAACCCCCTCTTTCGAAAACAGAGCAAGGGCGGCGTCCAGAATTTGATGCCGGGTTTCAAGAGCTTGCGCTTTGGTTTTTCGTGCCATAGGGGACTTTTTTTACAAACAGATAAGTTTACATACATTTGTGAATGTATGTACCATAGCACGAGCTAAAATAATACGCAGCAATGGGTTCATGGCTTTGTGATCCATTGATCATTTGATATCGGACTCTAGAGGTTTATTTATGAACAAATTCAGAGGGTTAACGCCTCTGGCGGCCGTCCTGATGCTCTCAGGCAGCTTTGTGTTAACAGGATGTGACGGAAATAAATCCGACCAAGCCGCCCAACAACAGCCGCCGGAAGTCGGTGTTGTCACCGTTAAAAGTGAACCCCTAAAAATTTCGACCGAACTGCCTGGCCGTACCCTGGCTTACCGTATTGCCGAAGTGCGTCCGCAGGTTTCCGGTATCATTCTGAAGCGTAACTTTATTGAAGGCAGTGAGATTAAAGCCGGTGAATCGCTCTATCAGATCGATCCCGCGACCTATCAGGCGTCCTATGACAGCGCCAAAGCCGATTTAGCGAAAGCAGAGGCTAATGCACGTATAGCGCAACTGACGGTCAATCGTTATAAGCCGCTGCTTGGCACCAAATATATCAGTCAGCAGGACTACGATAATGCCGTCGCCACCGCGGCACAAAACAATGCGGCCGTTCAGGCCGCGAAGGCTAACGTAGAAACCGCACGCATTAACCTGGCGTACACAAAAGTCTCTTCGCCTATCAGTGGCCGCATTGGTAAGTCATCCGTTACAGAAGGTGCGCTGGTACAAAGCGGGCAAACCACAGCGCTGGCCACGGTACAGCAGTTGGATCCGATGTATGTCGATGTTACCCAGTCGAGTGAAGATTTCCTGCGTCTGCGTTCAGAACTGGAGTCCGGTCAGCTGAAACAGAACGATGGCAAAGCCAACGTTACCCTGCTGATGCAGAATGGTAAAAACTATGCTCAGCCGGGTACGCTGGAGTTCTCGGATGTGACCGTTGATCAAACCACCGGCTCGATCACCCTGCGCGCGATCTTCCCTAACCCTGATAAAGCCTTGCTGCCAGGGATGTTTGTACGTGCCCGTCTGGATGAAGGCACCAATCCAAACGCCCTGCTCGTTCCTCAGCAGGCGGTAACGCGCACACCAACCGGTGACGCCTCTGTCATGGTGGTCGGCGCGGACAACAAAGTTGAAGCACGTAAGATCAAAGCAGCCCAGGCTATTGGCGATAAATGGCTGGTAACAGAAGGTCTGAAAGCGGGCGAGCGTGTGATCTTTACAGGTCTGCAGCGTGCAAAACCGGGTGCACAAGTTACACCTAAAGAAGTCACAGACGATGCAAAAGCCGCAAAAGGTGATCCCTCTCAGGCCCAGTCTGCTAAAACATCGTCCTAACAGGAGCCGTTGATACATGGCTAAGTTCTTTATCGATCGCCCAATCTTTGCGTGGGTGCTGGCTATTATCGTCATGCTGGCGGGCGCGTTATCGATTATTAAATTACCGATTGAGCAATATCCCAATGTTGCGCCACCGGCCATTGAGATTCAGGCCAACTACCCTGGTGCTGACGCGAAAACGTTGCAAGACTCGGTGACTCAGGTCATCGAACAAAACATGAACGGCATTGATGGCCTGATGTATATGTCATCAAGCAGTGATTCCTCGGGTGCTCTGACGCTGACTATCTCCTTCCAGTCAGGGACTGACGCGGATATCGCGCAGGTTCAGGTGCAGAACAAACTGCAGCTGGCAATGCCACTGCTGCCTCAGGAAGTGCAACAACAGGGGATTCAGGTTAAAAAATCCTCCAGTAGCTTCCTGATGGTAGCGGGTTTCATCAGCGATGATGGCAGCATGACGCAGAACGATATTGCTGACTATGTTGCCTCTAACATCAAAGATCCTATCAGCCGTACGCCTGGCGTGGGTGATACCCAAGTCTTTGGTGCGCAGTACGCGATGCGCATCTGGATGGATCCGAGTAAGTTAAATAACTATCAGCTGACGCCGGTTGATGTGATCAATGCACTTAAAACCCAGAACGCCCAGGTGGCTGCCGGTCAGTTAGGCGGAACACCGCCGGTACCGGGACAGCAGCTGAACGCCTCGATTATTGCGCAAACGCGTCTGACCTCCACCAAAGAGTTTGGCAACATTCTGCTGAAAGTGAATAACGATGGCTCTCAGGTGCGTCTGCGCGATGTGGCACAGATCGAACTGGGTGGTGAAAACTACGAGATCATTGCGCGCTATAACGGTAAGCCTGCGTCCGGTATCGGTATCAAACTGGCGACTGGCGCTAACGCCCTGAATACCGCCGAAGCCGTTAAAGCCGAGCTGGCTAAGCTGCAGCCTACGTTCCCGGCGGGAATGAAGGTCGTTTATCCTTACGACACCACACCGTTCGTTAAAATTTCTATTTTCGAAGTGGTGAAAACACTGATGGAAGCGATTCTGTTGGTGTTCCTGGTGATGTATCTGTTCCTGCAAAACTTCCGAGCCACGCTGATTCCGACTATTGCCGTCCCGGTTGTGTTGCTGGGGACCTTCGCCATAATCGGCGCCTTTGGTTACTCGATAAACACCCTGACGATGTTCGGGATGGTGCTGGCCATCGGCCTGTTGGTGGATGACGCCATCGTGGTGGTCGAGAACGTCGAGCGCGTTATGGTGGAGGAAGGACTGCCACCGAAAGAAGCGACCAAGCGCTCGATGGAGCAGATTCAGGGCGCACTGGTCGGTATTGCCCTGGTGCTGTCAGCGGTCTTTATTCCCATGGCTTTCTTTGGTGGATCGACCGGCGTGATTTATCGTCAGTTCTCCATCACCATCGTGTCGGCCATGGCGCTGTCAGTACTGGTTGCGTTGATTCTGACGCCCGCACTCTGCGCCACTATGCTCAAGCCGGTGAAAAAAGGCGATCACGGTGCCACCAAAGACTTCTTTGGCTGGTTCAACCGCCTGTTTGACAAGAGTACGCATCACTATGTTGACAGCGTAGGTCACATCGTTCGCGGTACGGGTCGCTATCTGCTGCTTTATCTGCTGATTGTGCTGGGAATGGCGTTCCTGTTCCTGCGTCTGCCTTCATCGTTCCTGCCGGAAGAAGATCAGGGCCTGTTACTGGCTCAGGCTCAGCTCCCTGCCGGTGCTACACAAGAGCGCACGCAGAAAGTGCTGGATCAGGTTTCTGATTACTTCCTGACGAAAGAAAAAGACTCGGTGAAATCTGTCTTTACCGTTGCGGGCTTTGGCTTTGCGGGCCGTGGACAGAATACCGGTATTGCCTTCGTCAGCCTCAAGCCGTGGGATGAGCGTACCAGCAGCGACATGAAAGTACCTGCGATCCAGGGACGTGCAATGCAAGCGCTGGCGCAAATTAAAGACGGTATGGTCTTTGCGTTTAACCTGCCTGCCATTATCGAGTTAGGTAACGCGACCGGCTTTGACTTTGAACTTATCGATCAGGGTAACCTGGGACATGAAAAGCTGACGCAGGCGCGTAACCAGCTGTTTGGCATGATCGCACAACATCCGGATACGCTGGTCGGTGTGCGTCCCAACGGTCTGGAAGATACGCCGCAGTTCAAACTGGATATCGATCAGGAGAAAGCCCAGGCGCTGGGTGTCTCACTCAGTGATATCAATACCACGCTGGGCGCATCCTGGGGCGGCTCTTACGTTAATGACTTCATTGACCGCGGTCGTGTGAAGAAAGTCTACGTGATGGGTAAAGCTGATGCGCGTATGCTGCCTGACGACATCAATAAGTGGTATGTCCGAAACAGCAACGGCGAGATGGTGCCCTTCTCTGCCTTCTCATCAGCACGCTGGCAGTATGGTTCACCGCGTCTGGAACGTTACAACGGTTTACCGTCTATGGAAATCCTGGGGCAGGCAGCCCCCGGCAAGAGCTCCGGTGATGCCATGAACCTGATGGAAGAACTGGCTTCGAAACTGCCGTCGGGCATTGGCTTTGACTGGACCGGGATGTCCTATCAGGAACGTCTGTCGGGTAACCAGGCACCTGCCTTGTATGCCATTTCACTGATCGTCGTGTTCCTGTGCCTCGCGGCCCTGTATGAGAGCTGGTCCATTCCGTTCTCGGTCATGCTGGTGGTTCCGCTGGGCGTGGTCGGTGCATTGATCTTTACGACCTTGCGCGGACTGAGCAATGACGTTTACTTTGTCGTGGGGTTACTGACCACTATTGGCCTCTCGGCGAAGAACGCCATCCTGATCGTGGAATTTGCGAAGGACCTGATGGAGAAAGAAGGCAAAGGGCTGGTGGAAGCCACGCTTGAAGCCTGCCGTATGCGTCTGCGTCCTATCCTGATGACCTCACTGGCGTTTATTCTGGGCGTACTGCCGCTGGCCATCAGTACCGGTGCCGGCTCTGGTGCACAGAATGCGGTCGGTACGGGCGTCATGGGCGGGATGGTGACCGCGACCGCGCTGGCCATCTTCTTCGTACCGGTATTCTTTGTGGTGGTGCGTCGTCGCTTTGGTAAAAACAAAGCCGAGATCGAAAAGGGTCATCCCGTCGATCACCCTGACCACTCGCATTAATCTGTAAACTAAAAGGCCGCATCAGCGGCCTTTTTTAATGCCTCACGCCGTCTCTTTTTTGACAGCCGCAGGGATTAACCGCTGCCACGATGACACTGGCTTGTATTATCGCGATAACTTCCTGTTCACTCGGGGTGAACGCTGCCTTCCTCACCCTCTTTTACATTCAGGTTGGTCACGCCCGGCGCGCTCCCGGATGACCTGACGAGTCACTTTGCTTCTTTTCGGTCTTAACCGGTTCACGCTGATTTCACACCCGCTTCTTTCTCTTGTTTCTGCCCGGCTTCTTACCCTCTCGTCAGACTGCGCTGACATGTCACGCGGCTGACAAGCATGTCTGAAGCCACTTTGTCTTTGCTTCAGCGCAATCCTGTCTGCCTGAAGCACGGTCTGCCCTGCGCCTGTTCTCAGTCAGCGACAGCGTGCTATCCGTTGTACGGTTTGCCCGCCATCGCCGCCCCGCTGTTTCCCCTGGGTTTTACAGGGTTGCATTCATATCGGCCACGGCGCATAATATTGTTATATTATAACATTACATTGGTGAGAAGTATGAAAGCGAATATTCATCCCCCCTATCGTGCCGTGGTGTTCCATGACACCTCGGCTGATGTCTTTTTCAAAATCGGTTCAACAATCAAAACCGACCGTACCGTTGAGTTTGAAGGCGAAACCCTGCCGTATGTGACGCTTGATGTCTCCTCGGCCTCTCATGTGTTTTACACCGGTAAGCAGAAAGACTTTACCAAAGAAGGCAGTACCGCGCGCTTTAATCAGCGTTTTGGGCGTTTTCTGGGTCGGAAATAAGCGAGGGCAACATGCAGGTACTCAGCTCACTCCGTTGCGCAAAGCGTCGCCATCGGGATTGCAAAGTCGTTCGGCGTAAAGGCCGTATCTATGTCATCTGCAAAACGAATCCGCGCTTTAAAGCCGTGCAGGGAAGAAAGAAAAAACGTTGATGTGTCGTGAACCTTAGCCGGACTGTCTCTTTCGAGCCATTCCGGCTTTTTTTATGCTTAGCGCATGCTCTTGAGCATCACGTCAACGTTGTGTTTAAACGCGGCTTCATAGGTCGGCGCCGGTCCGGACGCGGTGGACAGCGCTTCCGGATAAAGCTCACCACCCGGCTTCGCGCCTGTCGCGCTGGCAATCTGCTTCACCAGACGGGGATCGGTCTGATTTTCCATAAAGTAGGTTTTGATATGCTCCTGCTTAAGTTGGGTGATCAAACTGGCTACATCGCTGGCGCTGGCTTCCGCTTCGGTGGAGAAACCAACCGGCGCAAGGAACGTGACACCATATCGTTGCCCAAAGTAACCGAAAGCATCATGGCTGGTCAGCACCTTACGTTTTTGCTGCGGAATGGCGGCAAAAGAGGTTTTGGCCCAGGCGTCCAGCTTTTGCAGTTGCTGAATATACTTTTCGCCGCGCTGACGGATATCTTCAGCGTCCTGGGGATCGGCCTTGATTAACGCATTCATTACGTTTTTGGCATAAATGGTGCTGTTATACATGCTGTTCCACGCATGGGGATCGGTAATGGTTTTGCCATCCTCTTCCATCGTGCGGGTTTCAATCCCTGTCGAGGCCACTACGGGCTCCCCTTTATAACCTGAGGCCGTCACCAGACGGTTCATCCAGCCCTCCAGACCAAGTCCGCTGACAAACACCACATCGGCTTTTGCCAGCGCTTCGCTGTCCTGCGGCGTCGGTTCGAAAGTATGGGGATCGCCATTGGGCCCGACCAGGCTTTTAACATGAACATGATCGCCGCCAATTTGTTTGACGATATCGGCCAGCACGGTAAAACTCGCCACCGCATCGATCGTTTTCGCCATGGTGAAGGGGCTGACGACTAATGCACCGATTGCCAGACTAATGGGTAATATCTTCATCGCTACCTCTGATTAATGGCGGCGCAGAATGCCACCGCACGGCCCTGTTAAGATGGAGAGAAAAAACAACATTGCGGCACTCAACACCACCGCCGGTCCGGCCGGCAGTGAAAAGTGCCAGGAAAGGACTAACCCCGTAAATGCCGACAGGACAGCCATCAACATGGCCGCGCCCAGCATCAGCACCAGATGACGGCTCCAGAATCGCGCGCTGGCGGCAGGCAACATCATCAGCCCGACCGACATCAGCGTGCCCAGCACCTGAAAACCCGCCACCAGGTTAAGCACCACCAGCGTCAGGAAAATACCGTGCACCAGTGGTGCGCTCCATTTACCTTGCGCACGCAGGAAATCCGCATCAAAAGCGTCAATGACCAGAGGGCGATAGATCACCGCCAGCATCAAGAGGGTAAACGCGGCGATGCTGCCCACCACGATCAGGGCCGGGTTGTCCACCGCCAGCAATGAACCGAACAGGACGTGAAGCAGATCCACGCTGGAACCGCGTAGTGACACTAACGTCACGCCCAGCGCCAGCGAACCCAGATAGAAGCCGGCAAAACTCGCATCTTCTTTCAGTGGCGTATAACGGCTGACCGCACCGGACAATAACGCCACCGCCAGCCCCGCTATCAGCCCACCCACGCCCATCGCAACAAGGGATAAGCCTGAGATTAAATAGCCAATGGCGGCACCGGGCAGTACGGCATGGGATAACGCATCACCGATCAGGCTCATGCGCCGTAAGGAGAGAAAGACGCCCAGCGGGGTGGCACTGAATGCCAGGGCAATACAGGCCACCAGCGCCCTGCGCATAAAGCTGAATTCAATAAAAGGTTGAATAAGCGTCACGGGGCAATGCTCCGTAACGGCGTCATAGCAACCGCACTGCGCTGATGCGATCCCTCATCCATTGGCAGCACATCCGTAAAATAACGTTCAACTAACGGACGGTCATGCAACACGACCAGCAGCGTCGTGCCCGCCTGCTGCTGCTGCTGCAGAATTGACATCAGTAACGCCACCGTTTTGCTGTCAATGCCGTTAAAAGGCTCATCCAGCAGCCACAAGCGACTACGTTGCAGCATGAGCCGGGCAAACAGGACACGCTGTAGCTGGCCGCCAGACAATGTCGCGGGCTGAGCATCCGCATAATCACGCATCTGCACCGCATCCAGCGCGGCGTTTATCTCATTGCGCAGTGCCCGGTTAATGCCGCCAAACCAGCCACAGCGCGGCCAGCAGCCAATAGAAACCAGCTCAAACACGGTGAGCGGGAAACGCGTTTCCAGTTCGCTACGTTGCGGCAACCAGCCCACTTCACGGCGCGAGATCCGCACATCACACTGCCCGCTTACCGGGGGTAATAATCCGGCGATCGTCTTTATCAGGGTAGATTTACCGCTACCGTTGGCACCGATTAAGGCAGTCATACTGCCCTGCGCCAGTTCTGTTGTCACAACGGGCGTGACCGCGCGTCCCTGATAACCTGCCTGCAAATGCCTGAACGTTATCACGGCTGCATTACCCACCACATCGCCAGCGCCAGTACGGCGATTAACATCAATGCCACCAACAGCCGTCCACCGAGTGACATCAGCAGTCCACTTTGATTCATCACTACACCAAAAATGTTATAACATAACAACCATCATACCCGATGTTGTCCGCCCACTGGCACGGCAATGTGTTTCAAAAAATAAACCAGGGCACAAATTGCCCGTATAAGGCCCAATAAGAAGCAGCAGTGAATCAATCACTTGCTTAAATGAGAGCATCACAGATGCAATATTGCTGAAGAGGGGGACTTGCAAAGCGACAAAAGAACATCAATGATGGGTCTGAAGACATTTATTATGAGTACGCTATGTCAGTAAGCATTGAATGTGATGTTGCGCAGAATGAAACGGATTGCGTAAAATTAGCTACAATCATTGAACGGAATATTCTCAAAATAACAGAATCTCTGGTTGGCGATTTGCAATGGTATTCCGCAAACGCTCAGTTAGTACCAGACAGTTTAAAAGTTATTGATGTTCAGATGACCGGACCGAATAGATTTAAGTTACTTTACGATTTCCAGTGGAATTTATTTAATCCTTGTCTGGATTTAAATGAAACCATTACGCAAAATGAACAAGTCAGTTTTCATATCGGCCCTGCCGCGCTTGTGTTTGAGCCCATTGAGAATCACCGTCCCTCACCCTGAGATGAATTGTAATATTTAGTAATGGAGGTGAGCAGAACTAATGATTTTACACTATCCTTAATGCAGTCCGTTAATTATAAGCCCAACCACCACTTCCTGGCCGCTTCACCGAACCTGGCCGCATTGCGGTAACTTTGCTAAATAACTGATCCTAATACCGCTACACTTTAGCCAGCCCATGTTTTCCCCCGGGGAATGGGCTGACGGTATTCATAAAGTGATGGACCTTTTTCAACAGTTGCCACATTGAACTGCACTGGTGATTTCGGGTTATTGTCTCATGAAGCGCCTGCCACAACCGTTCGACAT
>NZ_VZPF01000009.1 GCF_008801695.1 Pantoea stewartii subsp. stewartii
AATGGAGGCGAAGCGCCTCAAGGAGCCATGTCCGGTGTTTCACGCGATAGTGTCCATTAAAAAATGATGGACACTATTTTCCCGGAACCGGAGCCCGCTGCACAGACGGTTTAAATGTGACGCTTACTTACATAACAGCGAGCCGATTCCAACCGATCCGCCCCCCATTCCTCAGCCGCAACCCGATCCGCCACCGGATCCGGAGTTTCCGCCGATAATGGATCCGCCGCCTCACCGCAACGTATAAAAAAAGGGCATGCGTTTACGCGCATGCCCTTTACCTTTAATGTATTCAGCAGCGTTATTTAATCTCTAAAACATCAAGGCGTTCACTGACATCGGGTGCATCGTCTTCATCGCTGCGCCAGCCAACCGGATTCGCTGGCAGGGTTTCACGATCGAAAGCGAGATCGCCGCCATCCACCACCGCATCCCCGTGCTGAATGCCTTTGAAATCAAACAGATTCACGTCGGCCATGTGTGACGGCACGACATTCTGCATCGCGCTGAACATGGTTTCAATCCGGCCCGGATAGCGTTTATCCCAGTCGCGCAGCATATCTGCCACCACCTGACGCTGCAGGTTAGGCTGCGAACCACACAGGTTACACGGGATAATCGGGAACTGACGCGCTTCGGAGAAACGAATGATATCTTTCTCGCGGCAGTAGGCCAGTGGACGAATGACAATGTGTTTCCCGTCATCGCTCATCAGCTTCGGTGGCATGCCTTTCATCTTGCCGCCGTAGAACATATTTAAAAACAGCGTTTGCAGGATGTCATCGCGATGGTGGCCCAGCGCGATTTTGGTACAGCCCAGCTCTGTGGCTGTGCGGTACAAAATGCCACGACGCAGACGCGAGCACAGCGAGCAGGTGGTTTTGCCCTCTGGAATCTTCTCTTTAACGATAGAGTAGGTGTCTTCCTCGACAATTTTGTACTCAACACCTTGCGCCTCAAGATATTCCGGCAGGATATGCCCCGGAAAGCCGGGTTGCTTCTGATCAAGATTGACTGCCACCAGACTGAAACTCACTGGCGCGCTCTTCTGCAGGCTACGCAGGATCTCCAGCATGGTATAGCTGTCTTTACCACCAGACAGGCAAACCATGATGCGGTCACCTTCTTCGATCATATTAAAATCGGCAATGGCCTCGCCTACGTGACGACGCAAACGCTTCTGGAGCTTGTTGAGGTTGTACTGTTCTTTCTTGTTAATTTCTTGATTTTGCAGCATTACGTCGCTTCTCAATAATCAAAGGGCCACATTTGAGCCTGTTGCCGTGCCCCCTGATTTGCTTTTATGACAGGTTATCACCCGCCGAAGATTGTCAGCAGGCAAAGTATGCCGCGTATGGTACGGATTACGCGTGCAATTTCCAATATCAATTATCGTTAAGCATAAACCTGATGGTGACTGACCACGATATTTTGCCTTCCGTCTTATTTTTGCCAACTGCACTGGCAAGAGAGATAAGATGAAAAGCAGAGAATAAACACGGTCAGATAAAGGCGTTATTCACGCCGACAATAAGCCGCAATGAAAGCAGAAATGAAGATTTCATGGTGAGGGTAAGGATATGTCTACTGTCGGGTGGGATTTATCCCGCCCGACAAGAACGTGCATCTACGCTTTTATCGTGCGGAAGCGGCACAACGCAGCATCCATGTCCTACATCATCTCCAGCGACTGCACGCCCTTTACTTCCATGATTTTGTCATACAGATGCGCATCGCTGGATTTCCGGGAGAGGGTAACCTGAACGCTTAATTCACATAAACCGCTTTCCTCGTCCCGGTTAATGACCGAAATATTGCCATAGCGGATGCCTTCGCGTTGCATGACCAACAGCACCAGCGGCACGCTTTTCGCCTTGAGATAAACAATTAACGTATGGTGTTTACCAATCAGTAAATGACTCAAACGGCGGAAAACCTCGAGCACCACCAGAGCCAGCACGGTGCCGTAAATGCCGATTTCATACATGCCGCTCCCGATGACCAGGCCGATTGCGGCGGTAACCCAAAGCCCGGCTGCCGTCGTCAGGCCTTTAACCACCTGTTTCTGGATCAGAATCGTTCCGGCACCCAGAAAACCCATGCCGCTGACAACCTGTGCCGCGACGCGGCTGGGATCGAGTGCAACGTGATCCTTCATCAACATGTCGGCAAAGCCATATTTAGACACCAGCATAAACATCGCACTGCCAATCCCGACCAGAATATGAGTACGTAATCCGGCTTCTTTGGCACGCATCTGACGTTCCAGGCCAATCAGACCGCCCAGAATGCCCGCAAGCGCGATACGAATCAGCATATCCATTAACATTCTTTTTCTCCGCTCGACATCATGGTTAAACTATATTCCGCCACGTGACTATGTGATAACAGGATAATTCTGCTTGTAATAGGTCAGAATATTTTTTGTAAAAAGCTATTTCTTCTCTCGACCGCGTGTCAGGGCTGACATATTCTTGCTTAGCCTTTAACTCACCTTCCCGGAGTCTGATTGATGAAAGCCGCGACTTTTCTGCTGGCTGGTGCCGCGTTGTTATTGTCTGCCTGCAGCAGTAACAGCGATGACAACGAGCCGCCACAACAAGCCACCGCCGCCCACGTTCAGCCACGTGTGGTTATGTCTGCAATGGCGGAGGCCAGTTGTACCAATGCAGGGGGAACGCTGGCGTTTTCAAATCAACTGGACGGCTCGCGCATCGGCATGTGTCAGTTAGTCAACGGACGCCGCTGCAGCGAGCAGGCATTGCTCGGCGGTAACTGCGCCCGCTAAACGCGGAGGCCGGCTGTGACCGGCCTGCGTTATCAGGCCGTCACCCGGTTCGGACAGTCTTCGCCACGATGAAGCCGGCTGAGGTTTTCCAGCGTGGTTTCTGAAATCGCCGTCAGAGCTTCAGCGGTCAAAAAAGCCTGATGGCCTGTGAACAGCACGTTGTGGCAGGCTGACAGGCGGCGGAAAATATCATCCTGAATGACATCATTCGATTTATCTTCAAAGAACAAATCCCGCTCATTCTCATAAACGTCCATGCCTAACGCGCCAATTTTTTGCTGCTTAAGTGCATCAATGGCGGCCTGAGAATCAATTAACCCACCCCGACTGGTATTAATAATCATGACGCCATCGCGCATCTGCGCAAACGCGTTAGCATTAAGCAGATGATGGTTTTCCGGCGTTAACGGGCAATGTAGTGTAATCACATGCGACTCGGCAAACAGGGTTTTCAGATCGACATATTCCGCGCCCAGCGATAACGCCTGTTCCGAAGGATAGGGATCGAAGGCCAGTAAACGCATGCCAAATCCTTTTAAGATGCGCAGGGTGGCTATGCCTATTTTGCCGGTGCCAATAATGCCGGCGGTTTTGTTATGCATATTAAAACCGGTCAGGCCGTCCAGCGAAAAATTCGCATCGCGGGTGCGTTGATAGGCGCGATGAATACGGCGATTCAATGTCATCATCAGGCCGACGGCATGTTCAGCGACGGCTTCCGGGGAATAGGCGGGCACGCGAACCACTTCCAGACCCAGTTCAGCCGCGGCTTTCAGATCGACATTATTAAATCCGGCGCAGCGCAGGGCGATAAATTTCACCCCTAATTCCGCCAGTTCCTCCAGCACCGGGCGGCTACCGTCGTCATTCACAAAAAGACAAACCGCATCACAGTCTACGGCAGTCTTGGCCGTGCTTTCGCTCAGCAAAAAATCATAAAAGACCAGATCGAAACCATACTGTTTATTGACCTGTTCAAAATATTTCTGGTCATAGTGTTTAGTACTGTATACGGCGATTTTCATCGTGGTGCTCCTGGAAAAGGGATGCAACAAGGATAACGTTTTCTCTTACTTTTTGCTGACACCTCTTTAACCTTACCGGTCAAACCTTCACCTTCGGCGTGTTACGTGCCATCATTACGCCCAGGATATTGAAAAAAAAGGAGTCTTGTTTTCATGCCACGGAGTTTCCGTCGACGCCTGGCCGCGATTCTGGCGCTGATTTTATTGCTGCTGGGATTACTGCTGACCCTTACACAGTGGCTGCCGCGTCTGGTGGGCCTCTGGCTACCTGCAGGCACGCGCGTCGAACTGGAAAACAGCCCACGCTGGCATGACGGGCAACTCATTTTTCCGTCTCTTCATTATTTAGCCGGTGACTGTCGCCTGGCGAGCGTCAAAAACGCGGCGCTGGGCCGGCAACAGTCGCGCTGGACGCTCAACGCACAACAGGTCACGTTACAAAGCGAATGCCTGCAACAGCTTCCCGAATCACAAACCGCCCCGACCGCACCGAAAACGCTGGCAGAGTGGCAGGCCATGCTGCCGGGCGCAGATATTCACATTGATAAGCTGACGATCTCGCCCTGGCAGGACTATGCAGGTGGCCTGGATTTGACCCTCAATAAAGCCAGCCAGCAGCTGCATTACCGGGGCGATAATTTACAGCTTGAGGCCACGCTGGAAGGTCAGCAACTGACGGTCAGACAACTGACGATCACCCATCCGGCGCTTCCCGAGCCGCTCAGCCTCAAAGGTCATTTTGAACTACCGCAATACGCTAACGGCCTGCCGGTTAACGGCGAGATCGCGGGCGCGCTGGCCCTGGACGGGTTTCCGCAACCGCTAAAAGCGGCACTGCGCTGGCAGTATGAAAGCGGCCTGCTGAACATCACCACAGCGGATGCTGCCCGTCCCTTGCTGCGTCTTCCGTGGCAGGCCAGCCGTGACCGCATCACTATTGAGAAGGGTGAATATTACTGGCCACTCACGGCGCAGCCCTTGTCGGGCTTTGTGACGCTGACGCTGGATAACTGGCAGGCCGGGCTGGATGCCACAACGGTCACTGGCCGCCTTAACCTGCTGACGCAGGGGCGGGGCGGCAAAGGCAATGTCGTTCTGGGCATAGGTCCCGGTCATCTCAGCCTGACGCAAAGCCAGCTGCCGTTACAACTGACCGGCGACAGTAAATTTGCTGCCATGCAGCTGTCTGGCAGTATTCCTGGGCAACTGACCGGATCATTACTGAATCCCGAACTGGTTGTTAAACCCAACGCACTGTTGCGCCTGCGCGGGCGTTTACTTTCAACGCTGAACGTGGATGAAGCGCGCTGGCCGCTGGCGGGGGTGCGCTTATCGTCCCGGGGCATTTCTGGACGTCTGCAGGCCATTCTGCGCGCGCACGATCCCAGCTTTGGCCGCTTCACCCTGCATCTGGACGGCGGGGCCCGTGACTTCTGGCCGGATACGGGTGAATGGCGCTGGCGCTACTGGGGAGAAGGCGAGATGCATCCGTTACAGGCGAAATGGGATGTCAGGGGAACCGGTGGCTGGCGCGGCACGCTTATCCATCTTGATACCTTGTCGACCGGTTTTAACCAGATGCAATACGGCAGCGTGCGGGTGGAAAAGCCGCGTTTAATCCTGACTGCCCCGGTGAACTGGCAGCGAGAGGCGGACAATCCTTCCTTTGACGGAAAATTTCAGATGCAGGCCGGTCAGACGCACTTCAGTTACGGGGGCTGGCTGGCTCACTCAACGCTGGATTTTGCCGCTCGCGGGCGCGATCTTGGTCATTTTGTCTGGGGCGGCGAACTGAAAGCCGGCAAGGTCGGCCCGGTACGGGTTAACGGGCGCTGGGATGGCGAGCGCCTGCGCGGTCAGGCCTGGTGGCCCACGCAGTCGCTGACGGTTTTTCAGCCGTTGCTCAGCCCCGATCTGAAAATGAAAATTCGCGCGGGCGAACTGCGCGCTCAGGTGGCGTTTTCTGCCGCCGCTCAGCAGGGTTTTCACGCGGGCGGACACTGGACGGTGAAAAACGGCAGCGTCTGGACGCCAGACAGCCAGATTAACGGCATCGATTTCTCGCTGCCATTCCGTCTGCAAAACCAACAGTGGCATTTTGGCTTACGTGGACCGGTTTCATTGCGCATCGCAGAAATCAAGAATCAGTTTGCCCTGCAGAATATTCAGGCTGACTTACAAGGCGCCTGGCCATGGCGGGAAAACGATCCGCTCTGGTTGCAGGATGTCAGCATGGATCTGCTGGGCGGGAAAATTACGATGCCGTCTCTGCGGATGCCACAGCACAGCCCGGCGCGCGTGTCGCTTCGGGATATCAGCCTGAGTAAACTCGTCAGCGCGATTAAACCCAGGCAGTTCGCGATGTCGGGCAGGGTGAATGGCGAATTACCGCTGTGGATCACGAATGCGCGCTGGATCATCGAAAATGGCTGGATTGCCAACAGCGGGCCGCTGACCTTCCGGATGGATAAAGACATGGCCGATGCCATCACCGCAAATAATATTGCGGCAGGCGCCGCGATGGACTGGCTGCGCTATATGGAGATTTCGCGTTCCTGGGCCACGCTGAATCTGGATAATCTGGGCGAACTGACCATGGTCGCGCAGGTGCAGGGCACCAGCCGTTTCAGCAACCGCAACCAGACCGTAAATTTAAACTATCGTCATCAGGAAAACCTGTTCCAGTTGTGGCGCAGCCTGCGCTTTGGCGATAATTTGCAATCCTGGGTGGAGGAAAATGCCACTCTGCCGTCGAAAAAGGAACCCTCACCATGAGCCTCAGGGCCTTACTGCTGCTGATAGCCGGACTCCCGCTGACGGGCTGTGTACCGCGCATCGAAGTTGCCGCGCCAAAAGATCCGATTACCATCAACATGAATGTGAAAATCGAGCATGAGATCCACATTAAAGTGGACAAGGATGTGGAAGCGTTACTGAAAAATCAGAGCGACCTGTTTTGAGGAGAGTCCGCATGAAACGCAACGGCATCACATGCTTACTGGCCCTTACGATGAGCCTGCCCGCCTGGGCATTGACGCTGGATGAAGCCCGTCAGTCAGGCCGGGTGGGAGAAACACTGTCAGGATATATTGCGCCGCGCGCAGATGACAGCGACACGCTGGCACTGGTTAAACGCATTAATGACGGTCGTGCTGCACAGTATCAACGTCTGGCAGAGCAGAACAACCTGATAACGGATGAGGTGGCCAGAATCGCCGGACAGAAGCTGGTAAACCGTGCCGCAGCGGGGGAATATGTACGCGGCATCAACGGACAGTGGCTCAGGAAATAGCCGGGCGACAACGTTGTACGGCAGGCATAAAAAAACCGGGCTCAGCCCGGTTTTCCAGATAAGATCGGCGAATCAGGCCGCAACGATGTGTTTGATCGCGTCTTTTGCTTCGGCGGTGGCTTTTGTCGCGACTTCCGGGCCATAGGCAATGCCTTCGGCAAACACAAACTCGACATCAGTGATACCGATAAAGCCCAGGAACAGCTTGACGTAAGGAGTCAGCAGGTCAGAAGCGGTATCTTTGTGAATGCCACCACGGCTGGACAGAATCACGGCGCGCTTGCCTTTGACAAGGCCTTCCGGGCCGGCTTCGGTATAACGGAAGGTCACGCCAGCACGGGCGATCAGGTCGAAATAGTTCTTCAACTGCGTAGGAATGTTGAAGTTGTACATTGGGGCAGCAATCACCACCACATCATGTGCCTGCAGCTCTGCAATCAGCGCATCAGACAGTGACAAGGCTTCCTGCTGACGCGGAGACAGCGGCGCATCAGAAGGACGCAGCGCGCCCACTAACTCACCATCCAGCACCGGTACCGGGTTTTCTGCCAGGTCACGCACGGTCACCTGATCGCCTTTGGCCTTTGCCTGCTCAGCATAGAAGTCAGCCAGCTGACCAGATTGTGAATAGCCTGCAAGAATGCTTGATTTCAGAACTAATACTTTGCTCATCGTAGTTTCCTGTCTGTTACGCGGAAGGCTTCCCGCTCAATGGCTTACACTTTACAAATATTGAACGGAGCGGGAAAGCGCAATATTTCGAGAGCTATATTCGAATTAATTGAACAACCCGTCATGCGCGAGGTCCGCGCGGCAAACGGGAATGTGCTATGATAGGCGCAATTATTATCGTTAATCAGCGGGTTATCTTAGCACTGTACGCTGAGTCCATACCGCCTGAGTAAGGTACGTCATTACTATGTCTTCTCCGGTTTCATCTCCCTTAACGCCGCTTTGGTCGCGGCTTGATGCCCTGATGCTGCGCGACCGGCAGCGGCTGCAACGCCGGTTGCACGGTGCCAGAAAAGTGAAAAATCCTGATGCCCAACACGGTATTGCCGCCGAACTGGAGCAGGATATTCTCGCGGCTGAGCAGCGCGTGGCCCAGCGTATTGCCGCCACACCGCGCATCACGTTCCCGGATAATCTTCCGGTCAGTCAGAAACAGCAGGATATCGCGGATGCGATTCGCGCTCATCAGGTCGTGATCGTGGCAGGTGAAACCGGCTCGGGAAAAACCACCCAGTTGCCCAAAATTTGCCTGGCGCTGGGACGCGGTATCACCGGTTTAATTGGCCATACGCAACCTCGTCGTCTTGCGGCGCGCACCGTCGCGAACCGCATTGCCGAAGAGCTGGAAACGTCGCTGGGCGGCTGCGTCGGCTACAAAGTGCGCTTTAATGATCAGGTCGGTGAAACCACGCAGATTAAGCTGATGACCGACGGGATTCTGCTGGCGGAGATCCAGCAGGATCGCCTGTTGATGCAGTATGACACCATCATCATCGATGAAGCGCACGAACGCAGCCTGAATATCGACTTCCTGCTGGGCTATTTGCGTGAGCTGCTGCCGCGCCGTCCGGATCTTAAAGTCATTATCACCTCGGCGACTATCGATCCGCAGCGCTTCTCCCGCCACTTTAACAACGCGCCGGTGATTGAAGTATCGGGCCGGACTTATCCGGTGGAAGTCCGTTATCGTCCGGTCGTCGAAGAGGCGGACGATGTGGAACGCGATCAGCTTCAGGCGATCTTTGATGCGGTTGATGAGCTGAGCCAGGAGGGCCGGGGCGATATTCTGATCTTCATGAGCGGCGAGCGGGAGATTCGCGATACCGCCGATGCGCTGATGAAGCGCGATTTGCCGCATACCGAAGTGCTGCCGCTGTATGCGCGTCTGTCGAACAGTGAGCAAAATCGGGTATTTCAGTCACACAGCGGGCGACGTATCGTGCTGGCGACGAACGTTGCCGAAACCTCGCTCACCGTGCCGGGCATCAAGTACGTCATCGATCCGGGCACGGCGCGCATCAGCCGCTACAGCTACCGCACCAAAGTTCAGCGTCTGCCGATAGAGCCCATTTCTCAGGCTTCCGCGAATCAGCGTAAAGGACGTTGCGGCCGCGTATCGGAAGGGATCTGTATCCGGTTGTATTCTGAAGCGGATTTCCTGAGCCGTCCGGCCTTTACCGATCCCGAAATTCTGCGCACCAATCTGGCCTCAGTCATTCTGCAGATGACCGCGCTGGGACTGGGCGATATTGCGGCATTCCCGTTTGTGGAAGCGCCGGATAAACGCCATATTCAGGACGGCGTCAGATTGCTGGAGGAGCTGGGCGCGCTGACCCTGAGCGAAGAAGGCCATTATAAACTCACCGGCTCGGGCCGCCAGCTGGCGCAACTGCCGGTGGATCCGCGCCTGGCACGCATGGTGCTGGCTGCCCGGCAGTACGGCTGTGTGCGCGAAGTGATGATTATCGCGGCAGGTTTGTCGATACAGGATCCGCGCGAACGCCCGGCAGAAAAGAAGCAGGCCTCCGATGAAAAACACCGGCGTTTTGCTGACAAAGAGTCTGATTTTATGGCCTTTGTTAACCTGTGGAACTACCTGGGCGAGCAGCAAAAAGCGCTGTCCGGCAATGTCTTCCGTCGCCAGTGTAAAGCCGATTTCCTTAACTACCTGCGCGTACGGGAATGGCAGGATATCTATACCCAACTGCGTCAGGTGGTCCGTGAGCTTGGTATTCCGGTGAACAGCGAACCGGCGGAGTATCGCGAGATCCACTGTGCGTTACTGACCGGTTTACTGTCGCATATCGGCCAGAAAGATGCGGAAAAGCAGGAGTTTACCGGTGCACGCAATGCGCGCTTTGCCATTTTTCCGGGCTCAGGTTTATTCAAAAAACCGCCCAAGTGGACAATGGTGGCGGAGCTGGTGGAAACCAGCCGACTCTGGGGCCGTATTGCCGCGCGTATCGATCCGGAATGGATAGAACCGCTGGCACAGCATCTGATCAAACGTAGCTACAGTGAACCGCACTGGGAGAAATCGCAGGGCGCCGTCATGGCCAGTGAGAAAGTCACCTTGTACGGCTTGCCGATTGTGGCCGCGCGCAAGGTCAACTATGGCGCGATCGATCCTACGCTGAGTCGCGAATTGTTTATTCGCCACGCGCTGGTGGAAGGCGACTGGCAAACGCGCCACGCATTTTTCCGTGCTAATCAGAAGCTGCGCAGTGAAGTGGAAGACCTGGAACATAAATCGCGTCGCCGCGACATTCTGGTAGATGACGAAACCTTGTTTGCCTTTTACGACCAACGTGTAGGGAAAGAGGTGGTTTCCGCACGCCACTTTGACAGCTGGTGGAAACAGGTCAGCAAAACCACCCCGGAACTGCTCAATTTTGATAAGCAGATGCTGATCAAAGCGGGCGCCGATACGGTCAGCCAGCTCGACTATCCCAATGTCTGGCATCAGGGCAATCTCAAACTCAGATTGAGTTATCAGTTTGAACCTGGTGCGGATGCAGATGGCGTGACGGTCCATATTCCGCTTCCGCTGCTGAACCAGGTCGATGAAGCCGGCTTTGAGTGGCAGATTCCCGGTGTACGGCGTGAACTGATTATTGCGCTGATTAAATCGTTACCGAAGCCGCTGCGTCGTCATCTGGTGCCCGCGCCAAACTATGCCGAGGCGTTTTTAGGCCGCGTGACCGCAATGGAAATGCCGCTGCTTGATGCCCTGTCGCGCGAGTTCCGCCGGATGACGGGCGTGACGCTGGAGCGGGACGACTGGCAATGGGAACAGGTGCCCGATCATCTGAAAATGACCTTCCGGGTGGTAGACGAACACAACCGTAAGCTGCAGGAAGGTAAAGATCTCGCGGCGCTGAAAGTGCTGCTTAAAGGCAAGGTGCAGGAAACGCTGTCCAACGTGGCAGATGATGGTCTGGAACAGCGCGGTTTACACCTCTGGTGCTTTGGCGATTTGCCTCGCAGCTACGAGCAAAAACGCGGCAACTACCAGGTAAAAGCCTGGCCCGCGCTGGTCGATGAGAAAGACAGTGTGGCCATCCGGTTATTCGACAGTGAGCATGAGCAGCAGAAAATGATGTGGCGCGGTCAGCGTCGGTTGCTGTTGCTGAATATTCCGTCGCCGGTGAAATATCTGCACGAAAAATTGCCGAACAAAGCCAAGCTGGGCCTCTATTTCAATCCCTATGGCAAAGTGATGGAGCTGATCGATGACTGTATTGCCTGCGGTATCGATAAGCTGATTGCCGAGGCGGGTGGACCGGCCTGGGAACAGGCGGCCTTTGATGCGCTGTGCGAGAAGGTCCGCGCCGAGCTGAATGATACCGTGGTGGAGATAGCAAAGCAGGTTGAGCAGATTCTGACGGCGGTCTTCAATATCAATAAGCGCCTTAAAGGTCGGGTTGATATGACACTGGCACTGGCGCTGGCCGATATTAAGGCGCAGATGAATGGGCTGGTGTACCGGGGATTTGTGACCCAAAATGGCTGGCAGCATCTGGCAGATACCTTACGTTATCTGCACGGTATTGAGCGTCGGCTGGAAAAATTGCCGGTTGATCCCCACAGCGACCGCGCCCGTATGCTCCGGGTTCAGGCCGTTGAACAGGCCTGGCAGGCCTGGCGCAACAAACTGCCGCCGCAGCGTCAGGATGATGAGGATGTGCTGCATATTCGCTGGATGCTGGAAGAACTCCGCATCAGTCTGTTCGCACAGCAGCTTGGCACGCCTTATCCCATTTCAGATAAGCGCATCATGCAGGCGATGGAGCAGATCACCGCCTGACGGCGGCAAACAGGGTCTTGTAAGAATAAAAAAGCCCGCATTCTTAAATGCAGGCTTTTTTGTGTAACGGTGAGAGCTACTGCGCCAGCGCTTCCAGCCGGTCTTTAAATGACGTCACGGCAATCGCGCGGTTGTCAGCCAGATAACGGTCTTTCGCCGCCGGGGCAGAACTCTGCACCGCTATCAGTTGCCAGCCCTTATCGCCTTTCAGCAGGAGCGGAGAACCGCTGTCGCCAGGCAAGGTATCGCACTGATGCGATAAAACCGCCCGTTGCGCCCAGCCGGTAATCAGGCAGTCGCTGTGTGAATACAGGCTGTCGAGATGATCGGCGGGATAACCTGCTTGGGTCACCTTGCGGCCCGCCGCTTTCAGCGCTTCGGTTAAGTCACTACGCGAACCTTCAAACAGCGGAATCGGCGTAATGGCAGAAGGGGGATTGCGCAAAATAATCAAACCGTAATCGAACGGCGCTGCATTGCTGGGGACGATCCAGCCTTCGCCATCCGCTTTCAGCTTATGCACCAGCGACGGTTCAACGCGCGCATCGATGTCATGAATTTCGTAGCGCCAGCCTTTTTTGGTAGACATAAAACGTAGCGCTACGGGTTTATCAAATTTACCTGGAGGTGTCAGTAAACAGTGGCCCGCCGTCAGGGCAAGATGGGGAGAAATTAACGTGGCGGTGCACAGATTACCGCTTTCGGTTTCCAGTTGTCCTATCGCATCCCAGGGGGCCGCGCTGACATCGGTAATGGCCTGGCGATGATCTTTGCCAAAAAACAACATTTTAATTTCGGCGGGTGTCGGTGAATCATCATTATCATCAGCATGAACAAACGCGGTGAAACTGAAAAGTCCAACGATTAACAGGGTAGCCAGGCGCATAGAACTCTCAATAGCGAGAAAAAGAAAACGTTTTGTTATTACTAAAGTGACATAACTATAGTCAGTGAGGCGTGAAAAAGGGAGTTTTTTCAGTGAATCAGTACGCTACAGCGACTAAATAAAAAAACTGGCCGCGATAACGCCACATAAGATCATCACAATCAGAATAATTTCGAAGCTATAGCGACGGACCATATTAGCCACTCCAGTAAAGAAACACCCGGCAGAACCGGGTGTTTTTAATTATTAACGCTTACTCGGACCCTAAAGGGCGACCTTATTTTTTAGCGGCTTTTTTGTGGTGCTTTTTAGCTGCCTGGGCTTTCTGAGCTGGCTTTTTGGTGTGTTTTTTAGCGGCCTGAGCTTTCTGGGCTGCTTTTTTGTGGTGCTTTTTAGCGGCCTGAGCTTTCTGGGCAGCTTTTTTGTGGTGTTTTTTAGCAGCCTGGGCTTTCTGAGCTGGTTTTTTGGTGTGTTTCTTAGCAGCCTGCGCTTTCTGTGCAGTGTCTTTCTTCGCTACTTTCTTCTTAGCGGCCTGCGCTTTCTGGGCAGCTTTTTTGTGGTGTTTCTTAGCAGCCTGCGCTTTCTGTGCAGCTTTATGATGCTTCTTATGGACAGCAGCTTTGTGCTCAGCTTTAGCAGGTGCAGCGGTGGTGGTCGCAGCCGCTGGAGCAGCAGTTGCAGGAGCGGCAGTTGTCTCAGCAGCGAAAGCAACTGAAGACAGACCCATAGCAGCGGCGATTACCAGTGCAAATAATTTTTTCATTGCAAAATCCTCGGACTATTTTTTCATGTGTAGCCCACTGCGGGGCCGGTGAGAAGACTATATGAAAATAAAACTGGCGCGTCCGTGGGTGATTGGTATCGCTGTGTAACCGATTGTACAAAGGGGATGTACGGAAGGAAAAGGCGGCCCTCAGGCCGCCTGCTACCTTAACTGTTCAGGTAACGTTGCTCAAGATGTTTGCGGAAATAGTCTGGGTTGAGCGCTTCGCCAGTAGCATTGACAATCAACTGTTCGGTGGTGAAACGGCTGCCATGTTGCCAGATATTCTGCTGCAGCCAGTCAAATACCGGCTGCAGGTCGCCATGCTGTATCAGCTCGGCGGATTGCGGAATTGCGTTTTGTAACGCCTGGAACAGCTGCGCAGCGTACATCGCCCCGAGTGTGTATGTCGGGAAATAGCCGAAGGCGCCATCGGCCCAGTGAATATCCTGCATGCAGCCATTGCGGTAGTTGCCGCGCGTATCCAGACCCAGGGATTGTTGCATCTTCTCATCCCACAGCGCCGGAATGTCTTCAACCTCAATCTCGCCTTCAATCAGCGCGCGTTCGATCTCGTAGCGCAGAATGACGTGCGCCGGATAGCTCAGTTCGTCCGCATCCACTCGAATCAGGCCCGGTTTAACCTGCTGCGTTAGCCGGACAAAGTTATCTGCCTGAAGGGCGGGCTGGTCACCGAGCTGACTGATGATTTGCGGCAGGATACGCTGCAGGAAAGGTGCGCTGCGTCCCAGTTGCATTTCCATTAACAGACTTTGTGACTCATGGATCGCCGTGGATCGCGCCAGCGCAACCGGCTGACCGCGCCATTGCTCAGGCAAATTCTGTTCGTAGCGCGCGTGGCCAGTCTCATGAATGACGCCCATCATGGCGCTCAGAAACTCATCCTGATTGTAGCGGGTAGTAATACGCACATCCTCGGGCACGCCGCCGCAGAAAGGGTGCGCGCTAATGTCCAGGCGGCCATGGTTAAAATCAAACCCCAGCTCGGCCATCACGCGTAAACCCAGTTCGCGCTGTGAGGCTATCGGGAACGGTCCCTGGGGCGTGATCACCGGCTGCTGAGCCTGTTTTTCGACGACCTGCTGCAACAAGTGTGGAAGCCAGGTTTTTAACTGCCCGAAGGTATGATCCAGCGTGGCGCTGGTCATGCCCGGTTCAAACACGTCAAGCAGCGCGTCATAGCGGGAGCAGCCGTTCGCTTGCGCACGCAGTTCAGCTTCCTGACGGCTTAAGCGTACGACCTCTTTCAAATTGGTCGCAAAACCCTGCCAGTCGTTTGCCGGACGCTGTGTACGCCAGGCATGCTCACAGCGCGATCCCGCAATGGATTTGGCTTCGACCAGTTCAGCAGGCAGTAATGTTGCCTGAACATAAGCGCGGCGCATTTCGCCCAGATTGGCGCGTTCAACATCATTCAGCGATTGCTGTTCTGCCTGATCCAGCCAGTCACCAATGCGTTTATCCGTCAGAATCTGATGTCGCAGCACACTCATTTCCGCCAGCGCTTCGCCCCGTGCGGCGCTGCCACCGGCGGGCATCATGGTTTGCATGTCCCATCCGGCGATGGCGCTGAGATGACTGAAACGCGACAGGCGCTGGAAGGTCTTACAAAGGTGTTGATAGGCTGAAGTCACACAAAGCTCCTGAATGCGTTAACGTCGTGGAAGTTCCCGAAAAGGGAGATCGAGCGGCCAGCTAAAACGCAGGCTGGCACCGCCAAGCGGGCTGGTTTCAACGGAAACCCGGCCGCTGAGCGCATGGGCGATGGAGTGAACGATGGCCAGGCCAAGTCCACAGCCGCCCGTTGCGCGGTCGCGACTCGGATCGAGCCGGACAAAGGGTTCAAATACACGTTCACGTTCTTCATGGGGGATCCCCGGACCGTCATCGTCGACCTGCAAATTACCGACTGCGCCGTCAAACCATAAGCTGACCCGCAGGCGCTGGTTTGCATAGCGCAGCGCATTATTGACAAGGTTGTCCAGCACGCGCTCCATAAGCCGGGTGTCTGAAACGCCGTAATTTTCCCGCTGGGGTAAATCCAGCTCAATCTGCGTATCCGGGTTGATGGCCTGGAAGTCTTCCATGCGTTCACGCAACCAGCTGGCCAGATCCAGCGACTGCAAATTAAGGTCGACGCGTGGACGATCCAGACGGGCATAGGTCAGCAGCTCTTCAATCAGGCTTTCCAGCTGACTCACATCACGATTCAGCGCCGCAGATTCGGCTTCGCTCAGATTATCGCTCATCTCCAGACGATAGCGCAGCCGCACAAGCGGTGTACGCAACTCGTGAGCGATACCATCAATAAGCTGTTTCTTGCTGGCGACGAGCGTATTGATATTCTCAGCCATTTGGTTAAACGCCACGCCAACGCGAAACAGGCTGGAGGTGCTGTCGAAATGAGTACGCACGTCCAGTTGCCCCTGACCAAAACGCTGAGCGGCATGTTCGAGTCGCAGCATCTCTTTCCAGTGCGGACGCAGCCAGATAAATACCGGCAGCCCAAGCGACATGCCAATAAATACGACCAGTGCCATATCCAGCAGGCGCATTTGATGCAGATAAAAAAGGTAAGGTATAGGTCCGACGGTCAGGACGTAATGACTACGCGGAATGTGTTGCAGGAAGGTGTATTTGTCGTCCAGCGCAACGATTTCGCCCGCACGCAGACGGCGTAACTCATTTTCATCCAGTTCGAACCGGCTCATGGGCTCAATATGCAGCTCAAATGACAAACCGAGATCCAGACTTTTGATCGTCTTATTCCAGTCGCGCGGCGGGATTTCACGCAGTTCACTGCGAATCAGGTAGAGCGAGCTGGCCATCAAGTCGTTCATGGACTGGCGGCCTGCGCGTTCGGCGGTAAATTTATAGACCAACCCGACCATCAGCGACATCACCAGAAAACAGACAAACAGCAGCAGGTAGAACTGAATAAAAAGTTTTTTCATACCGAACGCGTGTCCCAGGCCTGCGGCGCAAACAAATAGCCTTTGTTGCGGATGGTTTTGATACGGAATGGCTCTGTTGCGCTGTCGTGCAGTTTTTTACGCAAACGCGAGATGGCGACATCAATACTGCGATCCATGCCATCGTAACTGACGCCGCGTAAGGTTTTCAGCAAGGCATCACGGTTAAGAATTTGCCCGGCATGGCTGGCCAGCACCCAAAGCAGATCAAAATCCGCCGTGGACAGGGCGATATTTTCTTCAAACAGCACGACCTGGCGATTCAGGGCATCGATGGTCAGTGAGCCAAAGCGCAACATGCGTGTATTTTTCGTCGGCGCAGGGGCTTCTTCACTTTGCACCTGTTGTGACTGACGCAGGTGCAGACGCAATCGCGCCAGCAGAACGGCTGGGGGAGCCGTTTTCAGAATATAGTCCTGCGCGCCCATCTCCAGCGCAAGGATATGGTTCATATCGCTGTCAAGGGAGGTCAGCAGCACGATCGGCCCCTGCCAGTTTGCCCGTAAGTCACGGCAGATTGACATGCCATCTTTGCCGGGCAGCATGATGTCGAGCATGACCAGGTCGGGTTGCTGTTCGGCAATGGTGGCTTCAGCCCGATCGCCGCGCGTCTCAACAATCACCTCAATATCATGACGTCCCAGGTAGGCGGCAATGAGCGAACCGACCTCCGGTTCATCTTCTACGTAAACGATTTTATGCATAATTCACACTAACGTAAAAAGGAGGGATAAAGCATAACTTTTCCTGGCGCAGAGCTCTATCCAATCACACGAAATATCCTTGAGTAACTGGTATATAATCCGCAAAATATGCAATCATTAACCCTGCGTTTAATATGAGTTCCGGATTCATTGTGATCACCTTGAGGAGCCAAAGTGTTTGATAAAGAGCTGGCATCAGCGGTATACCGTGATCGCATCCGCTTTAACTACAGTGATTTCCTGTCGGCATCCTGCAAAAAACGTTGGAGCTTTGTGGATGCCATCTATGGCGTACTGCCCATATTCGGCATGGTGACACGCAAATCTGCGCACAGTTTACAGGCAAGTGAAGATCACCTGAAAGAATTAGCCTTGCAAATCATATCAACCCAGGTCAGCGACGAAATCAACATCGCCCGCCTGATTACGTTAGCCGAGCAGCAGCACATTGCCCGCGTGGATATCCAGCTTCCGTATCCGCTGTCAGAGAAACAGCTGGAGGCGATTCATGAAGAGTACCGTAAGCCCGTGACGCTGACACAGCAGGATGACCTGCTGTGCGTGGTTCTCGGTCAGTCTCACTAAGTCAGTAGGGCCCACATCGCAGGCAGGGTTGCCACCATAATACAGACCATGGCAACCCGCTCAACGGGCCGCAGTGCCACCGCATGTCCGCCCCGACGTGCGAACATAAACAGCAAAATGCCCGGCGCATAGAGCACGACAGACATAAACAGATGCAGTGGACCGGAGGCATACAGCAACCAGATGCCGTACACGCTGGCACCAATGCCTGTCACGAGCGCCCAGGGTTTATTTTGCCCTTTGACCACCTTGATCAAATACAATCCCACCAGCAAATAGGGCACCAGAATCATTTCTGAGGCAATGGTCAACAGCATGTTGTAATCCGCACCGGTCAGGGCGATCAGGATCAGGCAAACCTGCACACTACCGTTTGTCAGCCACAGTGAGGCGGCTGGCGCATTACGGACGTTCTGGCGGGCAATACTGCGGGGGAAAGCACCTTGCTGCGCGGCAATAAACGGCACTTCTGCCGCCATAATGGTCCAGCTCAGATAGGCACCGCAGACAGAAATAATCAAGCCCACGACAATGATTGCGTTACCCCAGCTTCCCGTCAGTTGCGTCATCAGGCCCGCCATTGAAGGGTTACGCATTTCGGCCAGCGCCGCGCGCGGCACGATCCCTAACGACAGCAGGATGACCAGCAGATAAACCAGCAGGGCGGCCAGCACGGCCAGCAGCGTTGCCCGTCCGACATCCTTTTTATGGCGAGCTCGCGACGAGACCACTACAGCACCTTCCACGCCGATAAACACCCACAGCGTGATTAACATGGTCTGTTTGACCTGTTGCCATAACGGAACGCCGAGGCTCAGCCCGGAAAAATCAAAATGGAAGCGGTCATAATTGAAGGCCATGACGGCCAGCACCACAAACAGCAGCAGCGGCACCTGTTTGCCCAGTGTCGCCAGCAGGTTAATGCTGGCGGCGGTCTGAACGCCCCGCAATACCAGCCAGTGAACCAGCCACAGCACTACGGATGCGCCCAGCATCGCCTGCCAGGTATTCCCGTTACCAAAAATAACCCTGTCTGGCGTATCGGTGAAGAAACTCAGGGCAGAGAAAACAATAACCAGATAGGACACGTTGGCGATAACCGCACACAGCCAGTAACCCCAGGCGGAACAAAATCCCGTCAACTCACCGAATCCAGCGCGGGCGTAGGTAAAGATACCGCCATCCAGATTGGGTTTGAGTCGCGTCAGCAGCAGCATCGCCAGCGACAGGAAAATAATCCCTGCGCCGGTGATCAGCCAGCCAGTCAGCAACGCGGCCGGACCTGCGACCGCCGCCATATTTTGTGGCAAGCTGAAAACACCCGCACCCAGCATGGAGCTGAGTACCAGCGCGGTCAGGGCACTGAGGCCTAATTTTTTCTCCAAAACATTCTTCCTGCGAGCATAAGTGGCTGGGTGACCAGCATAAACACCCTATTATATCGGTGTTGTGTTGCGTAAATCGCGTGTAATACGCTGAAAAACAGGCGGAGGATTTTACGGAGTGCGGTGAAGGATGGCAATGCGTGACTATGCAAAATTGCGCAGGGATTATGCAAACAGTTGGGCGGCTTGCGCCGCCCTTACTTGCTTATTTGAACAGATCGGCGGTCACGGTCAGGTTACCCCCGCTCTGGTTCTGCCACTGGCGTGTGATGTGGTAGAACTTCGCACCTTTGCCAGCCGCACGTTTGGCGGCTTCCTGCGAAACTTCGGTTGGTGTGCCGAAATGGCCGCTGAAGGTGACCGTATCAAACGGCTGCATCTGTGCCGCGGTGACTGCGTTCAGCTCCTGGATTTCCCGGCCGTCTGGCAGCGTCACAGAATAGCGTTTACCGGTTGAACTCTGCGTTTCAAAGAAGCGGCCCACGGCATTGCTTGGGGTTTCAGAGGAGGCAACGCCCGGAATCTCGACTTTTTTCGCCTCAGCACCGCCTGCGGCCAGCGCGGCTTTACCTGCCTGAGAATCAGCCGGAATGCTATCCGGGCTCTGCACGGCGCGCTGTTTTGCATCCGCCTTATAGATGTAAGCGGTAATGAACTGGTTGCCACCGGTATTGGCATCAACCTGACGCACAATAAAGAAGGACGCAGCGCCTTTTTCTTTCGCGGCTTTAGAAATTGCCTCGTTCACATCGGGCTGGCTGGGGAAAAAGCCGGTCACCGTCACGGTATCAAAGGGTTCAAGGCGATAGGCTTCCGCTTTCGGCAGCTCTTTCAGGCCATTAAACATCCGGTAGTCGGTTTCCTGACTCGCTTTAGGCGCATTCGCCTTATACAGATCCGCGGTTACGCGCCAGTTACCACTGTTACCGTTGCTGTCGTTAATACCTTGAATGTAATACGAATCTGCATTCAGTTCATCAGCACGTTTGGAGACGGCATCCGCCGCATCGCCAATTGCATTAAAACGACCGGTGATATTAATACGTTCGAATGGCTTCAACGCGGCCGCTTGTTCTGGCGTCAGCTCTTTAGCGGCAAACGCATTTCCCGCCAGCAGAGATAACAATGTAGATGCCAGAATAGTGTTCTTCAGCTTCATAAAAATGATCCTTCGCCTTACGCAAAATGAGTACGAAAACGTGTTGGACTCTTGATGTATAACAGAATAGCTGCTGATTATTACATGTTATAAACACGCTGTCGCAGCCAATTTTTGCGATTTCTCTCTTGTTGTGATCCGGTTTTTTTTATCACGGCATCACGAATCGGTATTTTACCTTACGCTTAAGACAGGCAGATGAATTAAACGTTCGTAACTTTATTAAAAACGTTAATGCGTTGTTAAATTAAGGCTTTTCCGAAAGGAATATTCGTATCGAAGGGCGCTTAGTTAGTTATTTATCTGCCAGTGATGCGATCAGACAGTGACGTTATGCGGCATAACGAGGCCAAAACTGGATATTACCGCAAATGTGACATTGGTGCGTCTGTACAGTAGATCACCTGTAACATTTTCAGTAGGTTTAGACACGATTATGCCCTTGCATTTATTCACACCGCCTGAACGCGGATGACGTCAGAGCAGTCTGTACCACAAGGGTCATCATCCTTTAATCGATGAAAGGGAACACTATGTTAATTGGAATACCCAAAGAGCGGTCAGCCAATGAGTCGCGCGTGGCTGCCACGCCGAAAACCATTGAACAACTCATCAGGCTGGGTTTTAGCGTCACGATTGAACAGGGTGCGGGTAAGCCTGCCAGTTTTGATGATGACAGCTATGTCAACGCTGGCGCCACGCTGACCGATCGCCAGCAGGTCTGGCAAGCCGATATTGTGTTGAAAGTGAATGCACCCGGTGAAGACGACATTGCGCTGATGCGCGAGGGCAGCACGCTGGTCAGTTTTATCTGGCCTGCTCAGAACCCTGAACTGCTGGATAAACTGGCTGCGCGTAAGGTCACCGTTATGGCGATGGACGCCGTGCCCCGTATTTCCCGTGCGCAGTCGCTGGATGCGCTGAGCTCAATGGCCAATATTGCAGGTTATCGGGCCATCGTGGAGGCGGCACACGAATTTGGTCGCTTTTTCACCGGTCAGATCACCGCTGCCGGGAAAGTCCCGCCTGCCAAAGTGATGGTGATTGGTGCGGGCGTGGCGGGTCTGGCGGCAATCGGTGCCGCAGGCAGCCTGGGCGCGGTTGTTCGCGCCTTTGACACGCGTCCGGAAGTGAAGGAACAAGTGCAAAGTATGGGCGCAGAGTTCCTTGAACTGGATTTCAAAGAAGAGGCGGGCAGTGGTGATGGTTACGCCAGAGTCATGTCGGATGCTTTTATTAAAGCAGAAATGGCGCTTTTCGCTCAGCAGTCCCAGGAGGTGGATATTATTGTCACCACGGCGCTGATTCCGGGTAAACCTGCGCCGACGTTGATCACCAGGGAAATGGTGGCCAGCATGAAGCCTGGCAGCGTCATTGTTGACCTGGCGGCACAAACCGGCGGCAACTGTGCGCTTACCGTCGCCGATCGGGTCACTGTAACGGACAACGGCGTAAAAATTATCGGGTATACGGATCTGCCCAGCCGGTTACCGACGCAATCATCTCAGCTCTACGGCAGCAATCTCGTCAACCTGATGAAATTGCTTTGTAAAGAGAAGAATGGCGAGATCGTCATTGACTTTGATGATGTCGTCATCCGCAGCGTCACGGTGATTCGAGACGGCGAGATCACCTGGCCTGCGCCGCCAGTTCAGGTCTCCGCCGCGCCGAAAACCGCGGCTGCCGCTGCACCGACGCAAACGAAAAGCCCGGCGGCACCCGTGCCCCCCCGGCGTAAATATGGGCTGCTGGCAGGCGCTGTCGTACTCTTCGCCTGCCTCGCGAATGTTGCCCCCAGTGAATTCCTGTCACATTTCACCGTCTTTGCGCTGGCCTGTGTGGTGGGCTACTACGTGGTCTGGAATGTGAGTCATGCGCTGCATACGCCGCTCATGTCAGTCACCAATGCGATTTCGGGCATTATTGTGGTAGGGGCAATATTGCAAATGGGGCACGGCGGCTGGGTGAGTTTTCTTTCTTTTATTGCCGTATTGATCGCCAGCATCAATATCTTCGGTGGCTTCACCGTCACGCAGCGTATGCTGAAAATGTTTCGTAAGGGGTAAGCTATGTCTGGCGGATTAGTGACGGCAGCCTATATCGTTGCTGCAATTTTGTTCATTATGAGTCTGGCGGGTCTTTCAAAATATGAGACCTCAAGACAGGGCAATATATTTGGTATCAGCGGCATGGCGATTGCGCTGATCGCGTCTGTATTTGGTCCCGACAGTAGTCATGTTGTCTGGATTTTGCTGGCGATGGTTATTGGCGGTGCCATCGGTATTCGGCTGGCGAAACGGGTAGAAATGACCGAAATGCCCGAGCTGGTGGCGATACTGCACAGCTTCGTCGGCCTGGCCGCCGTACTGGTAGGCATTAACAGCTATGTCGATCATGCTCCTGGCTTGCCGGCAGTTATTGAAAACATCCATCTCAGCGAAGTCTTTATCGGCATCTTTATCGGTGCGGTCACCTTTACGGGCTCGCTGGTCGCCTTTGGCAAGTTGTGTGGCAAACTCTCGTCGCGGCCCTTAATGCTGCCTCAGCGGCATAAGCTGAATCTGCTGGCGCTGGTCGTCTCGTTTTTACTGCTACTGTGGTTTGTCAACACGCAAAGTCTCGGTGCGCAGGTGTTTGCGCTGGTGATCATGCTTATCATTGCGTTGGCGTTTGGCTGGCACCTGGTGGCCTCCATCGGTGGTGCAGACATGCCGGTCGTTGTTTCGATGCTCAACTCTTATTCCGGTTGGGCGGCCGCAGCGGCAGGGTTTATGCTCAGTAACGATCTGCTTATCGTGACCGGTGCGCTGGTTGGTTCCTCGGGGGCAATTCTCTCTTACATAATGTGTAAGGCCATGAATCGCTCGTTTATCAGCGTCATTGCCGGTGGATTTGGCAGCGATGGCACAGCTTCAACGGCAAGTGATGAGACCGGCGAACATCGTGAAATCAGCACAGAAGAAACGGCAGAGATGCTCCGATCTTCCCGTTCCGTGATCATTACGCCCGGCTACGGCATGGCCGTTGCACAGGCACAGTATCCGGTAGCGGAAATCACGGAAAAACTCCGCGCCCGCGGCATCAACGTGCGTTTTGGTATTCATCCGGTCGCCGGCCGTTTGCCCGGCCATATGAACGTTTTGCTGGCAGAGGCGAAAGTGCCTTATGACGTGGTGCTGGAAATGGACGAAATCAACGATGATTTTAGCGATACCGATACGGTACTGGTTATCGGGGCCAACGACACGGTTAATCCTGCGGCGCAGGATGATCCGGGCAGCCCGATTGCCGGTATGCCGGTGCTGGAAGTGTGGAAAGCGCAAAACGTTATTGTGTTCAAACGCTCAATGAATACGGGCTATGCCGGTGTGCAAAATCCGCTGTTCTTTAAAGAAAATACTCACATGCTGTTCGGGGATGCCAAAGCCAGCGTAGAAAGTATTCTGAAAGCGCTGTAAAAGAAAAGGGCGACGATAACCGTCGCCCTTTTTACTGAAGGCCGCGTTAATCGTGCTCGTCTTCGTCGTCAAGCGTAATGGGTGAGACAAAATCATCCGGCTTAATCGCCAGCAGGTCACAGCGCAGGTGATCGATCACCTGCTCAGCCGTATTCCCTAGGAAAGCTGCCGACAGTCCGGTCCGTCCAATCGTCCCTAACACCACAATGCCCGCGCCAAGGTGGGCGGACAATTCCGGGATCACTTCTTCCGGCAGGCCTTTTTCAACGTGGGTAAACTCTTCACTGATGGAGAATTTTTGTCGCAGGGCCTTCATGGCTACCAGATGCTGGCCGCGAATGGCATCGTTGTAGACGCTGGGATCAAAATCGGGCAGTTCGATAGCAATGTTGATTGGCGTAATCGGATAGGCGCCCACCAGATGCACTTCGGTATGATTGACGCTTTCGGCCAGTTTAACGGTTTCGCGAATGAGTTTCTGATTAAGCGCATCGTGGTGCGGTTCTTCGCTGGCCAGATTGACCGCCACCAGCGCTTTACCGCCTTCGGGCCAGGGTTGATCCTTAACCATCCACACCGGGCAAGGGCACTTACGTAACAGGTGCCAGTCTGTCGGTGTAAAAATAACGGCTTCCAGCCGGTCGTGCTGGTGCGCCATTTTAAGCACTAAATCATGTTGATGCGCCAGCACTTCCTGGATGATTGCTTCATAGGGCCGGTTGTGCCAGATGACTTTAATGTCTATATCCACACCAGCATCCAGATAAGCCTGCGCCTGTTCGCGAATCCATTCCGAGCGCTGGCTGATCACACCCTGACGCATCGCGGTGCGTTCATCTGGTGACAGCAGGGTGGTCATTTCGTATGAAAAGTCGTAGATGGGCAGAAATGCTTTGATTTTGCCGCCGATAAGCTGGTTGAGATAGACCGCACGTCGCAGCGCGGGCTGGTCATCCTGCTGAGGATCAATGGCGACCAGAATGTTTTGATACTGGGACATAGGCTACTCTCCTTAGACCAACGCGACTGGTTTAAAGATAGCCTATGTTAAGTGCACTAAGAAAGTGAAAAGATGTAGCCGGATCAACAAAATAAGATTTGTTAACCCGGCCTGAGGATTACGCCGCCTGATGGCTCTGACCGGCCAGCGCTTCCAGCATCGCGTGGTTCTCAATGGTGATATATTTGCCTTTTACGGCCAGCATACCCGATTTCTGGAAACGCCCCAGCAGTCGGCTAATGGTTTCAACGGTTAAACCCAGATAGTTCCCGATATCGCCGCGCGTCATCGTCAAACGGAACTCACGCTGTGAGAAGCCGCGCTGGCCATAGCGGCGGGATAAGTTCCAGACGAAGGCGGCCAGGCGCTCTTCCGCGTTTTTCTTGGACAGCAGCAAAATCATGTCCTGGTCGCCTTTAATTTCACCGCTCATCAGGCGCATCATCTGCTGACGCAGGGCAGGCATTTTGCCGGACAGGTCATCCAGCGTATCGAAAGGAATTTCGCAGACCATCGCCGTTTCCAGCGCCTGGGCGAAGCTGGGATGACTGGCGTTCATAATGGCGTCAAATCCCACCAGATCGCCGGCCAGGTGAAAACCGGTGATTTGTTCATCTCCCTGCTCGGTGATGGTATAGCTTTTAATGGTGCCGGAACGGATTGCGTAGAGCGACTTCAGCTCATCACCCGCTTTGAACAGCGTATGGCCTTTTTGAATGGGTTTTTTTCGCTCAATAATATTATCAAGCTGATCCAGCTCATGTTCATTAAGGGTGAAAGGGATGCATAGCTGACTGATGCTGCAATCCTGGCAGTGAATCGCACAACCGCCTGACTGAATACGTTTTTCAGGGAACATAGTAGTTTGCTCGACGATAATTGACTGGGGTCAATTTTACCATTTTCTCGGTGTAAGGGAACTCATCCGAGCAGTTTTTAGGCATACAAAAAGTGTGGTTTCCGCAATACTGCTAAAGGCTGTTATGACAGGGTTTTTTGATGTCATCTTATTAAGATCGTAAACAAATCTTTACGGATTTTTGATCTCATACAGAATTTATCTTAATCTGAAAGGCCAGAAGGGACGATAAAAACGGGATTAGCGCAGGCTTTACCGATTTTGCTACTATTTGGTTTCAAGTCAATTTTGCGTCATATCATTTACCAGGGGCGAGCCATGAACCTTGACGATGACAATCTGTTTCGTGACGCGATGAATGACGTTACGCCACTCAAAGATGCAGAAAATACGCGCTGGAATCACAGCGCCGCCGGCAAAAAAGTGCCGCCTCGGTCACCAGAACCTGAAGACGAAAACTTTTTAACCCGCGGTTACCTGGACATCATTCCTCTTGAGCAGCAACTTGAGTTTAAAGCTGAGGGCATCCAGCAGGGCGTGCTGGATAAATTACGCAAGGGGCAATATGCGCTGGATGCCAGCCTGAATCTGCTACGCCAGCCCGTTGAAACCTGCCGTCAAAATTTGTTTACCTTCATGCAGGATGTCCGTAAAGCCGGCTACAGAAACCTGCTGATTATTCACGGCAAAGGCCGGGACAATGATTCTCATGCCAACATTGTGCGCAGCTATCTTGACCGCTGGTTGCGTGAATTTGACGACGTCCAGACCTTTTGTGTCGCACAGAAGCAGCATGGCGGCTCCGGTGCGCTGTATGTCGGTCTACGCAAAACGGAAAAAGCGCGTCAGGAAAACTGGGAGCGCCATGCTAAACGCAGTCGCTAGCTGTGAAACTTACGAATGGTACTCATCAATACTTCGGCGCTCAGGCTTAAGGTGTTACCGGTGCGCGTGATAATCCCTACGGGTTCACCCGGGCCGGGAGAGGTGATGGGCAACGATATCAGGGCATTGTGGCTAAGATCTTCTTTGACGGCCCCGGAAGGCACAAACCAGATGTAGTCATAGCGCAGCGCCAGCTGGCGGGCCAGCGACGTTGATGACGTTTCGACGCAATGGGGCGGCAGACTGCACCCTTGCTCATCCAGCATCTGCTGTGCCAGGCGGCGCGGCGCGGTGCCTTCCGGGGAAATTACAACAGGCCACTGCATGGCACGTGAAAGCGTGACGTTGTCACTTAAAAGCGGATGCTCCGGTCTGACGACCAGCTTTAATGACTCCAGAAACAGCAGTTCATAGGTCAGGCCGGTCATCATCTCTTTATCCGCCATTCGGCCGATGCCCAGATCAAACTCGCCCGCTCTCAACCCCGCCAGCAACACATTATTATGTAAGGTAGCAACCTGAATGGTCGTGTTGGGACGCAGTTGATGAAAACGGTCAAGAATCTGTGGCAACATGCCCATCGCCGCCGTGGTTAAGGCACCAAGACGAATGACTACCGGACGCTCGTTAATCTGTTCATTAAAACTCTGGCCGGCATGATTCAGCGCTTCTAACACTTTTACCGCATGGATAAGAAACTGTTCTCCCATGGTGGTGAGTTGTGCGCCCAGCCGACCGCGTTCGAACAGACGGACGCCGGTGAGTTCTTCAAGTTCGTTGAGGGTTTTAGAAAGGGCAGGTTGACTGAGACTTAAGGTCTCGGCTGCACGCCCCAGGGTTCCCTGCTGCGCGACGGCAACAAAGGCATGTAAATGGCGCAAGCGAATGCGCTGATTGAAAAGGATATTTTTTTCCATTTACCCAACTTAATGACATTGCCAGGTGACAGGCAACTATTTAAGCTGGATTTTGTTAACTTTGCTGCAAATTTTTATTAACAATGTGTACTTTTTGCAGCGGAGCGTTTTAAGTGGTTGATTATTAATGATGGCGTTGTTTTTTTGCCTGACACAACGTTTTTCACGGTTGCTGAAAAAACATCAACTTACCGCATTGCTTCTGCTTCGGTCGGAAATTTCATGCGTTTTATCGTTAACGATCAGCTATCATAAGTGCCGTTTTTTTTACCAAATCTGATAGTTGTTTAAGTCAGCCGTTGAGGAGTTTACCCGTGAGCAGTGTCGAGGCGGTAGATGTTCGCCAGTTAATTAATCAGGGTACTCTGAGTGGTGGCCAAATTCGGTTAATTGTACTCTGTTTTATCGTGGTTGCGCTTGATGGTATGGATATTGCCCTGATGGGCTTTATCGCGCCGACGCTGAAAACCGCCTGGCACGTCAGTACTCATCAGTTGGGTGTCGTGATCAGTGCAGCGCTGATTGGTCTGGCGCTGGGGGCGATGGTCGCCGGGCCGCTGGCCGACCGCTTTGGCCGCCGGTTAATGATCATTTTCAGCGTCCTGTTTTTTGGTCTGTGGACGCTGGTGACCGCATTTTCCCATAGTATCGAACAGATGATCCTGTTCCGTTTTTTGACCGGGCTGGGGCTGGGAGCAGCCATGCCCAACGTCAGTGCGCTGGTGGCTGAATATGCGCCGGAGCGGCGCCGTTCATTCATTATCACCGTGGTGTTTTGTGGCTTTACCTTTGGGGCCGCCAGCGGCGGCTTTGCCGCGTCATGGTTGTTACCACGTTACGACTGGCATTCCGTTCTGTTGCTGGGCGGTATTCTTCCTTTGCTGGTCCTGCCGGTCCTGATCCGTCAGCTTCCTGAATCGGTACGTTTCCTGATTAGTCGCGGTGCGCCCGCGCAGCACATTCGCGCCATTCTTGAACGTATTCTTCCCGGCAGTACGAGCCCGGATACGCATTTCCATGCGACCGAAGCGGAAAAATCACCTGCTGAACACAGCGCCATCGCAACGGTCATTTCTCCTCGCTACCGCATCGGCAGCCTGATGCTCTGGGGCGGCTATTTTATGGGGCTGTTCCTGGTGTATCTGATCGGCAGCTGGCTGCCATCCCTGGTCAATACACAGGGAATGTCCGTGACGGAAGCGGCGATAATCACCGCGATGTACCAGGCAGGCGGCACGCTGGGATCGCTGTTTGCCGGCTGGCTGATGGATCGCTTCAATGCCAGTCTGTCGCTGGCTGTGATCTACTTCTGCGGCGGTATCGCTATTGTCGCGCTGGGTTTTTCACCGCCGCAGGTCGTTATCATGAGCGCCATTGCCTTCTGCAGCGGTTTTTGTTTTAACGGAGCGAATACCGGCATGAATGCGCTTTCCGCCAGCTACTATCCTACCCATGCCCGCGCAACCGGTTCCAGCTGGATGCACGGGGTGGGCCGAATCGGTGCCATCCTCAGTGCCTTTGTCGGGGCTGAAATGTTGTCACTCGGCTGGTCGTTCAGCGTTATTTTCTTGCTGCTCGCCATACCGGCACTGCTGACCACCGTGATGCTGGCGGTGAAAAATCGCTACGGTTTTAAGCCGATCACAAATTCATGATATTTTCCGCTGACCGCAGCGCGTTGGATTACAGTAGCTGCAACGCTCATGCTGTCAGGTGGTAAATATGGATAACTTTATCAGTGCGGATACGATTCGCACGGGCTTCTCCCAGGCCATGTCGGACATGTATCAGCAGGAAGTGCCGCTCTACGGGACGCTGATGCAGTTGGTGAAAGCGGTTAATGAGGCAACGCTTACGGCTGATAGCGTGCTAGAGCAACGGCTGACCCAGGCCGATGAACTCAGCCGCCTCAGTCTGGAGCGCCACGGGGCCATTCGCGTCGGTAGCGCGGACGAGCTTGCCATGCTGCGCCAGATGTTTGCCGTCATGGGCATGTTTCCGGTGGGCTATTATGATCTGTCGCAGGCGGGCGTACCGGTGCACTCCACCGCGTTTCGCCCCATTGATGATGAAGCGCTGCAGCGCAATCCTTTTCGTATTTTTACCTCGCTGTTACGGCTGGAGCTGATTGCCGACCCGGCGCTTCGGGATGAAGCCGCACGAATATTAGCCTCGCGCGATATTTTCACGCCGGAATGCCGAAACCTCATCGCGCTGCATCAACAGCAGGGCGGACTGACGGCGCCCCAGGCGCAGGCGTTTATCAACGAAGCGCTGGAAACCTTCCGCTGGCATTCACACAGCCTTGTGGAGAGCCGCACCTATCAGGCGCTGAACCAACAACATCGGTTGATCGCGGATGTGGTATGTTTTCCGGCCTGCCATATCAATCATCTTACGCCACGCACGCTGGATATTGATCGTGTTCAGGCGCTGATGCCGACGTATGGCATTGATCCCAAAACGGTGATCGAAGGTCCACCCCGGCGCAAGGTGCCTGTTTTGTTACGCCAGACCAGCTTCAAGGCACTGGAAGAACCCGTCATTTTCACCGACGGTTTTCAGGGCACGCACACGGCGCGCTTCGGTGAGATCGAACAGCGCGGCGCGGCCTTAACGCCGCAGGGCCGCGCGCTTTACGATCGTCTGCTCAGCGAAGCCGGGAGCGGTGCGGATAATCAGCAGCACCAGCAGCAGCTCACGGCGACCTTTGCGGCTTTCCCGGATGATGAAAACGCATTACGTGAAGCCGGCTTAGCCTGGTTTACTTATCGGCTCAGCGAAAAAGGGCGAGCGGAACCGCCGCAGCGTGGGGAATCACTGGCAAGTCTGATTGAGCAGGGGCGGATTCTGGCGGACCCTATTATTTATGAAGATTTTCTACCTGTCAGTGCGGCAGGGATTTTTCAGTCTAATCTCGGGGACAAAACGTCGACACGTTCGGCGGGACAGGCAAGCCGGAGCAGCTTTGAAACCGCACTGGGCTGCCCCGTGCAGGATGAAATGGTGCTGTATGCGGAGCGGCAGCGGGCGTCCTTACAGCGCTGCGGCATTACCTTATAATATGAACGGGGCGGAACCGCCCCGTTTTTCCTTTACTGCAGGCGCGTATCACGGAGCAGCGTAAATCTTCCCGCCCCCAGAAACATCACCACCAGAGCGCCGAACAGGTAAAGTGCTTCCGTTTCCAGTGCCCAGGCACCGACATCGGTGCGATGCCATACTGCGCCGGTTTTGACCAGCAGCGTGGCGACAACCATATTCACGGCAATGATAAACGCCGCTGGCCGTGTCATGAAGCCTGCGATCAGCATCAGCGGCGCAATTATTTCCCCCATCCAGGCACCCCAGGCGATAAAGCCCGGCAGACCGTGTTGTCGCAGTAAATGGGCAATCCAGCCCACGCCATGCACGAGCTTAAACTCACCATGAAACAGCAATAATCCCCCCAGAGTCAGACGTAGCAACAGTTTGCCGAGATCGGGATGATCGGTCATGCGCACAAAAACCTGATTGATACCGCTAAACATTGTCAGTTCCTCAAAGGCGTTTTCGTTACGCTCTCTACTAAAAACATTTTCATGACAGGGGTCAATCACGGCGACGCCTTCGGGCGATTTTTCAGCGCATTTACCGTTTTGCTTAACAACGCGTCAGAACTGGACAACATCAGATTGCCTGAAATAATGAAAAGGCACGCTAACAAGGAACACTGCATGAAAAATGACGGCCTGAAAATCGCGCTGACTGACGGAGAACTGCAGGGCACCCTTGATGACGGGATCTTTGTATTCAAGGGCATTCCGTATGCGGCACCGCCTGTCGGCGCGTATCGCTGGCGCGCGCCACAACCGGTTAAGCCCTGGCACGGTGTACTCAATGCACAGCACTTTTCTGCAGCGAGTTGGCAGAATCGTGACTACTGCCTGGCGATTGGCGGAGGCGATCCTGGTGTATTCAGTGAAGACTGCCTGTACCTCAACGTCTGGACGCCAGAGCTGCAGCCAGAGGTTCCACTCCCGGTCATGGTCTGGCTTCACGGCGGTGGCTTTACGATCGGTTCAGGTGGGCTGGCACCCTATAGTGGAAAACCCTTAGCCTCGCGGGGTGCGGTGGTGGTGACCCTTAATTACCGTTTGGGACATCTGGGTTTTTTTGCTCATCCCGCACTGGAAAAAGAGCAGGCTGACACGGGCCATATCAACAATTTCGCGCTGCTTGATCAGATCGCGGCATTACGATGGGTACAGCAGCATATCGCCGCGTTTGGCGGGAATGCCAGCAACGTGACGCTGTTTGGCGAATCGTCGGGCGCCCGCAGTGTGCTTTCGCTTTGCTGCTCACCGCTGTCCCGGGGGTTGTTCCACAAAGGGATCGTGCAAAGTGCCTATAGCCTGCCAGACGTCACCCGCGACGCGGCACGTGAAAAAGGCGTTATGGTGGCGACCGCGCTGGGTTTACCGGCGGATGCCAGCATGGCGCAGCTGCGTGAGCTGCCTGCGGACGCCTTCTGGCCGCTGGACAGCTCGCTGGGCCTCGGTCCGGTGGCCATTGCCGGTGATATGGTGCTGCCCGAGCCGGTCCTGAAAACATTGATGGCGGGAAAACAGCATCGCCTGCCGCTGATGGCGGGCAGTAACAGCGATGAAGCGAGCGTACTGGTCTGGTTTGGCGTGGAGGCTGCCGCCGTGGTGGGACAGCTACGGCGTAATAACCATTTTCATTATCGGTTACTGCGCTGGATTTACCGTACCGGGGATGATGCGCTGCTGGGGCGGGCTGTCGCGCGGGATATGACGTTTAGCATTGTTCCCTGGCTGATCATGCGTGCGCAGGAGAAAGCGGGCATGCCGGGCTGGCGCTACTGGTTCGACTACGTTTCAGAACGATCGCGCGATCTCTACCCGCACGGCACCTGGCATGGTAATGAAATCCCTTACGTGATGAATACGCTGGCGATGATGCCGCCTGCCGACGACGATCGCACCTTTACCGCCGCAGATCATGCTTTTTCTCAACAGGTTTGCGATTACTGGTTTCGTTTCGCATGTGATGTAACCCCGCACACGACGATGATTGAAGGCAAACAACGCTGGCCCGCCTGGCGCAAAAAGCATGACGTGACAATGTCACTAGGATGGCAGGGTCAAGCGGCTCTCAAACTGTTACCGGGTTTTATGCGCCGCCGCCTCGCTTTGTTCCGTTTGATGATGTCCCGCCTGGTGCGACTGTAAAGGGTGAACCAGCGCGGTGCATGCCAGACGTACGCCGGCCTGCACATTTCCACCCGCACATTATCTGTGCGGGTGGATGAAAAAAAATAACAATACCGTTACATTTTCCCGCGAGCTGCCGATAAATCTCCTGTGTCCGGTTTTACGGATTAACGTTCAAGGGATTTCTGTATGGGTATGCTTAAAAATTTCACTATTCGCACGGTTATGTTGACCATTCTGGGACTGTTTAGTCTGTTGTGGAGCGGCATTGGGCTGTTCAGCATTCATTCGCTTAACTCCCTCAGTGATGGCAATGATGTGGATCGCCATATCGTTGAGCAGATGACCGCGTTAAGTCAGGGTAACGACCAGTATTTTCGTATGTATTACGCGTTTGTCGCGTGTGATGGAGAAAAAGGCCGCCGGTGTCGCCCAGGATGACACCACCTTTGCTCCGGTACAGCAGGCGTTAGATAACATGCGTCATCAACTAGCGCTGTTTAAACAGCTGTCACCCGGACCCATGGACGCGGCCGTGACGAATGAGGTCATTGATAAATGTCAGCAACTGCTGGATCAGGGCGTCACCGTGCAGTTGCAGCGTGCCCGTCAGGATTCGCTGGATGCCTATCGTCAACAGGCGAATGACGTCACACCTGCGCTCAGCCGCGCCTTCGGTGCCAGCACCGAAGCGTTTAACAACGTGGCCAACAAGAAACTGGGACAAACCCGTGTCGAAGTGGATCGCCTGACCGCCGTGACTAAAACGATGATTTCAGCCACCGTGGTGATTGGTCTGCTGATTCTGCTGTTTACCGATCGTTATCTGGTCACAATGCTGGTCAAACCGCTGGAGAAGATTCGCGAGCATTTTGCCGTAATCGCCAAAGGGGATCTCAGTAAACCCGTTCAGGATATGGGCCGTAACTGCGTCGGTAAACTGGTTCCGCTGCTCAGTGCGATGCAGGACAGCCTGCGTGATGCGGTCAGTGCCATTCGCAGCGGCACAGAGAATATCTCGCGCGGTGCCGCCGAAATCTCTATTGGTAATAACGATCTGTCCTCCCGTACGGAAGAGCAGGCTGCCGCGCTGGAGCAAACCGCCGCCAGTATGGAACAGCTGACCGCGACCGTGAAATTTAACGCGGAAAATGCCCGTCAGGCCAGTGCACTGACCGAAGCGGCAACGCTGACGGCGAAGCAGGGGCGGCAACCTGGTGGATGAAGTTGTGACCACCATGAACGGTATTTCCGACAGCTCGAAGAAAATCGCTGAGATCACCAACGTCATTAACGGTATTGCGTTTCAGACCAACATTCTGGCACTGAATGCGGCCGTAGAAGCCGCGCGTGCCGGTGAACAAGGGCGAGGCTTTGCCGTCGTCGCCAGTGAAGTGCGCAATCTGGCACAGCGCAGCGCCGGTGCGGCGAAAGAAATCGCCGGGCTGATTGCCGATTCTGTGCAGCGAGTGGAAAAGGGCGCGGAACTGGTGGGTACCACCGGCGGCACGATGAGCGGCATTTTAAAATCCGTCCAGGATGTGGATGCAATTATGAAGCAGATCGCCGCCGCCTCGGAAGAGCAGAGCAAGGGCATTTCTCAGGTTGGTACGGCCGTGACGGAAATGGACAGTGTGACGCAGCAAAACGCGGCTCTGGTTGAAGAGGTTTCTGCCGCCGCCAGCGCGCTGGCGCTGCAGACGGAAGCGCTTCAGGCTTCTGTTGCACAGTTCCGGTTATCGAGCGATGCGCCGGTAGCGCTGACACAGGACAGAAGGCCGCCAGCGGCGTCTGCAGGCCCTGCAACAGCACCGTCTCCTGTACTGCGTCCAAAAGCCGCCACGGCGGACAACGGCGACTGGGTCACCTTCTAATCAATATGACTACCGCCTTCATCATGAAGGCGGTGATGTTTCAACTGCCTGTCTTTGCCGTACTCCTCGATTGCGCCGCCAGATAACACAGTTTCTCCGCGACCTGATACGACTTAACGAACGACTTCACCGGCAGGAATTCGAAACGTGAATGGAAATTGTGCGCGCCTGTGAAAAAGTTAGGGGTGAAAATACCGCGGGCAGATAAGGCCGCGCCATCGGTACCGCCGCGCATGGGAATCACTTTGGGTGTAATGTCCAGATCGCGCATGGCAGCAAAAATCAGATCCAGCGCCCGGCGGTCGTCGCCCATGGCATTGCTGATATTGCTGTAAATATCGTGAATCGTTATCTCGACCTGTCCGGTGGGATAGCGTTCAGCAATCAGGCTGGCAACATGCTGCAATTGTTCTTTGCGCGCGGCAAAGCTCGCCAGATCGAAATCGCGAATTGATGCTTTCAGCGTCGCAACACTGGCATTGGCCTGCATTTCATTGAACCAGATATAGCCTTCACGGCCTTCCGTGTGTTCGGGCGTCGCCTGCCTGTCGAAGTGACTGATAAAGTCATGGGCCATCAGCAGCGGGTTGACCAGCACACCTTTACCGGACATCGGATGGGCGGGAACCCCGGTGAAACGCAGCTCTGCCGCCGCGCCATTGAAGTTTTCATAGACCACTTCACCCAGTTCACAACAGTCGATGGTCTAGGCAAAGTCCACATTAAAGCGGGTGTTAAGATCCAGCGCTTTGGCACCGCGCAGGCCAATCTCTTCATCGGGGACAAACGCGACGACTACATCACCGTGCTGACCCTGCAGGTTTTCCATTAACGTCATAACAACGCTAACCGCCGCTTTGTTATCGGCGCCCAGCACGCTGGTCCCGTCGCTGAAAATAATGTCCTGGCACATATAAGGGGCAATTTCAGGATGCGCATCCCGGCGCAGCCAGATGTTCTGTTCGGGATTAAGGCACAGATCTTCGCCCTGCCAGGTCAGGATCTGCGGGTGAATATCAGGTGACAGACCGACGTCAACCGTATCAATGTGCGTAATAAACCCAATGCGTGGCGCGTCAGGGCAGTTGCCCGGTTTAACTGCCGTTACCGTCGCCTGTTCATCAACGACGACCTGTTCAAGCCCCAGTTCGCGCAATTCATCCGCCAGCAGCGCCGCCATCGCATGTTGACTCGGGGTGCTCGGTAAGGTGCTGGACTTTGCATCACTCTGACTGCTCACCGCCAGATAACGGAAAAAACGCGTGATCAACTGCGTCTGAAGTTTGTCGGTCATCACTAATCCTTATTAGTTGACTACATGCGGGGTTCGCTATGGTGAAGATTCATGCTATCAATCCACTGTTTGCACCGTTTATTTAGAGAGTCTGATATATAGAAGTCAACATAAAGCGAGGATAATAATGAGAAACAGGTTTACAACCCTGTGATTGCTGACGGCCGGTATCGCATTGGCAGGAAGTGTTAACGCGACGACGCTGGTCTACTGCTCAGAAGGCTCACCGGAGAACTTTAATCCGCAACTTTACACCTCGGGAACCAGCGTGGATGCCAGTGCCGTGCCGGTGTTTAACCGCCTGGTTGATTTTAAAACCGGCACCACAGAATTAATTCCAGGCCTTGCAGAACGCTGGGAGATCAGTCCCGACGGCAAAGTCTATACGTTCCATCTGCGGCATAACGTTAAATTTCAGAGCAATAAGCTGTTTACGCCCAGTCGTGATTTTAATGCGGATGACGTCATCTTCTCTTTTATGCGCCAGATGGACAGCAACAATCCCTATCACAACGTCTCGGGCGGGCACTATTCCAACTTCGACAGTCTTGAACTGGCCACGTTAATCACCCACATTGGCCGCGTTGACGATCACACCGTGCGCTTTACGCTGGCGCACCCGGAAGCGCCATTTCTGGCCGATCTGGCCTGGTATTTCGCCTCCATTCACTCGGCAGAATATGCAGACAAGATGCTGAAAGCCGACACACCGGAAAAAGTGGATAGCGATCCCATCGGAACCGGGCCTTTCCAGTTGGTTCAGTATCAAAAAGACTCACGCATTCTGTATAAGGCGTTTCCGGACTACTGGCAGGGTAAGGCCAGACTGGATCGGCTGATTTTCAGCATCACGCCAGACGCGGCCGTGCGCTACGCCAAACTGGAAAAAAATGAGTGCCAGGTCATGCCGTTCCCGAATCCTGCCGATCTCGAAAAAATGAAACAAAATCCGGACATCACGCCTGAAACAGGCCGCGGGACTGAATACCGGTTTCCTGGCCTTTAACACCACCAAAGCCCCGACCGATAATGTGCAGGTTCGCCAGGCGCTGGCCATGGCGATCAACAAGCCTGCTATTATCGAGGCGATTTTTAAAGGCACTGGCGTGGTGGCGAAAAATATTCTGCCCCCCGGCGTCTGGAGTGCCGACAAAGACCTGAAGGATTACGATTACGACCCGGAAAAAGCGAAAGCGTTATTGCAACAGGCAGGCGTGAAACCAGGGACGGAAATTGCGCTCTGGGCGATGCCGGTACAGCGTCCCTATAATCCCAACGCACGCAGAATGGCGGAGATGATCCAGGCAGACTGGGCAAAAGTGGGCATCAAAGCCAATATTGTCAGTTACGAATGGGGCGAATACCTGAAACGTGTGCGCAGCGGTGAACATCAGGCGGCCCTGATGGGCTGGACGACGGCAACCGGGGATCCGGATAACTTCTTTGGTCCGCTTTACAGCTGCACGTCGGCGAAAGGGGGATCGAACTCATCAAAATGGTGCTATCAGCCCTTTGAAAAGCTGATTACCGCCGCCCGTGCCGAACCCGATCAAGCCAAACGCACGGTCATGTATCTGCAGGCGCAGCAAATCATGCACGACCAGATGCCAGCCGTAATGATTGCCCATTCCACCATTTTCGAACCGATCCGCAAATCGGTGACCGGTTACGAAGTGGATCCCTTCGGCAAACATATCTTTTATCAGGTCGATATTAAGCCGTAATGTCCGTCACCGGCTTCACAGGGAGGTGAGTCGGTTTGCCTGCAAAATCCCTGATATGTTGTACAGTTAACCTGTACAGGTAATGAAGTGGAGCACAAAAATGGCAAACGGCTGGGCAGCAGAAGGGGCAGTACAGGAGCAAATCGACAGCACCGTTAATGACGGTATCGAACGTGTGCGTCAGTCACTGGGACAGGGGGAAAGTGCCACAGAATGCGAACTGTGCGGCGAGCCGATTCCCGAAGCCCGCCGTCAGGCACTCAAGGGCGTGCGTTATTGCGTTTCCTGTCAGGAAAAGATCGATAAGCAGAAAAAAGAGAGCAGTCTCTACAACCGGCGTGGAAGTAAAGACAGCCAGCTACGCTGATCTCAGGAGCCAGGCATCGCCAGGCCGCTGCCGATGAACCAGGCGAGAAAGCCAATACCTGCCACGATGATAGCGATGGGGAACAGCAGACCAATTCTCATAATTATCCTGTGAGGTTACGCCACGTCAGGCCAGCCGCAAGGCGGCACGGTTGTTCTTCAGCAAAGTAAATAATTCAAACTGCGTGGCGTCCGTGATCTGACGCTGCACTTCACCTTGTGTATACAGCAGCAGATGAATATGCCCCAGTTGACGCCAGACGATGATCGCCGAGGCAATCAAGGCGCAGGTCGTTTCTGCCTGCACGCATTCTACTGTAGCGTAGCGAACGTCGTCTAAATCATTCGTGAAAATTTTCACCGCCTCAGCAGGTAAGATGGCCTGGAGATCCTGCAACATCACCCGGCTGACGCTACGCGACAGGTACAGCGTTAACCACTTTCTCGTCATGAACGTTGATCCTTTTTCGAGGTTAACGGATGTAATGGATGAGTCAGGTAGAAGGGCATCCTCTGACAATATAAGCGGTTATCGGGTGTGTTTAGCACCTTTCTGACGCGCTGCCCCTTCGGGCGCCGGAACAGGTCGTCTGGCCGTTCAGTGCCGCAGTGCATGATAGCAGACGAAGACGCATCGGCAGGCTTCTGCGAGGCGCAGAAGCCTGCTTCAGTTAACCATTAGAGCGTAACTGTGGGTAGCGCCGGAAAATATACACGCACCACAGCAGCGCGACCAGGCCGATCATCGCCCCCACGTTACCGACGTCAGACAGGCTCATATATACGCTCACCTGACTGCCCAGTAACGCGCCCGCACCGATGCCGATGTTATAAATGCCGGACATCAGCGACATCGCCACGTCGGTGGCATCGGGTGCCAGTGACAGGACACGGATTTGCATCGCCAGGCCAATCATCATCATCGCCATTCCCCAGACGACGCAGAGGGTGATAATCGCGCCAGGACGCACGGCGGCAAAAATTAACAGCCCCATGCATAAGGTGACCAGGGCGATGGCGCTGATCAGCAACGCTGAGGGAAAGCGTTTACCCAGCGAACTGAACAGCAGACTGCCAAAAATGCCGGCAGAACCAAACAGTAACAGCAGCAGGGTGGTAAAACTTTCGCTGGCATTCGCCACCAGTTGCATAAAGGGTTCAATATAGCTGTAAGCCGTATAGTGCGCGGTCACAATGAGTGTAACCAGCAGGTACATGCCTGCCAGGGCCGGGCGGCGGAACAACAGCGGTACGCTGCTTAATGAACCGGTGTGTTCACTGGGCAGACGCGGCAAGACGCGCGCCAGCATAATCATCAGGATCAACGCTGACAGCCCGATCACGCCAAAGGTGGTGCGCCAACCCAGCGCCTGCCCCACAACGCGACCAATGGGCACCCCCAGCACCATGGCCAGTGCCGTACCGGTTGCCAGCATACTGAGCGCCTGCGTTTTTTTACCGGCAGGCGCCACACGAATGGCCAGTGAGGCGGTAATGGACCAGAACACCGCATGTGACAGCGCAATGCCAATGCGGGAAACGATTAACGAACTGAAGCTCCAGGCGAATGTCGAAAGAACATGGCTGGCTACAAAGAGGCTAAACAGTACCGTAAGCAGTAACCGCCGTTCAACATTTCGCGTCAGCAGCATTAACGGCAGGGACAGCAGCGCCACCACCCAGGCATAAATCGTCAGCATAATGCCCACTTCAGCGGTTTTCATCGAAAACCCGGCAGCAATATCCGACAGTAAACCCACCGGTACGAACTCAGTGGTATTGAAAACAAAAGCGGCGATGGCCAGCAGCACCACGCGTAGCCAGGCCGTTTTACGGGAAACAGTTGTTAAAGGCATGAGAAGTTAAATCTGTCTGTGCGTCAAAAGAGGATGACAACGATCATCCCACGAAAGTGACCTGCGTCACAATTTAGTGGCTATTGTGTAGGAATCAAGCGCCGGGTGGAACCACCTGGCGCAGATTATGGTGATTTTTTTAGCCCGATGTGCAGCGTCAGGGAATCAGGGCTGGCGCGTCCCGCGTCCCGGCATCATACGCAGCAGCGTATTGTCCTTCAGCGCATAGTGATGGAACAGGGCTGCAGCGACATGTAAGCCGATGAGCCAGTAGCCCAGTGGCGCCAGGGTTTCGTGCCAGTCGACGAGCGTATCAGAGAGATCGAAATCAGGTTCCGCAGCGACCGGCATGGGAATGCCGAATAATAACCACTCACGGCCCTTCAGGTAACGTGAGGCGATACCCAGCACCGGCAGGCTGATAAATAAGGCATAAATCAACGTGTGCGTCAGGTGTGCCAGGCCCGTTTGCCAGCGCGGTACGGGGGGCGTAATCGCGGGGCTGCGATGGCGAATTTTCAGCAGTAACCGTGAGAGCATCACCACCAGAATGGTTGCGCCCGCGCTAAAGTGTGTCACGGTCATCACAAAGCGCTGCCAGGAGCCCCGTTCCACATAACCGCGCAGCTCCATCGTGGCATAGACAATAATCAGCAGCAGCACGGTCAGCCAGTGAAGGGCAATTTGAGACGCCGCATATTTATCACGCATGTTAAATCCCTGTATGAAGAGTAAGGCCTCTAAGATAACGGAAAAAAGGCAAAATGCTTAACGAATTGGCGACTTAAAGCGGGACGGCTACAGGGGCAGGTCGGCAGCAACTGAATGGCGGGCTGACAGGGCAGATGGCGGCGATATTCCGCCATCCTCGGGAAAAACGCGGCTGAATGGGATCGCAAAGGCATGCGCTGTGATCAGAAATCGATACCGTGCTTCAGTCCAACGCTGTAATGCAGGGGTGGGGTTTGAGCAGACATAACCGGGCAACAGTCGTCGCAGCCTAATGCGCTGGCATAATATTTTCGGGCCTGCTGTATAGCCGCTGTTGCAGAGTAAAACGTGCCCAGAAACAGTCGGTCTTCCAGACCCGGAAGGTAGCGACAGCCTTTGGCGTGTACCACGTGGTTATCGTTGTAACCGGATTGTTTATTGACGTAATAGTAATGCGCCATGAGGTCTCCCCTAACAGTGAATTCAAAGATGGCATTAATCTTTGGGATTAAACCGATTATAGCGGGGAAACACCGGTAGTTAGCAATGATACTGATAATACGGACAATTCTTGTACAGCGGATTTTCCGGGCCGCATTGTGCCCGGAAAATTTGTTAAGTTTTGCTAGAGTTTGCGTTGATGCAGCCGCCACGCGACCGCCAGGGCCAGCAGCAGCAGGGTAGAGATAAACACGGTGATGCCCGGCCAGCCAAACTGATGCCAGAAAAAGCCCCCTGCCGTACCCGCCACGCTGGACCCCACATAATAACTGAACAGATACAGTGAAGACGCCTGGCCTTTTGCGCGACGCGCGCGTGGCCCAATCCAGCCGCTGGCCACGGAGTGTGCGGCGAAAAAGCCAGCACTGAACAGCATCATCCCGATAAAGATCAGAACCAAGGCATGAAAGGCGGTCAGGAGCAGGCCCGTCAGCATGATAAGCGTTGCGCCCAGCATCACCGGCCCCCGGCCATATCGACTGGTTAACGCGCCGGCTTTGGGCGAACTCCACGAACCGGTCAGGTAAACCACGGACAGCAGTCCCACCACGGCCTGGCTTAAATGCCACGGCGCACCCAGCAGCCGATAGCCGATATAGTTAAACAGGGTGACGAACGCCCCCATCAGCAGTAAGCCTTCCGCGAACAGCAATGGCAGGCCCGCGTCGCGCCAGTGCAGGCGAAAGTTAATGGCCAGATGGCGGGGGCGCAGGGATGTCGGGTGAAAATGCCGCGAGGCGGGCAAAATTTTCCAGAACATCAGGGCGGCCGCCAGGGCAAAACAGCCAATGGCGGCAATGGCGACGCGCCAGGAGAAAAAGTCGGTTAATACGCCGCTGATCAGGCGACCGCTCATCCCGCCAATCGAATTTCCGCTGATATACAGCCCCATCGAAAAGGCGACTACGCTGGGATGGATTTCTTCACTGAGATAAGTCATCCCGACGGCCGCTACACCGCTGAGCGACAGGCCAATAAGCGCCCGCATCAGCAGAATTCCGTGCCAGCTTGTCATGGTGGCCGAAATCAGCGTGCAGACGGAAGCCAGCATCAGCGCGGTGACCATGACAGATTTGCGACCGACAGCATCGGACAAGGGGCCGGTAATCAGTAAGCCCAGCGCCAGTGTCGCGGTGGAGACCGACAGGGAAATACTGCTGGCGGCCGGCGACACGCCAAACTGTGCAGAGAGGACCGGCAGCAGCGGCTGCACACAATACAGCAGTGCAAAGGTGGCCAGCCCGGCCGAAAACAGCGCCAGTGTCACGCGCATAAAGGGCGGAGTGCCGCGCACGATCCACGCCTGAGAAGGTGATGCAGGCTGCTGCGCCACATTTCTGTCCAGGGCGACAGCCGATGAAGAGCGATTCACAGTAATCCTTATGAGTAAAAACAACGAATAACGTAAGGCTAGGAAAAGCGGATTAGGTTGTCTAATATATTAATAATCTCAAATAATATTTTTAACCTATGAATATCGAGCTGCGTCACCTTCGTTATTTTATTGCCGTTGCAGAAGAGCTGCATTTTGGCCGCGCGGCGCAACGGCTGCATATTTCTCAGCCGCCGCTCAGTCAGCAAATCATGCACCTTGAGGCAGAAACCGGGGCGCAGCTGTTTAACCGCACCAACCGCAGCGTGCAGCTCACGCCGGCCGGGCAACAATTTTTGCAGGATGCGCGCGCCATTCTGTTGCAGGTTGAGCAGGCGACCCAGCGTGCGGCACGACTACATCGGGGAGAAGAAGGGGAACTGCGCATCGGCTTTACCTCCTCTGCCGCTTTTATTGGTGTCGTCTCGGATGCGCTCTACCTGTTTCGCCAGCGCTGGCCTGATGTTCATGTTCAGATGCAGGAAATCAATACCCGGCAGCAGCTGACGCCGCTCCATGAAGGGAAACTCGATTTGGGTGTGATGCGCAACACGCCGCTGCCTGCCGATCTGCATCATCAACTGCTATTACAGGAGCCGCTATGCGCGGTGGTGCACAAAGCCCATCCGCTGGCGTCCGCCGGGAAGATTTCTTTACAGGCGCTGGCCAGTGAGCCTTTTGTCTTTTTCGATCCGCAGGTGGGAACGGCGCTTTACAGCGAAATACTCGATTTACTGCAACGCTATCAGATCAAACCCTATATCACTCAGGAAGTGGGCGAGGCGATGACAATTCTCGGTCTGGTCGCGACCGGTTTAGGCGTGTCTATTTTACCGGCATCGTTCAGCCATGCCCGCCTGACGAATGTCGTCTGGCTGCCGCTTGAGGAACCGGATGCACTTTCGGAAATGTGGCTGGTCTGGTCTGCGCAACGGGAAATGAGCGTGCAGATGGCCCATATGATGGCGCTGTTGCGGCGGGAAAACGAACGCTCTCGCTAAAGGCGGAAAAATTATGTGTGATAAATCACATATCTAAGCAAATATTTGCCGCAAAAGGTGAATCTGCCGCACCATAGCGGATATTTATTTAGAAGCGCGAAAATAACCGGAGCAGGGTGTGAGTTCGGACAGCCAACCTGGCCATATTGACCAAATTAAACAAATCAATGCTGGCGTCGTTTACCGATTAATTGATCAGCATGGCCCCGTCTCGCGCATTGAATTGTCCAGGCGCGCCCAGTTAGCCCCAGCCAGTATTACCAAAATTGTCCGGGAAATGCTGGATGCCCATCTGGTTCAGGAAACCGAATTTCAGGATCCGGGCGCGCGTGGTCGTCCCGCTATCGGGTTAATTCTGGACACGGAGGCCTGGCACTACCTGGCCCTTCGCCTGCACCGTGGCACATTAACCCTGACGCTTCGCGATTTGAGCAGCAGGGCGCTGGTTGAAGACCATTTGCCCCTCCCGGATGATCCCACCCAATCCTTACTGACCACACTGACCGACCATGTTGATGCGTTTTTTATCCGCCATCAAAAGCGGCTGGAAAGGCTGACCGCCATTGCTATCACGTTGCCGGGGCTGATCAACGTCGCATCAGGCGTGGTGCACCGGTTACCCGGTTATAACTGCCATGATATGCCACTGGGCAGCACCCTGGCGGCCCGAACCGGCCTGCCGGTGTTTATCCAGCATGATATCTCGGCCTGGACATTGGCAGAGTCCCTGTTTGGCGCATCGCGCGGTGCGCAGGATGTCATTCAGATTGTCATTGATGAAACCGTGGGGGCGGGCGTGATCACGGACGGACAGTTACTGCACAAAAGCGGACGTGCGCTGGTCGAAGTGGGCCATACGCAGGTCGATCCCTATGGTCAGCAATGTTACTGCGGGAATCATGGCTGCCTGGAAACGGTGGCCAGTACCGGCAGTCTGCTGGCCCTTGTTGCTCAGCGTCTGCCAGGACAGCCCGACAGCCTGTTACATCATCAAACCTTAACGCTGGAGGCGGTCTGTGAGGCGGCCCGGGCGGGTGACAGGCTGGCCCGCGATGCCATCGCCACGGTAGGGCATCATGTGGGCAGGCTGCTTGGCATGATGGTAAACATCTTCAATCCTCAACATATTCTTATCGGTTCACCGCTAAATCAGGCGGCGGACATCCTGTTCCCGGCGGTACAAAACACCATTCATCAGCAGTCGTTACCGGCTTACAGCGCAGGCATTCAGCTTGCACCTACTGAGTTTACTGAGCCTGGCACACTCGGTGCGGCGGCGCTCATTAAAGATTCGCTCTATAGCGGTTACCTGTTAGTGAAGTTACTACAAGGTTAAGCAACACTAACCTTGCGCTAACGCAATCTGCCTGTGCTTTTCCTTCCTTAGAATGTCTGTTCGCACGAAAGACTCATCGCCGATGAGTCGAAACCGCTGGTGAAGGAGACGTCGAGTGAAAACGCTATTTATTGCGGGAACAGATACCGAAGTGGGAAAAACCGTTGTGTCGCGCGCCCTGTTACAGAGTTTTATTCAGGCCGGTTTCAGTGCCGCAGGCTACAAGCCTGTTGCCCGTTGTGGTGTCAAAACGGAAGAGGGCCTGAGAAATAAAGATGCGTTGTTTTTACAAAGCGCCTCGTCCATGACGTTGCCTTATCAGGCTGTGAATCCCGTTATTTTCGAAAAAGAAGAAATCGGGGGTTATCCGCCTTGTGAGGTTAACTATGCGCGAATCAGTCAGGGGTTAAAGAACCTGCATCAACTGGCCGATCGCGTCGTGGTTGAGGGCACAGGAGGCTGGCGCAGCCTGATGAATGATGCCCAGCCGTTATCGGCCTGGGTGGTGGAACAACAGTTGCCGGTGATCCTGGTCGTGGGGATTAAAACGGGCTGCATCAGCCATGCGTTGCTGACGGCTGAGGCTATTCTGGGTGATGGCTTACCGCTGGCAGGCTGGGTGGCAAACCGGATCAATCCGGGGCTGGCGCACTATGCGGAGATCATTTCAGTCCTGCTTGACAAGCTTCCTGCGCCGCTGTTGGGTGAGTTGCCCTATTTGCCACGTGTTGAGCAGCGTGATGTGTCCCGCTACCTGGATATCTCCCTGCTCGATGCCGACAAGCTGCCGGTTGCAAAGGCGAAAATAGCCTGACGCCCTTCATCTGAAAACACACGCTAATAAGAAAGACAGTGACACAGGATGCGAAACACGAAACCCGCTCGATGGAAAAGGGCCGCAACCGGGGTGCGGCCCTGATTTTTCAGGGATTCAGACGGCGACGCGTACGGCCGGAACTGAGGTAGTCCGCGATATAATCCTGCGAAATTTCCCCGCTGTAACGGCCTTCTTCATCCACAATCGGCATCCACACCGTGTTGTGTTCATACAGCTTTGACAGCACCACGCGCAGGTTCTCCTCGGCTTTGCCGGTTACCCGGAAGGTGTGCAGGATATCCTCACAGCGACCGCTGGCGCTACGCGCCTCGCGACGTTTAACAAACCCGAGCGGTTTACCATCGTCGTCCACGACGGTAATGGAACGCATATCGTTATCGTCCATAGTGCTGAACGCATCCATCAGTGGCGTCGAACGTTTCACCGTGATGGTCGGTTGCTGATCGGTCACATCACCCGCCTGCACCAGCAGCAGACGTTTCAGAGTGCGGTCCTGACCGACAAACGACCCGACAAAATCATTCGCTGGCGTCGCCAGTAATTCGTCCGGGCTGGCGCACTGCACGATTTTGCCCTGGCCAAATACGGCGATGCGATCGCCAAGTTTCAGCGCCTCGTCAATATCGTGGCTGACCAGCATGACCGTTTTCTTTAACTGACGCTGCATATCCAGGAACTCATTCTGGATGACTTCACGGTTAATCGGGTCCACCGCACCAAAAGGTTCATCCATCAGCAAAACCGGCGGATCCGCCGCCAGCGCGCGAATAACGCCTATACGCTGCTGTTGCCCGCCCGACATTTCACGCGGATAGCGATGCAGAAATTTCGTGGGATCCAGTGCCACCATGCTCATTAATTCGGTGGCCCGCTCACGGCACTGTTTTTTGTCCCAACCGAGCATGCGCGGCACAACGGTAATGTTTTCCTCAATCGTCATGTTAGGAAACAAACCAATTTGCTGAATAACGTAGCCAATATTGCGGCGCAGCGTGGTCGTGTCCTGGGTGTTGGTGTCCTCACCGTTGATGAGAATACGTCCGCTGGTGGCCGGAATCAGGCGGTTAATCATTTTCAGTGTGGTCGTTTTCCCACAGCCGGAAGGGCCCAGCAGTACGCACATTTCGCCCGCCGGCACCTCAAGACTTACATTGTCCACCGCTTTCATCAGCGTGCCATTTTTCTGGCTGAAGGTTTTCGTCAGATTTTCAAGTTTTATCATTATCGAATTCCCTTAGGAGTCAGCGCCAGCTGCAAACGGTGCAGCAGCCAGTCAAGAACAATCGCCAGCAGGCAAATCATCAGTGCGCCGGCAATCAGCATGCGCACGTCACTTCCGCTGATGCCATCAAGCAGGAGCAGGCCAAGTCCGCCCGCACCGATCACCGCCGCGATGGCCATAACGCCGACATTCATCACGACGGCGGTGCGGATACCGCCAAAAATGACGGGCAGGGCCATAGGGATCTCAACCCAGCGCAGACGCTGCCAGAACGTCATCCCAATGCCCCGACCGGCCTCACGCAAGCCATCCGGCAGGTTTTCCAGCGCGGTATGGGTATTACGTACAATCGGCAGCAGGGAATACAGGAACACCGCCGTGATGGCAGGCACCGCACCGATTCCCTGACCGATCAGCGAAAACAGCGGGATCATCAGACCAAACAGGGCGATGGTCGGAATGGTCAACACGATGGTGGCGATGCCCAGTACCGGCGTGGCCAGCCATTTAATGCGGACAATTAAAATGCCCAGCGGCACGCCGGCCAGAATGGCGCAGCCCACAGCGACCAGCACCAGCCAGGTATGCTGCCAGGTCAGCGTGAGCAGGTTATTCCAGTTATCAATGATGTAATGAAGGGTATCCACGATGCCTCCTTACAGCATGTTTTTGGATTGAAGGAAATCGCGCGCCACCTGTTCCGGTGACTGATGATCGATATCCACGCGCTTGTTCATCTCGGTGATGGCCTCATCCGTAATCAGCGGTGAAAGCTGATTCAGCGCCGCCTCAAGGCCGGGATGGCTCTCCAGCACATCTTTGCGTACGACCGGCGTCACGTTGTAGCTGGGGAAGAAGTGCTTATCATCTTGCAGCACCTTGAGATCGAATCCTTTTACGCGCCCATCCGTGGTGTAAATCAAGCCCGCATCAACAAAACCGTCGCGGATCGCGTTGTACACCAGACCCGGGTCCATCTGACGAATTTGCGGTCTGTCCAGCGTGAGGTTGTAGGTCTTCTGCAGCGGCTTCATCCCATCCGAACGGCCATAGAACTCCAGATCCAGCCCCAGTCGCCAATTATGTTTCGGGTCGGTTTTGCGCACCTGATCAATTTTGGCCACCAGTTGCGACAGGGTAGAAATACCTTCTTTATCCGCCCGCGCCCGCTGCATGGCAAAAGCATAGGTGTTGTTCATCGGGGCTGGATTAAGCCAGATCAGACCCAGCCTGCCATCCAGATTTTTAACGGTCTGGTAAGCTTCCTGTGAGGACATGGGCTTGTTGATATGGTTGAAAATAATCAGTGAGGTACCGGTATATTCCCACGTCATGTCGATTTGCTTGTTAAGCATGGCATTTCGACTGATTGTCGTGGCAATGTTGCGTTTTGGGATAACCTGAAACCCTTTCTTTTGCAGCCACATCACGGTCATGGCAGAAAGGATGTGTTGTTCCGTAAAACTTTTCGTCGCCAGCACCAGCGGGGCGGCAGCCTGAACGCTCTGGCTGAGCGCCAGCGTCGCCGTCAGGGCCAGCGTACAGTGCTTAATCCAACGCGTAAGCATCATCAACTCCTGTTTTATGCCGCAGCGTGCGGACTCAGATAACGGCCTAACGTCGCCAGCAACATATCCAGTATCAGGGCCACTAACGCCGTTGCCACCGCGCCCAGAATCAGGACCGGGAAGTCATTGAGGTAAATCCCCGGAAAAATCAGCTCGCCAAAGCTGCTGGCACCAATCAGGAAGGCAAGCGGGGCGGTGCCAACGTTAATGGCTGTCGCAATGCGCACCCCTGCCAGAATGACCGGCAGCGCATTCGGCAGCTCAACCTGACGCAGGCGTTGCCATTTTGTCATGCCGATACCGTTAGCGGCTTCAATCAGTGAGGGCGGAACGGCGCTCAGTCCGGCATAGGTGTTGCGGACAATGGGGAGCAGCGAGGCCAGGAACAGGGCAAACAGCGCCGGCTTATCGCCAATGCCGATCACCACCATGGCCAGCGCCAGTACGGCCAGCGGCGGCAACGTATTGCCCACGTTAAAGATTTGCATGACATATTCTGCCCAGCGACGGGCAAAGGGACGGCTTAGCAGGATCCCACTGGGAATACCGACCAGCAGGGCAAACAGCATTGACCAGAACACTAAAAACAGGTGCTGTTGGCCAAGATAGATGAGATCAACGCGGCGGGCGACCAGTGTATCCCAGCCCAGCCCCCAAACCAGTGCGCCCAACACTGCTATCACAGCAAGCAGCGCCAGACCGGCACGTTTGGCCAGCGAAGCGTTATGCATACGGATTCTCCCTGTAGACCAATCTGGTGTTATCAAACCCTGAACCGACATGACAGACGCCACAAAAAGGGCCGCCGCGTCCAAAACCATGCCGATTGTTAAACGTGTAAAACGTTTGCGAATTTCTGCGTAATTTCGTTAATCACAGTCAACGCAGTTTTAAACCTATAGCAACGTCAAGCGAAGCGCGCCAGCTTTTATCGGTAAAATCATGGAGATAGCATGGGGGCAAAATCGCCGCAGCCCTTACTACAACTGGTTTAACAGCGAAACTACCTGATTCGCCCCAATTTAGGTGACAACGTCACAAAAGCACTGAATTGATTCCTGGACGCGCAGATTTGCGCTAGCCTTAGGGAACGCAAAAAGGGAGCATCATGATCAACAGCACTTCCGCGCCGCTGCGCCGCAACTGGATTCTTTTCGCCTGCATGCTCGCCATGTTTATGGCCGCCATCGAAGTCACTATTGTGGCCACCGCGATGCCAACAATTGTCGCCGAGCTGGGGGGCTTTGCGCATTTTGGCTGGGTATTTTCGGTTTACCTGCTGACGCAGGCCATAAGCGTACCGCTTTATGGGCGCCTGGCGGATCTGTGGGGCAGAAAGAGGATGCTGTTTCTGGGCATCACGCTTTTTTTGGCAGGGTCGGTGTTATGCGGCTTTGCGCACAGCATGTTTTGGCTCATCGTGTTCCGCGCCTTTCAGGGCCTGGGCGCGGGGGCCATCATGCCGCTGACGTCCACGATTGTGGCCGATATCTATTCCCCCCGTGAGCGGGCCAGCGTGCAGGGCTGGCTGTCCAGCGTCTGGGGCGTGGCGGCGATTGTCGGGCCGCTCTCGGGCGCGTGGCTGGTCCAGCACTTCAACTGGTCGGTGATTTTCTGGGTCAATGTCCCGATTGGCATCATCAGTATGCTGTTGCTGGCCATCCTGCTGCCAACACATCCACAGAAACATCCGGCCCCGTCACTGAATCTGATTGGCAGTGGCTGGCTGACGCTGTGCATCAGCGCCGTACTGATTGCCCTGTTACAGGCAGAACAACTGGGCTACTGGCTCCTGTTGTTTTTACTTGTGGGCGGGCTGGCCGGCTGGCAGTTAACCCGCCATGAACAGCAGGCACAGGCGCCCCTGTTTCCGATGCGTCTCTGGCAGAGTAAGCTGATTATTGCCGGCAATATAGGCAACCTGGTGATTGGGGCGACCATGATGGGCGTCAGCGCGTTTTTACCGACATGGATACAGGGCGTCACGGGCGGTTCGCCACTTCAGGCCGGCACCGCGCTGGCGATGATGTCCATCGGCTGGCCGCTGGCCAGTACGGTCAGTGGCCGCCTGATGCTGTTCACTTCCTATCGTTTTACCGCCCAGCTGGGCGCAATATTGTTAATTGCAGGCAGCGCCTTACTGCTGCTGTTACACAGAGAAAGTTCGCTACTGCAGGCGGGCTTCACCTCATTCCTCATCGGCACCGGCATGGGGATGACCAGCACGACGTTTCTGGTGTCTGTGCAGAATCATGCCGAATATGGCATTCGCGGTATTTGCACGGCGTCGGTAATGTTCAGCCGTATGATTGGCTCCGCGCTGGGAACGGCGGTGATGGGCGCCGTGCTAAACCTCAACCTGCAGTGGCGGTTGCCACATGCAGAGGATCCGGTGCAGCAAATTATGTCGCAGACAACCCGCGACCAGTTGGCCCCGGATGAGCTGCAGCACCTGTTACAGGCGATTGCTGCCTCACTGCACTGGGTGTTTATCGTGGCGTTGGTTATCGCGTTATCGGCGATGTGGGTCGCTGGAAAAATGCCGCGTCAGCAGCCGCAACAGGCCGACTGATACCGGACCGTTTAGTCGTCAGGGTGCGATTCGGACGGGAACAGGAGAGAAAACGAAAAAAAGAGAAGGGCAACAATGTCGCCCTGAGCGTTACTGCGTTGAGGTGTCCTGCGAGCTACCCGCGCTGTCAGGGACCGCCGCCCCGTCATCGCGACCCAGCTTTTTATAAACGATTTTCTGTGTGTCGTTATCGCAATGACCGACAACCTGTCCGACCGCCTGGTCGGCCTGATCGTTGGGCACCACATCCAGACTAAAGCCTGATTCGGGCACACCGTTCTGGATAATTTTCTGGCTGATATCCGCTTTTACGGATTCACAGGAGGCCTGCGCCAGCAGCGGGAATGCCAAAAACGTCACTGTCAGTAATGCATGCTTCATCTTCATAACCTTTTCCTTTTGTCATGCGTCAGTCATTACTATAGCTGAAAATTACGGCAGTACCGGACGACCGGTGCGGCGATCCAGACAGCGCAACGTGTTGGGTTCCCAGTAGGCGTTCAGGTTAGCGCTCTGCTCACACTTGTCGCGGGTATCAAACGCGCGGTCCGCTTTATCAAACTCTTTTTCCACCCGGCGGTTCACTTTATTGCGCAGCATGTGCGTGTCATTCCACTGCTCTTTACTCTGACGGGCCGCTTCATTATTCAGCGCGCTACTGCCATTTTCAATTATCAGGCGATCGGTGTTTGCACTCACGCCAAATGCCGTGACAGAAAGCAGGGCCACCATCAGAACCGGAAGCAATTTTTTCATCGTAATATCCTTCAGTTAACACGGGCTTACCTGTGGGTAAACTTTTGCAGCCTGTGCGCAATAGTATACCATTGCCGCTCAGATGCTCACCAGCAGTGTGCATGTCGTTTACCTGCCTGAGAGATTAACGTGCTGATCAAGACTGCATTACTGTTTTTTATTACCGCCCTGGCAGAGATCACAGGCTGTTTTTTGCCCTGGCTGTGGCTGAAAAAGGGCGCGTCGGCCTGGCTGTTAGTGCCTGCCGCACTGAGTCTCACGCTGTTTGTCTGGCTGCTGACGCTCCATCCGGCGGCAAGTGGGCGCGTATACGCGGCTTACGGCGGCGTTTATGTTCTCACGGCGCTGGTCTGGTTGCGCATCGTAGACGGGGTGAAGCTGAGTATCTGGGACTGGAGTGGTGCGCTGATTGCGTTCAGCGGCATGTTGATTATCGTGCTGGGCTGGGGCAAAGCGTAAAAAGCCAGCCCGAGGGCTGGCCTCTTAATCAGGGTTTATGCACTTTAAGGCCTGCCAGCGTCTGGCTGACGGGCATCATTTCCAGGGTGTTGATGTTGACGTGTTCAGGCAGGGTTGCCACCCAGTAAACCGCTTCAGTCACATCTTCCGGCGTCAGTGCCGTCGCGCCCTCATAAACCTTATCAGCCTTGTCATCGTCGCCTTTAAAGCGCACGTTAGAGAATTCGGTGCCGCCAACCAGGCCTGGCTCAATATCCGTTACGCGCAGGGCGGTGCCGTGCAAATCGGTGCGCAGGTTCAGGCTGAACTGACGGACAAAGGCTTTGGTGGCCCCATACACGTTACCGCCCGCATAGGGCCAGCTTCCGGCAATCGACCCGATATTAATGATATGACCGACGTTGCGCTCAACCATCGCAGGCAAGACGGCGCGCGTCATATACACCAGCCCCTTCGTGTTGGTATCGATCATATTTTCCCAGTCATTCACATCTGCCCGGTGCGCCGGTTCAATGCCTAATGCCAGACCCGCGTTATTGACCAGCACATCAATGTCGCGCCATTCTGCTGGGAGGTGTGCAATTGCCTCTTCAATGGCGGCCCGGTTACGCACATCCAGTTGCACCGTATACAGGTTGTCGCCCAACGCGTCTTTCAGCGCTTTCAGACGTTCTGCGCGACGGCCGCTTGCGATCACTTTGTGTCCTGTTTCGATGAACCGGCGGGTAATGCTCTGACCAAATCCTGCCGTTGCCCCCGTAACAAAAATAATCATCGTGTTTCCCTTATTCCGTTTCATGGTGTTCCTTTCACCTTAACACGGCATTTTTGGCGATGTCCGCTGAATTTTACGTGCATGGTCGCCCGCGGTCTGCGCTGTTTTCGTGCAGCCCGCCCCGTTATTGTGCAAGCGCGTCAGGCCGGCAGGGCGCATTTTGGCCATCATTATGCAGGCAACCGATTGCGAAAGAATGGCAACCGTTTGCGTCGTGTATTAAGACGTTTTTTCGTTGCGCAACGAATAATTTTGATTAAGTTACTGATATATAACTTTTTATTTTATAAACAAGGCTGGCATGACTCTTGCAAAATGTTCAAACAGAGACCAGGGTTAAGGCACAGGGCGACATTTACCCCGCCCGGCAGAGGAAACATTATGCTGACATATACGGACGCGGCGATTCGCGCCAGCTTCTTCGATTTTGCCGCAGTGGCACACGATCCCGAATCGATACTGGCGCAGGCACGCTATCTGGACGATGGCGTGCTGACGCTGCGTGAAGGGCGTGTTGTCGATCTGCGTCCCTGGCAGGAGAGCACAGACAGCCTGAATGCAGGCGGCATGATTGACCTGCGCGGTAAGCTGATCATCCCGGGCTTTGTCGATTGCCATATTCATTATCCGCAAACGGAAATGATCGGTGCCTTTGGCGAGCAACTGCTGGAGTGGCTGAATCAGTACACTTTTCCCGTGGAAGCGCAGTATCACTGCCCGGATTATGCCGCGCAGATGTCAGCATTTTTCCTGCAGCAGTTACTGGCGAACGGCACGACCAGCGCGTTGATTTTCGGCACGGTGCACCCGCAGTCGGTAGATGCGCTGTTCAGCGCAGCCGAGGCGCTTAATATGCGTATTATCGCAGGCAAAGTGATGATGGATCGCAATGCCCCGGACTACCTGACAGAAACGCCAGAAGAGAGCTATGCCCAGACGGAGGCGCTGATTGCGCGCTGGCACGAGCGCGGCCGCCTTAATTATGCGCTGACGCCGCGTTTCGCTCCGACCTCTTCTCCGGCGCTGCTGGAGAAAGTTCAGGCGCTTCGCCAGCGTCACCCGGATGTCTGGGTTCATACGCACCTTAGCGAAAACCCCCACGAAGTGGCCTGGGTGAAGCAGCTTTTTCCTGACCATAACGGTTATCTGGATGTGTATCATCAGTATCAGCTGACCGGGCGCCGCAGCGTATTCGCGCACTGTCTGCATCTGGAAACACAGGAGTGGCAGTGCCTGCATGATACGAACTCCGCCATAGCATTTTGCCCCACCTCAAACCTGTTTCTGGGCAGCGGCCTGTTCAATATCCAGCGGAGCTGGCAGCAGGGCGTTAACGTGGGCATCGGCACCGATGTAGGCGCCGGCACCACCTTCAATATGCTGCAAACGCTGGGAGAAGCCTACAAAGTGGGGCAACTGCAGCAGTACAAACTGAGCGCCGCAGAAGCGTTTTATCACGCCACACTGGGCGGCGCCCATGCGCTGGATCTCGACAAACACATCGGTAACTTCGCCCCGGGCAAAGAAGCGGACTTTGTGGTGCTGGATCCCGCCGTGTCCGCCTTGCAGAGGTTACGCATGGCAAACAGTAAAGATATCTGGGAAAAACTGTTTGTGCTGATGACGCTCGGCGATGACAGAAATATCGTACAAACCTGGGTTAACGGTCGCCCGGTCTGGCAATCCGCAGCAAAGGAGAACGCCGCATGATTCAGTTCCTGCTTAATGACCGTCCGGTGACAGAAGAGCAGCTCGATCCCAATCTGACGGTCCTGTCGTATTTGCGCACGCATCAGCGTCGCTGCGGCACCAAAGAGGGCTGTGCCTCCGGCGACTGCGGCGCGTGTAGCGTCACGCTGGGCAGTGTCGTAGACGGGAAGCTCACCTACCAGACCGTGAACAGCTGCCTGATGCTGGTCAGTGGGTTACAGGGTAAGCAACTCATTACGGTTGAGGATTTACGCCAGGGAAAAAGCCTGCATCCGGTACAGCAGGCAATGGTGGACTGCCATGGCTCGCAGTGTGGATTCTGTACGCCGGGTTTTGTCATGTCGCTGTTCAGTCTGCAAAAAAACCAGCCTGAGTGGAATCGTCAGCAGGCCGAACATGCGCTGGCGGGTAACCTGTGCCGCTGTACCGGCTACCGTTCCATCATGGCGGCTGCCGAGCAAAGCCTGAGCGATGTTCAGCCCGACAGCTTTGATCGTCAGGCACAGCAGGTGACTGAACAGCTGATGAACCTGACACACGAGGCTATCCAGACGCTGGAAAAGAACGGTCGCACCTGTTTTATCCCGAAAACCGTGCAGCAGCTTGCCGAATGCTGTATCGCCCATCCTGATGCCGCATTGCTGGCGGGCGGCACCGATCTCAGCCTGCTGATTACCCAGCGCGACCAGCATCTCACCAAAATGATTGCCCTGGGGCAGGTTGACGCACTGAAAGCCTGCGGCGAGGACGATAAACACTATCAACTGGGTGCCGCTGCGTCGCTGGAGCACATTGCCGATTTTATGGCGACGCGCATTCCGGGTTTTGCCGGAATGCTGACGCGCTTTGCCTCGCTACAAATTCGTCAACTCGGCACGCTGGGCGGCAACCTTGCGAACGCTTCGCCGATTGGTGATGCCTCGCCTACGCTGCTGGCGCTTAATGCATCGCTACTGCTGCAGCACGGCGACACGCAACGCACCGTGCCGCTCGATGGCTTTTTCACGGGCTACCGACAGACAGTGCTAAGGCCGGGGGAGTTTATTCACACCATTCTGATTCCTAAAGTGACAGTGTCACCGGATTTCGTGGCCTGGAAAGTCTCAAAACGACTGGATGACGACATTTCAGCGGTGTTTGCCGCCTTTAATATTCATACCGATAACGGCATCGTCACGCGTGCGCATATTGCATTCGGCGGTATGGCGGCAACGCCGCTTCGTGCGGTCGCCTGTGAACAGGCGCTGTGTGGTGCCGCTTTATCGCCGGAAACGCTGGCGAGAGCCTGTCAGGCGCTGGAAGCGACGTTTCAGCCGCTGAGCGATTTCCGGGCCAGCGCAGATTACCGTCTGCAGGTCGCCTGTAACCTGTTGCGTCGTTATGTTTACCGTTCAAACGGACTCGCCATCACAGAGGTAAGCCGCTATGTCTCATAATCGTCCGGCATTGCCTGAATCTGCGTTACCCGTCCTGTTCGCCAGCGATATGACCACGGGCGTAGGACGCAGTCAAAAACACGAAAGTGCGGAAAAACACGTCTCCGGTGAAGCGCAATATATTGACGATAAAGCAGAACAGCCGGGCTTACTGCACCTTTGTCCGCGTCTGAGCGACCACGCGCATGCGCGTATTACACGCGTCGATCTGCAACCCTGTTACGCGGTTCCGGGCGTAGTACGCGTACTGACCTGGCAGGATGTGCCCGGCGTCAATGATATCGGGCCCTTGCAGCCAGGCGATCCGCTTCTGGCACAGGATATCGTCCACTATGTGGGCCAGATTGTGATTGCCGTACTGGCCGAAACGCCTGAAGCGGCGCGTCAGGGCGCTAACGCGGCGATGATTGAGTACGCCAGTCTTCCGGCGCTGCTGGATGTCGAAGACGCGCTGAAGCAGGGCAGCTTCGTGCAGGAACCCCATATTCATCAGCGCGGTGACGTTGAGGCGGCACTGGCGCGCGCGCCGCATCGGGTTCAGGGGGCGTTCCACATTGGCGGACAAGAGCATTTCTATCTGGAAACGCAAACCGCCTTGGTGATTCCCGGCGAAGACGACGCATTGCAGGTCTTTTGTTCGACGCAGAACCCCACTGAAATTCAAAAGCTGGTGGCCGAAGTCATGGGCATCACCATGAACAAGGTCACGATTGATATGCGGCGTATGGGCGGCGGATTTGGCGGCAAGGAAACCCAGGCCGCCGGTGTTGCCTGCCTGTGTGCTGTCGCCGCCAGGCTGACCGGGCGCGCCGTGAAAATGCGCCTCGCGCGGCGTGATGACATGCGTATTACCGGCAAACGGCATCCGTTTTTTGTGCGCTACGACGTGGGGGTTGAGGATGACGGCCGCTTGTGTGGCGTGAAAATCGATCTGGCAGGTAACTGTGGTTACTCACTGGATCTCAGCGGATCGATTGTGGATCGGGCAATGTTTCATGCCGATAACGCGTACTACCTCGGCGATGCGCGGATTACCGGTTACCGCTGCCGCACCAATACCGCGTCCAATACTGCGTTTCGCGGGTTTGGCGGTCCGCAGGGCATGGTGGCGATAGAGCAGATTATGGACCATATCGCCCGCGAGCGCGGAATCGATCCGCTGACGCTGCGTAAACGGAACTACTACGGTAAACACGAGCGCAATATCACGCATTACCACCAGCAGGTGAAAGATAATCTGCTGGATGAGATCACGGAACAGCTGGAAATCAGCAGTGATTACCACACGCGGCGGGAAGCCATCGCGGCCTTTAATGCCAGCAGTCCGCTGCTAAAACGCGGTCTTGCGCTGACGCCGGTGAAGTTTGGGATTTCTTTCACCTCAAGTTTTCTCAACCAGGCCGGTGCGCTGATTCTGATCTACACCGATGGCACAGTACAACTCAACCACGGCGGAACGGAAATGGGCCAGGGGCTCAATACCAAAGTGGCGCAGATTGTCGCGCAGGTGCTGCAAATCGATACCGATAAGATCCAGATCACCGCCACAGACACCGGCAAAGTGCCCAATACATCGCCGACCGCGGCTTCCAGTGGTACGGATCTGAACGGCAAAGCGGCGCAAAATGCGGCGGAAATCCTGCGTGAACGCATGCGCACTATGCTGTGTTCGCTGCATAACTGTCTCCCCGAGGCGGTAAGTTTCAACAACGGCGTGGTGCGCGCAGGCGATCACTATTACACGTTCGCTCAGGTCGCCCAGCTTGCCTGGCTTAATCAGGTGCCGCTCTCCGCGACGGGATATTATCGCGTGCCTGGCATCCACTACGATCGTCAGGCTGATCGGGGCGAACCGTTTTACTATTTCGCTTACGGGGCCGCCTGTTGCGAAGTGATTGTGGATACGCTGACGGGCGAATACCGGTTATTACGGGCGGATATTCTGCATGATGTCGGGGCCTCACTGAATCCAGCCATTGACATCGGTCAGGTCGAGGGCGGCTTCGTGCAGGGGCTGGGCTGGCTGACCTGTGAGGAACTGGTCTGGAATGACAAAGGCCAGTTGATGACGAACGGTCCGGCCAGCTACAAAATTCCGGCAATCAGCGATGTGCCCGCCGATATGCGCGTCACACTGGTCGAAAACCGTAAGAATCCGCAGGATACTGTATTCCATTCCAAGGCAGTGGGCGAGCCGCCTTTCATGCTGGGGATCGCCGCCTGGTGCGCATTACAGGATGCGGTCGCCAGTCTCGCGGACTATCGCCAACATCCGGGGCTGGACGCGCCTGCTACGCCGGAGCGGGTATTCTGGGGCGCACAGCGTATGGCCGGGAGGCGTGGATGATTTTCCATGACTGGATAAGCATCCTGCACCATCTCCGTGAAACGCGCCAGCCTTGCGTACTGGTCACTGTGCTGCGCGATCGTGGCTCGGTACCCCGGGACGGCGGCGCTAAAATGGTGGTGACGGCGAAGGAAACCTTTTTAACAATTGGCGGCGGACATCTGGAATTTCAGTGTATCGCGCAGGCCCGCGCACTGCTGGAAAGCGGGCAGGCAAGCCCGCACACAGAGGATTTCAGTCTGGGGGCACGGCTGGGCCAGTGCTGCGGCGGCATGACCACCATGTTATTCGAACCCCTGTTGCAGGCACAGCCGGAAATCCTGGTATTTGGCGCGGGCCATGTGGGTCAGGCGCTGGTGAATGTGCTGGCAACGTTACCCTGTCACATTAACTGGATTGACAGCCGGGAAAATATTTTTTTATCTGTGCCGCCCGGGGTGCGCATCCAGCAGCCTGACGATCCGCTGGACGCAGTGGCTGAGGCGCCCGCTGGCAGCTATTATATCGTGATGACGCACCACCATCCGTTGGATCTTGCGCTCTGTGAAGCCATTCTCAAACGGGGAGATTTCCACTACGCGGGCGTCATTGGCTCGCAGACAAAAAGCCAGCGCTTTCGCTATCGTCTGGCCGGCAAAGGCATCGACGACGTCCGGCTGGCGCGCCTGCGTTGCCCGGTGGGCTTACCCGATGTAAAAGGGAAACTGCCCGCCGAAATCGCCGTGGCGATTGCGGGTGAGATTATTGCGGTGTACCAGCAACAACGCGGATAGGTTGTTCTACCCGAGGCGACCTGCCACTATGAAACACTGTGTAGACTATCAGGAGCGCCTATGAACGCCCGTCAAAACCCTTTCTTTAGCGTCAGCAGTCTGCCTTATCACACGCCACCGTTTGACCAGATTCAGGAAACGGACTTTTTGCCCGCGCTGCAGGCCGGTCTCGAAGAGAAACGTCAGGAAGTCCTGGCCATTGCCACATCCGCTGATGCCCCGACGTTCCAGAATACCTGTGAAGCGCTGGAGAAAAGTGGCCAGCTGCTGACCCGGGTAAGCCTGGTGTTTAATGCCATGACCTCGGCGAATACCAGCCCCTATTTACAACAGATCGATGAAGAGATTACGCCGCAACTGACCGCGCTTAATGATGAGATCATGCTGAATCGTCCGCTGTTTTCACGCATCGATCAGGTCTATGTGCAACGAAACCAGCTGGATGCCGAATCCAGACGTCTGGTAGAAATTCTCTGGCAGCGCTTTCAGCTTGCCGGTGCCAATCTGCCCGAAGCGCAGAAACAGCAACTGAAAACCCTGAATCAGGAGGCGGCGCGGCTCAGTACCCAGTTCACGAATAAGCTGCTGGCGGCCACGAAGGCCGGCGGTCTGGTCGTCGAGGATGTGCAACAGTTAGCCGGTCTGAGCGCGTCCGATCTGGCCGTCGCCAGGGCCGCCGCGAAGGCGCGTGGTCTGGAAAACGCGTGGCTGTTGGTGCTGCAAAACACGACGCAACAGCCCGCACTGCAATCGCTGACGGTGCGCGCAACGCGCCAGGCCCTGTTTCATGCGGCCCTGACGCGCAGCGAGAAAAACGATGATAACGATACCCGACAGTTAGTGCTTCGGCTGTCACAGGTGCGTGCCGAACAGGCGAGGCTGTTAGGATTCGCCAGTTTTGCGACCTGGCAACTGCAGGATCAGATGGCCAAAACGCCCGAGGCCGCTCTGGCGTTTATGCGTAATATTGTGCCTGCCGCCCGGGCAAGGGCCGAACGCGAAGCCGCGGCGATTCAGCAAACGATCGATAAGCAGCAGGGGGATTTTATCCTCAGCGCCTGGGACTGGAATTTCTACGCCGAGCAGGTCAGGCGGGCCCAGTACGATTTAGATGAGAATCAGATCAAGCCCTATTTTGAGCTCAACACGGTACTGGAACAGGGCTTTTTCTGGGCGGCCACGCAGCTTTATGGTATTACGTTCGCGCAACGTCACGATCTGCCGGTTTACCATCCGGATGTACAGGTGTACGAAATTTTCGATGCTGACGGGAGCGGGCTTGCGCTGTTTTACACGGACTTCTTCAAACGCGACAGTAAAGGCGGTGGTGCCTGGATGAGCAACTTTGTTAATCAGTCCACGCTCCTCGACAGCAAACCCGTGATTTACAACGTCTGCAACTACACGCAACCCGCGGAGAGGGAACCCGCACTCCTGAGCTGGGATGAGGTGATAACCCTGTTTCATGAGTTCGGGCATACGTTGCACGGCCTGTTTGCCAGCCAGCGTTATCCCAGCCTGTCCGGCACAGCAACGCCACGTGATTTTGTTGAATTCCCTTCACAAATCAACGAGCACTGGGCCAGCGAGCCACAGGTGTTTCGTCATTATGCCCGCCATTACCAGACGGGTGAGCCGATGCCCGCCGAGCTGCATGAAAAAATCATCAGGGCGGGCAAGTTTAATAAAGGCTACGAGATGAGCGAGCTGCTGGCCGCCGCGTTGCTGGATCTACACTGGCACAGCCTGGATGGCGGTCAGCCGGTACAGTCCGTTGACGGATTCGAGCAACAGGCGCTGCGCAGTGATGATCTCGATATGGCGGCCGTCCCGCCGCGCTATCGCTCCAGCTATTTCCAGCACATCTGGGGCGGTGGCTATGCCGCGGGTTATTACGCTTATATCTGGACGCAGATGCTGGCGGATGACGGCTATCAGTGGTTTGTCGAAAACGGCGGACTGACGCGCAAAAATGGCGATATTTTCCGCCAGAAGATCCTGTCTCGCGGCAACAGCAGTGATCTCAAAGCGTTATATGAAGCCTGGCGCGGGGGCGAACCGAAGCTTGAGCCGATGTTAAAAAATCGCGGCCTGGCCGACTGAGCAACAAAGGGCGGAGAATCCGCCCTTTGTTTTTTTACCCCAGCGGACCGCCTTCAATGGTCTCGCACAAGCCCGCCAGTACGCGCTCGCCGGTTTCATTTCTTAATGACTGATACCACTCCGACGTCATCACCGGATCTTTTGCATGCGTGATATCACAACGCTTGCGCGCTTTTAAAACCAGGTCTTTGACACGGTCAACGCGGCGCGCCTGATAACGCAGCAGCGCATCTTCGATGCCAAGCGAATGCGCAGCCAGGGCTGAAGCCAGTACAATGGCATCTTCCATCGCGGCACAGCCGCCCTGACCAATATCCGGCGTGGTACTGTGCGCGGCATCGCCAAGCAGCACCACCCGGCCTTTCACGAAGCGCTGAAACGGCTCGATATCGTGAATGTCAACCCGGTTGGTGGTGTCCACATCAATGGCCGCAATCAGTTTTTGTACCGGGGCTGCCCAGCCGCTGAAATAGCGGCGCAAATCGTCACGCGCGGTAGTGCGGTCCTGTTCCAGCCCCGCAGGCAGCGGGACATCAAAGAAAAAGTAAAAGCGGTTTCCGCTTACCGGCATTAACGATACGCGCTTGCCATCCCCTACAAAGGTTGTCCACTGGTCCGCAGGCGCGATGGACTCATCAATGTTCACCAGACCGTTCCAGTTCACATAGCCCGCGTAACGGCGTGGCAGCTTTTCCCCCAGCACATAGTCCCGCACAACAGAGTGCGTGCCGTCTGCCGCGACCAGAAAATCGCCTTCAGCCTGGCTGTTGTCTTCGAAGGTGGCGACAACGCCCGTGGCGTGCTGTTCCACCTGCACGATACGTTTACCAAAATGCACTCTGTCGCGGCCGTAGGCATCCAGTAGCATGGCCTGCAACTCGGCGCGGGCAATCGGATAGGGGAATTCACCTACCTGCTGCACCAGTGGCGATAAACTGAACCGTGTCAGGGTTTCACCCGACAATGCATCCTTATAGGCCATAAAGGCCATATTACCGCCCAGCGCGCGGACTTTGTCTTTCAGGCCCAGCGAATTCAGGCATTTCACGCCATTAGGCCAGACCGAAATCGCAGCGCCGACGGGCCGAATGGTTTTTACCGCCTCATAGACTTCCGTCTGAAAACCCTGTTGCTCCAGCGCGAGGGCCGCCGTCATGCCGCCCATTCCGCCACCGATAACGATCGCTTTCATATGTTCTCTCCTTTGCATTGCGTCATATCTTGCAATTTTTGTTCCAGGCGATGAAAAGGCGGCAACCCGCATGAACAAGGCGCAACTCGCTGATATTGAGGAATAATCTTTCCAGCCTGCACGCAAACCGTGCAAAAGGCCGCACCGCGCCAGTGCAGGAATATTCTGTAAACCACATAAACCACGCGCTTTTAAGATGTTGCCTATGAAACATGCAATTCAGAGCGTGATATAGATCACGCCCTACGACAACGACTTCGGAATCTTTCATGAAAATTGGCATCAGCAATACGCACTATCCGGAGCAGCGCAATATCCTGGTGAATCCGGACAATCACTACATCAACCTGAAAAAGCGCAACCTGTTTTATTTCCTCAATCCGCTGCGTACACGTTTACTCAAGAAGAATAAACGCTTTGTGTTTGTCCCCGTGCCCTTCGCAATAGGGGAGAAGCCCGATATCCTGCATCTGTTTAATGAAGTCGCCATTACGCCCATGAACTGGGTCGCGACCTTCGAGACTGAGCTGCCGCGTGTTCTACCTGTAGCGGGCGTCGCCAAGCAGGATAATCCTGAACTCAAACAACTGATTCCGTATTTGCTCAAGGATAACTGTTTTGGCCTGATCGCCATTTCCGATGCCACCTTGCATATTCAGATGAAGCTGTTTAAACCCGATGTCGCCGCGAAAATTCGCGCAAAAACGTTGGTGATGCATCCACCGCAAACCCTGTTTACGCAACAGAAGCGCCCACGGCAAAGCGATAAACTCCGCCTGGTGTTTGTTGGCAACGAGTTTTACCGTAAAGGCGGCGCAGAAGTCGTGCTGGCCATCAGCGAGCTGATTGAAACGGGACAGATTGATGCTGGCCAACTCGACGTTCAGTTGATTGGTGAGCTGACGAAACGTCATAATGTTGCCCATCGCGCTTTCCAGGATAACGACGCGTTTTATCGGGACATTGAAGATCGCATCACGCGCCATGCCTGCTTCACGCACCATTCCCGCAAGGATAATCGTGAACTGATGCAGTTGTTCCAGCAAAGCGATGTGGGGTTGCTGCCGACCTGGCAGGAAACCTACGGGTTTTCCGTACTGGAAATGCAGGCCAGCGGCTGTCCGGTATTGACCAGTAACGTTCGTGCGTTGCCTGAAATTAATCCGCCCACCGCCGGTTGGCTGATTGATGGCGAACTCAACGATGACCGCGAATATCAGGTCAACAGCGAAGCCGAGAAACACCGGCTACGTCGGGCATTAATAGACGGCATTAAGACAACCCTGCTGGACATTCTTGCGCAGCCACAGCAGTTAACGGAAAAAGGCGAGGGCGCGATTCTGCGCATCAAGCAGCAGCACGATCCGCGTCAGTATTGCGCCAGACTGAACGATATTTATCGCCGTGGCGTGGTCCAGGCCGTGGAACATCCGCCCGCGCTCTCAATTTAGCAAGATTTACCAGACGTTATGCGTCAGAGTCATCATACTTGTCTGACGCATATCTCTGGAGATCGGTTATGAAAAACTTGTATGCTCTGCTGCTGACCTGCTTCATGGGCAGCAGCGCCCTGGCGCAGCCCGCTCACACGTTTCCCCCTCGCACACCGTTGCCGCAACTCACGCCCGTCGCGGCGAAATGTGATCTCTCCAGCTGTCAGACTCGCTGTTATGTTGAGCAATCTCATTGTAATACGCGAAACTCAAGTGACTGCAGTACTCAGGCACAGCTCTGTGTGCAATCCTGTGCGGCACAGTGTCAATAACCTGTCACCTGAATGAGTACTGATGAAATCTTTTCTCACTGCATTACTGATTGCGTTTACCGCCAGCGCCCAGGCGGCTGACTTGTCGTCTCAGACCATCGCCGAACGGGTGAAAAGCGTGATTGATCCGCTGATGGCGCAGCAGGGCATTCCCGGCATGTCGGTCGGCGTGCTGTATAAAGGTCGCCCTCAGTACATTAACTTTGGTGTGGCCGATACCGCGAGCGACCGGCGCGTGACAGAAAATACGCTGTTCGAACTGGGGTCCGTCAGTAAGACATTCACGGGCGTGCTGGCGGGCGTGCTGATTCGCAACGGTGCGCTGCGTCTGAACGATCCGGTCTCCCGCTACTGGCCCGCGTTAAACGGCCCGCAGTGGCAAAGCCGATGGATGGTCCATCTTGCCACCTACAGCGCAGGCGGACTGCCGTTACATCTGCCCGATGAGGTAACCAGTCAGGATGAACTACTGGCTTACGCGCAGCAGTGGCAACCGGACGCCGCGCCGGGTACACAGCGTCACTATTCTCATGTCAGTATTGGTCTGCTGGGCTATTTGATGGTGAAGGGGGAATTTGAGGAGGCGATGCAAAAGGACGTTATCACGCCGTTGCGGCTGACACGCACCTTTTATACGGTGCCCCCGTCGATGATGTTTGATTACGCCTGGGGTTATCAGGACGGTAAACCGGTACGCGTCTCGCCGGGTATGCTGTCAGCAGAGACCAGCGGCGTGAAGTCCACCGCGCGCGACATGATGGCTTTTATGCAGGCCAATGCGAATCCTAATGGATTGTCGTCCGGGAATACGGCATTGCGAAATGGCATTCTGACCGCGCAGTCTCGTTACCTGCGCGCAGGTGAACTGTATCAGGGGCTGGGGTGGGAAATTTACCCCTGGCCCATTGACAGCCAGACGATCGTTACCGCCAGTGACACTCAGGCCGCGCTGTCCACACAGCCCGCGACCATTCTGAGCCCGGCTCAACCCATGGATCGCGCCAGTTGGGTGCATAAAACCGGCTCCACAAAGGGCTTTGGTGCCTATATCGCGTTCGTCCCGCAACAAAACAGCGGGGTAATCCTGCTGGCCAATAAAAACTATCCCAATCCGGAGCGTATCAAAGCGGCGGTTGCCATCATGGCTATGCTGGCATCGGACTGAACTAAAAATGGCCGCACAGGGCGGCCATCATATCGACGGAGATCGATGCGTTACACTGTGCCTGTACCGCCGTCTGAACACCACACCTGGCCCGAGGCAAAACTGCACTCATCGGAAGCCAGAGTGACATAGAGCGGTGCGATTTCAACCGGTTGACCGGGACGGCCCAGCGGCGCATCAGCACCAAACTGTTCCACTTTTTCCTGCGGCTGGCCGCCACTGGGCTGCAGCGGTGTCCAGTACGGACCTGGCGCAACGGCATTCACGCGGATGCCTTCCGGCCCCAACTGTTTTGCCAGCGCTTTGGTAAAGGCCACATTACAGGCTTTGGTCTGCGCATAATCCAGCAGGATATCGCTGGGTTTAAACGCCTGCACAGAAGAGGTATTAATAATCGCTGCACCGCGCGGCAGGTGAGCCAGCGCCGCTTTTGTTAACCAGAAGGGCGCGTAAACATTCGTTTTAAAGGTGGCATCAAAATCTTCGGTGCTCAGCGTAAGAATGGATTCATTAAACTGCTGGCGTCCGGCATTATTGACCAGAATATCCAGTCCGCCCAGTTTGTCGGCGGCTTCATTCACCAGTTTCTGGCAAAAGGCTTCAGAGCGCAGATCGCCGGGAATGGCGACGGCTTTACGGCCTTCGGCTTCAATCAGTTTAATCACTTCAGCCGCATCGGACTCTTCTTCTGGCAAATAGTTAATTGCCACATCGGCACCTTCACGTGCATAGGCGATGGCCACAGCGCGACCGATACCGGAATCTCCCCCTGTGATCAGGGCTTTACGGCCAGTCAGACGACCGTGACCACGATAGCTGGTTTCACCGTGGTCGGGTGGCGGGTCCATTTCGCTCGCCAGGCCGGGTGCCTGCTGCGGCTGCTGTCTGAACGGCGGCTTCGGGAAACGATCGGGATCGAGAATAGCCTTATTTGACGTTGTCATGCGTAAGCTCCTTAAACAGTCGTGTCAGAGAACTTAAGCCTGGCACAGATGTGATTTTTGTCACATTCATATGCTTATTATTTGCGCTCAGGCAGTTAAAAAAAGGCAAAAAGACGTTTTTAATCCCCTGAATTTACCGATAAGCGCAGCGGAAACAGTGGAATATAGGGCCAGCGGGGCCGCATTCAGGGGCGCAGACCAGTCTGGCAGGAAACAGAGAGGGCGTGCACGAAAGGGGAATAGCGCCTAAGTGGCTGAGAAACTAGCAGTTATTACGGGAGAAAATAAGAGATTGTATTAACAGTCATTAAGGGGGAGAATTGCTGCAGATTGAGTAACCGTGAATGTTTGTACAAATGTTTCAAAGATGTTACTATGAGTGTCCCGGCCAGCATCACTTTATATTTTGTGACGTCTGGCCGGACGTTTTCCCTAGTGTTGGCTGTTTTAGCGACCTGGCCGTACAGGTCAGGTTTTTTTTTACCGCTAAACAACTGAAGCCATTGTAACCTCTGAATGATTCATTGTAAGTTACTCTTAAGTATCATCTTGCCTGTACTATAGTGCAGGTTAAGTCCACGTTAAGTAAAAGAAGCAGCATGGAGCCTGAATGTTTTCTTTTTTCCTTGAAAATCAAACAATAACGGATACGCTTCAGACTTACATACAGAGAAAGTTATCTCCGCTGGGTAGTCCGGATTACGCTTACACTGTTGTGAGCAAAAAAAATCCTTCAAATGTTCTGATTATTTCCAGTTATCCTGACGAATGGATTAGGTTATACCGCGCTAACAACTTTCAGCTGACCGATCCGGTTATTCTCACGGCCTTTAAACGCACCTCGCCGTTTGCCTGGGATGAGAATATTACGCTGATGTCCGACCTGCGGTTCACCAAAATTTTCTCTTTATCCAAGCAATACAACATCGTTAACGGCTTTACCTATGTCCTGCATGACCACATGAACAACCTTGCTCTGTTGTCCGTGATCATTAAAGGCAACGATCAGACTGCGCTGGAGCAACGCCTTGCTGCCGAACAGGGCACGATGCAGATGCTGCTGATTGATTTTAACGAGCAGATGTACCGCCTGGCCGGTACCGAAGGCGAGCGAGCCCCGGCGTTAAATCAGAGCGCGGACAAAACGATATTTTCCTCGCGTGAAAATGAGGTGTTGTACTGGGCGAGTATGGGCAAAACCTATGCTGAGATTGCCGCTATTACGGGCATTTCTGTGAGTACCGTGAAGTTTCACATCAAGAATGTGGTCGTGAAACTGGGCGTCAGTAACGCCCGACAGGCTATCAGACTGGGTGTAGAACTGGATCTTATCAGACCGGCAGCGTCAGCGGCCAGGTAGTGACTGCGACGGGCGGACAGCCCGTACGTGACACCACATCACCACCGAGTTGCTGCTTGTCATCCTGACCTGCTGGCAGCGTCAGCAAATAGATACGTTCCTTTTCGGTCAGGAAAGCCTCTTTAATGACTTTGATTTGCCAGCCAGAGCGAGTGAGAATTTTCAACATCGCGCGGCTGACAATCGTATAGATATTGCCGTAGGCATTATTTTGCGCCCAGTTCACCATCGCTAAAAACAGGACCTGGCTGATAGGGTAGTGCTCACCTAACAGCGCACGTGCGCGGGCTTTGTCGACAAAAAAACGGCTGGATTCGGTACCATAGGCGGGCAGGGTGACATCACTGAAGCAGTGCTGAAAAGTGTGCGTGATCATGTTGGGACGATCGAGGCTGGTAAAACGTACGCTGCACACTAATTGTCCTTCGCAGATTCCCAGAATATAACGTGTACCGGGCCCATCAAATTCATCGGACTCCATTCCCTGACTGCAAATGACTTCCCATCCCAGACGATCGCTAAATGTTTTCTTGCGAAGTTTATAAAGTTCTTCTGAACGGGTGGTTTGCAGTTCTTCGTAACTGACGTCAAACAGTTCAAGCATTCCATTTCCTCTTAAAAGTTACTGCGGCCCTCGCGGTTATCCTGCACTGATTTTACAAGCTTTTCACTATGACGTTCAGTTAATTAACCATTATTCGAGCGAATGGCGTGGTTTTCTGTCTGTCAATGGGCAGGATAAAGCGTCTCAAGCGGTAAAACTGTCCCTGAAGGGATATTATTTGTCATAACGCGGCAGAACACAATACAAATAGTAACTAAACAATACTATTTCAAAAATGCATATTTTCCCAGTCGGTTTGTGCTAAAGGGGCATTTAACAGATTAATGCCAGATGCACATCGCTATTTTTCATCCCCGGTTCGCGCAAAATTTTATATTAGAGAGTAATCAATATGTCCTGTATCACAAACCACAGAAAAAACTAAAAAACATAATTTGGCTGTTAATTTCGGTAATTGTTGACCTGGCGCAGTTTACTAATACTTGAGCCGGGCCTGCCTGCGCGTGGGCCAGGGATAGCTGATTAAGACAGGTAATTACCGAATTATAAGGCGAATTATAATGACTATATCCTCTGAGCTTAAAACGAAAGAAAAACTGGGTTACGGCATCGGTGATGCCGCCAGTTCGATGGTATGGCAAACCGCCACCTTATTTCTGGCCTATTTTTACACGGATGTGTTCGGCTTACCGGCCGCGATTATGGGCACCATGTTTTTAGTGGTGCGCCTGGCCGATGCGTTTGTCGATCCCTGTATTGGGGCACTGGTCGATCGTACCCGAACCCGTCATGGCCGTTTTCGCCCGTGGCTCATGTGGTTCGCGATTCCGTTCGGCGTCAGTTGCCTGATCACCTTTTACGTGCCGGATGCAGGCCCGACCGCCAAAATTGTCTATGCCTGCGTCACCTATGCAATTCTCAGTTTTATTTATTCTGCTGTCAATGTGCCTTACTGCGCGATGCCCGGAGCCTTAACCCTGGATCCACGCGAGCGCCATTCGCTGCAATCCTGGCGGTTTGCCTGTGCGTTTATCGGCGGACTGGTGGTCACGGTGATCGGCCTGCCGCTGGTCGAATTGCTGGGGCAGGGAGACAAGGCAGAGGGTTACCTTTACGCCATGGGCCTGATGGGATTTCTGGGCGTGGTGTTAATCTACTGCTGCTTCTTTATGACGCGTGAGCGTTATTTACCCCACAACGATACAGCGGGGTCAATGTGGTCGGATCTCAAGCTGCTCGCTAAAAACAATCAGTGGCGCATCATTATTATTTTTAACATCCTGCTCCTGACCGCCGTCGTGACGCGCGGCTCATCGCCCCTTTATTACATGAATTATGTCTTACGGCGACCTGACCTGGTCTTTACTTTTATTGTTACGGGCATGATAGCCGCATTATGCGGTGCATTTTTATCAGAACGTATATTAGGAAAATTCGACCGCATTCGTGCTTATCAGGTCTGTCTTGTCAGTTTTGTTTTCTTTCTGACGGTCATTTATTTAATTCCACCGTCCCAGGTCTGGTTAATCATTGGGTTAAATATTGTTTTTGGCTTTGTTCAGAATCTGACCACGCCTGTTCAATGGAATATGTTTTCTGACGTCGTGGATTATGAAGAACATCGCAGCGGCAGACGTCTCGACGGCCTGGTTTTCTCAACCGCCTTATTTGCCATCAAATTTGGCCTGGCCATGGGCGGTGCCGTCGTGGGCTGGATCCTCGGTCTGGTGCACTACCAACCCGGCGTCGCTGCACAGTCACCCCAGGTCATTACCACCATCAACCTGATGCATAACATCATCCCCGGCGTGCTGTTTATCGCCATGCTGCTTCTGCTTTTTTTCTACCAACTTAACAGCCCGCGAGTCAATGCGATTGCCGAAGCGCTGGCGGCAAAACGCGCCGCAGAAGCCCGACACGATGCTGAAAACACAATTTGATCTCAGCGAAAGGAGAGAAACATGACCGAGATGTATAAGGATCCTCATCAGCCCATCGACGTACGCGTAGACGATCTGTTGTCGCGCATGACGGCCGAAGAGAAGTTCGCCCAGATGCACGCCTACTGGCTCATCCTGGATGAACAGGGCAATCATCAGCCGCGAAGCGATTTGAGCGATGACTTCACGGGCGTCAGCGAACACACCATCCTGAAGGCGCGGTTAACGCACGGCGTCGGTCAGATTACCTGTCCTTTGGGCACGCACATTGTTGATGCCGTCACTGGCGTGCGTGCCGCGAACCGTTTACAACGCGACCTGGTTGAAGGCTCGCGCCTTGGCATCCCGGCCCTGTTTAATGAGGAGTGCCTCGTGGGTTTACTCTGCAAAGGCGCTACGCTCTTTCCGTCCTCGCTTAACTACGGTTCTACCTGGGATGCCGGGCTGGTGAAACGGGCGGCACAGCATATCGGTGCCGAAGCGCGTTCCGTTGGCTGTAAGCAGGGGCTGGCTCCGGTACTGGATGTGTCACGGGATGTCCGCTGGGGCAGAACGGAAGAAACCTTTGGAGAAGATCCCTGGCTGGTGGGCGTGATGGCAACGGCCTATGTCGAAGGTTTACAGGGCGAGCGGCGCGATCTGCTGGCTACGCTGAAACACTATGCAGGCCATTCATTTAGCGAAGGTGCGCGCAATCATGCGCCTGTCCATCTCGGTTTTTGCGAACTGAACGACACGTTCCTGCTGCCGTTCGAAATGGCCGTAAAGCTGGCTAATGCCGGCTCGGTCATGCCCGCTTACCATGACATCGATAATCAACCCAGCCACAGCGATCGTTTTTTACTGACCGACGTGCTTCGGGAGCAGTGGGGATTCGATGGCCTTATCGTGGCGGACTATGGCGGCGTCAGTTTGCTACATCAGCATCACGGCATTTCGCAGGATGCGGCGGAGTCGGCGGCACTGGCGTTTAATGCCGGTCTGGATGTCGAACTGCCTAAGGATGACTGCGCGCGTCATCTGGCCGAGGCGGTATCCCGTCAACTGCTGTCGATGGAAACGATTGACCGTATTGTCAGCCGTATTCTGACAGAAAAATTTCGCCTGGGGTTATTCGACGATCCGTACATCCGTGAAGCGGACATTTGTCTTCAGCACGAGGAAACCCGTCAGGTAGCGCGTACGGTCGCAACACAGTCAATTACACTGCTGGAAAATAACGGGATTCTGCCGCTGAAAACCGGCGCGCGCGTGGCGGTAGTCGGGCCCTGTGCTGACGATCCGCTGGCTTTGCTGAGCGGCTACAGTTTTCCGGTTCACCTGATCATCAGCGATATGCTGGAAGAAACATCGCAGGTCACCACGCCGCTGGCCGCAATGCAACACTATCTGGGTGAACAGCAGGTCCGCTATGCCAAAGGGTGCCATATCATTGAAACCCGCACCGCCGGTGCGCCGGTTTTCCCGGGGGACAGCGGGGCGAAACCAATGCAGCAGTCGCCGGTGTCTCAGGACACCGGGTTGATTGACGAGGCGGTTGAGGTTGCCCGACAAAGCGATGTCGTGATTGCCTGCGTGGGGGATCTGGCGGGGTTGTTTCAAAGCGGCACCGTAGGCGAAGGATCGGATACCGACAGCCTGACTCTGCCCGGCGTTCAGCAGCCGCTGCTGGAGGCGCTGGCCGCCACAGGTAAGCCCCTGATTGTGGTGATGACGGGTGGGCGACCTTACAACCTGCAAGGACTGGAGGAGCGCGTCGCGGCCTTCATGCTCGCCTGGGCGCCGGGCCAGGAAGGCGGCTGGGCGATTGCCGATGTGCTGACGGGGCGGGCAGAACCGCAGGGGCGACTGGTGGTCAGTATCCCGAAAAACGTCGGCGCGATGCCGTTCTATTACAACCACAAACTGAAAAGCGGTGGAACGCCTATCGCGTTTCATTTTGGCGCACGCTATCCGTTTGGCTTCGGTTTGGGCTGGACGACGTTCGACTGGGGCGCGCCTCAGCCTGAACAGGATCAGGTCGCGATCGATGGCGAGATCCGCCTGCGGATCACCGTGACCAATTTTTCAGGACATAGCCCTGTTTCTGGTAAAAGGGCAGGGCCTGAAAGCTAAAGGTATCCACTTGTGCGCTGTGGCAGCCTCTGGCCACAGCCGCCTGTTCCGCAGCACGAATCAGCTCACCGCCCAGGCCCGCACCACGTTGGGCTTCACTAACCCACAGGTAATCAATACACAGCCAGCGGCCTTTAATGCTGCCAGCCAGTCCGCCTTGTAACGGCCCCTGATCGTGACGACACATGACCGACAGCGGTCCCCATAACGCCGTGTCAATAAACTGATGATTCCAGGCACGCAGCCCGGTAAAGAGATCCTGCTTGTCCTGCTCACTCAGCGTGTGAGTCACGGTCAGCGGAAAAGTGGTGTTAACGGGCCTGCTCATTTTTTGTCCTTATATCCCCTGCAAGGGATAATATTGCCGTTATCAAAAGGGGCATCAACGCTATAAATATCCCCTTCAAGGGATAAATTCTGATGAATGATGGAGCGCGCAAGATGATTTACAGTCCCCGGCAGTTAGCCAATCAGCTGAAACGCCTGCGTCAGCAGCAGGGCTGGACCCAAACCGACCTGGCCAAACGCGTGGGCCTGAAACAGGCAACGCTGTCTCATTTTGAAAATTATCCTGAGTCTACCTCACTGGAAACGCTGTTTAAAATTTTGCAGGCGCTGGATATTGCTCTGGCGCTGCAGATCAAAACGCCCCCGACCACGCTAGCGGAGGATGCCTGGTAATGGCAAAACTCATCGCCTGGATGAACGGTGAGCGGGTCGGAACGTTAATGCAGCATCATGACGGGACGCTGAGCTTCCAGTACGCTGCCAGCTGGCTTCAGCATCCGCTCACCCGGCCTCTCTCACTGTCACTGCCGCTGCAACGTGCCGCCCACCACTCAGTCAGGGTGAGCTATTTCTTCGAAAACCTACTAAGCCCCATCCCATTGACAGAAAAGGAAAAGAACCAAGCTTTCCAGACAAAATCCTGTGGGGTTTTCACCGTATTGCAAAAAGTGGGATACCGGTTACCGGGTGCACTTATCATGCTGCCGGTAAACCAGCAGCCCGTTGAGCTGGATGACGAATCCATAATGTCCGATATGGCCAGCGCACATGCCGACAGCGACAACGCCTTTCTGTGTCTTGCGCTGGCGCGTGAATTGGGCCTGCCTGTACCGGATGCCAGGCCGCTTCGCCAGGAAGGCGGGGGCTGGCAATTGTGCATCACGCGTGACGACCGTCGCTGGAATGCGGACCGGACGCAGTGCTACCGCCTTCCCACCGAAAACCTGTGCCAGGCGCTGGGATTCCCGCCCGCATGCAGTCATGAACAATCGGGCGGTCCGGGCCTTGAGGCACTGATGGGATTACTGATGGGATCGCGCAGCGCGCTTACCGATCGCGAAGCGATAATGCGTTGCCTGGTATTTCAGTGGTTAACAGGCATCACCAGTCTGGATGCCCGACATATCAGATTGTTCATCGAGCGCGAGGGGAGTTTTCGGCTGGCACCGTTTCGTTGTCTGGTCTCCGCCTGGCCCGCGCGCTCTCAGCGCAAAATGGACCGCGATGACATCCAGTTACCCCTTGGTGTCACTGGCCCGGCGGGCAAGCTGCATCGCATCACGCAGATCGCGCCCTCACACTTTCTGGGCAGTGCCCGCAGCGTGCGGTTCAGTGAGGAGCAGATGCACACTATCCTGAATGGCTTTGTGTCTGCTTTACCGGCTGCGATGATCCGGGTACGTGGCAGCCTGCCAGAAGAGGTTTCTCTGGTGGTGGCCGATGCGATTTTCAGCCATTCATTGCTGATGCTCGAACAGGTCCGTTCGCTGACCTGAAGGGATCATGACGTTTCCGGCTGGTAAATCAGATGTCCCGCCACGCCGCCTTTGCCCCCATCTTTGGGATGGTTCATGCCATCCGTCACGGGAACGGAGGCGAAATCAAAAGGGGAAACGCCTGTCAGGCACGCCGCGTTAACCCCGAACTGTTCGGGATTAGAGCGGCTCTGGTGGAAGGTGTAAATACCACAAACCGAGCAGAAATAATGCACCGCCTGTCCGGAATTAAAGCGGTATTCACTCAGCGCCGCTTTCCCTTTGTGGATCGTCAGCCCCGAAGCAGGGGCAAACACCACCACGGCACCGCGCATCCGGCAAAATGAACAGTTACAGCGTCGGGCCGTATTCAGTCCATCCAGCAGTTCAACAGTAAACGCAACCGCACCACAGTGGCACTGTCCTGAAGTGATTTCTGTCATCGCTTGCTCCTTTTTCATCCTGTCACGTTTCGCAGCGTGACAGAGGTGAGGGGTTAATGGCATAAAGACGAAAGGGAATTCAGCCAGGATATTGTGAATGCTTAACGTAAAAGACACCAGCATGACGCCGGAAGAGTGCAGACATTTTCTCACGCAGCACACGTTTGGAACGCTGGTGAGCAGCGATCTGCAAATCAGCCATATTCCGTTTTGCTTCAACGGTGAAAACGTTCTTGAAACACATCTGGCACGCAATAATCCGCAACGGGTTGCGCTGGCGCAGCAGCCGTGCCTGCTGAGCGTTCGTAAGCGTCACATTTAAACCGTCTGTGCAGCGGGCTCCGGTTCCGGGAAAATAGTGTCCATCATTTTTTAATGGACACTATCGCGTGAAACACCGGACATGGCTCCTTGAGGCGCTTCGCCTCCATT
>NZ_VZPF01000010.1 GCF_008801695.1 Pantoea stewartii subsp. stewartii
GACGTGGTTGCGTTACGTCATCGGTCATATACAGGACTGGCCGGTGAACCGGGTCCGCGATCTGCTGCCATGGAAGGTCGAGCTTCCCTCTGCCTGAACGTCAATACGGTCTGAATGCGACGCTTACGTTCTTTTATTGCGTCCGCAAAAAGATAAAGTGCCACCAGCAGGTCGGGTGGCGGCATAAAAAAAGGGACGATATCTCGTCCCTTTTATCTGTATCAGAACCGATTACTGCAGCAGCGAGATATCGGCCACCTGCAGGAACAGCTCACGCAGTTTCGACAGCAGCGTCAGTCGGTTAATTCGCACCGCCGGGTCTTCTGCATTCACCATCACTTTATCGAAGAAGTTGTCTACCGCTTCACGCAGCTGCGCCAGTTCAATTAACGCATCCTGATAACGTCCTTCTGCAAAGTAAGGCTGCAGTTTGCTGCTCAGGGCGGTCACAAACGTGGCCAGTTGGATCTCTTCATTTTCTTTCAACAGTGATGCCTGAACGCTGTCATTCAGCGGTTCTGTTGATTTTGCCAGAATATTCGAGACACGCTTGTTGGCCGCCGCCAGCGCGGCCGCTTCATCAAGCGTACGGAAATGCGAAACCGCCTTCATACGTGCATCAAAGTCCGCCGGACGGGTTGGACGACGTGCCAGCACCGCCTGCAAGGTATCGATGCTGTGGCCTTCTTCCTGATACCAGGTACGGAAACGGCCCAGTATAAAGTCGATGACGTCATCAACCACGTTCGCATTGCTCAGCTTGCTGCCATACAGACGTACGGCCTCTTCGGTGAGCGTTTGCAGATCAAGCGGCAGATTTTTTTCCACGATGATGCGCAAAACGCCCAGCGCGGCACGACGCAGAGCAAAGGGATCTTTATCGCCTTTAGGATGTTGACCGATGCCGAAAATACCGGCCAGCGTATCCATCTTATCAGCAATGGCCAGCGCACAGGCTACCGGGCTGGACGGCAAATCATCACCTGCGAAACGCGGCTGATATTGCTCGTTCAGCGCCACAGCGACATCTTCGGCTTCACCGTCATGACGCGCATAGTGCATGCCCATAACGCCCTGGGTGTCGGTAAACTCAAACACCATGTTAGTCATCAGATCGCATTTTGACAGCAAGCCTGCGCGTGTGGCGTGATTCACATCTGCGCCCGTTTGTGCCGCAATCCAGCCCGCCAGCGCCTGAATACGATCCGTTTTATCACGCAGCGAACCGAGTTCCTTCTGGAACAATACGGTTTCAAGACGCGGCAGATGATCTTCAAGACGTTTTTTACGATCGGTATTAAAGAAGAATTCAGCATCCGCCAGACGCGGGCGCACCACCTTCTCATTACCAGAAATAATCTGCTGCGGCTCGCTCGACTCAATGTTGGTGACGAAAATAAAATTTGGCAGCAGTTTGCCTTCCGCGTCATAAACCGGGAAATACTTCTGATCGCCTTTCATGGTGTAAACCAGCGCTTCAGCCGGCACCTTAAGGAATTTTTCCTCGAAGGTGGCGGTCAATACCACCGGCCATTCCACCAGCGATGTTACCTCTTCCAGCAGGCTGTCACTCAGGTCGGCTACGCCACCTAAACGCCGTGCTGCGGCTTCCGCATCGGCTTTGATCATGGCTTTGCGGACCTGATAGTCGGCAATCACCTGACCGCGCTTTTCCAGCACATCCGGATACTGATCGGCGTTCTCAAGCGTGATTTCACTTTCGCCCATGAAGCGGTGACCACGGATAACGCGATCGGACTTGATGCCAAGAATCGTGCCGGGGATCAGTTCATCGCCCAGCAGCATCGTAACGGTGTGCACCGGACGCACAAACTGCACGTCGCTATCGCCCCAGCGCATCAGTTTCGGTACCGGCAGTTTGCTCAGCGCCGTGGCAATCATGCCCGGCAGCAATGCCTGCGCCGCTTCGCCTTTCACCTGAGCGCGATAGACCAGCCATTCGCCTTTATCGGTGCTCAGACGTTCAGCCTGATCGACCGTGATACCGTTACCCCGTGCCCAGCCTTCTGCCGCTTTGGTGGCATTGCCCGCTGCATCAAAGGCGGCGGCAACGGCAGGTCCACGCTTTTCTACTTCACGATCGGGCTGGGAGGCGCTCAAATGGGCGACTTTCAGCGCCAGGCGACGCGGTGCAGCAAACCAGCTCACTTCGCCATGGTTCAGATTCGCGGCATCCAACTCGGCCGTCACCTGGGCAGCAAAGGCTTCTGCCAGGCTACGTAATGCTTTCGGTGGCAGCTCTTCGGTGCCGATCTCCACCAGGAAGGTTTTCTCAGTCATGGCTGCCTCTTACTTTTTGTTATTGCACATCGGGAAGCCCAGCGCTTCACGAGAAGCGTAATAGGCTTCAGCCACGGCTTTGGTCAGGGTGCGAATACGCAGAATATAACGCTGACGTTCGGTCACCGAGATCGCCTTGCGCGCGTCCAGCAGGTTAAAACTGTGTGCGGCTTTCAGAATGCGCTCGTAAGCGGGCAAAGGCAGCGGTTTTTCCAGCGCCAGCAACTTCTGCGCTTCCTTCTCATACTGTTCGAAACAGGTGAAAAGAAAATCGACGTCGGCATATTCGAAGTTATACGTCGACTGCTCCACTTCATTCTGATGGAACACATCACCGTAGGTGGTTTTGCCTAACGGACCGTCGCTCCAGACCAGATCGTAAACGCTGTCCACGCCCTGGATATACATGGCCAGACGTTCCAGACCATAGGTGATCTCGCCGGTAACCGGTTTACACTCCAGGCCACCGACCTGCTGGAAATAGGTAAACTGCGTCACTTCCATACCGTTAAGCCAGACTTCCCAGCCCAGTCCCCAGGCACCCAGCGTCGGGTTTTCCCAGTTATCTTCAACAAAGCGAATGTCGTGTACGGTAGGATCCATACCCAGCGCTTTCAGCGACCCGAGGTACAGCTCCTGAATATTGTCCGGCGACGGCTTGATGATCACCTGGAACTGATAGTAGTGCTGCAAGCGGTTCGGGTTTTCGCCATAGCGGCCGTCGGTAGGACGACGGGATGGCTGCACATAGGCCGCAGCAATCGGCTCCGGGCCAAGTGCGCGCAGGCAGGTCATTGGGTGTGAAGTACCAGCGCCCACTTCCATGTCCAGTGGTTGAACAATGGTGCAGCCCTGGCGCGCCCAGTAATCCTGCAATGTCAGGATCAGGCCCTGAAAGGTCTTGGTATCAAACTTTTGCATGATGAGTTCGCACGCGGTTCGGCTAGATAAAAAAAGAGTGCGACAGTATACCCTTTGACCGCGTGATATGCAGCCGGAAATCCGGCGGCGCAGCCGCGAGAGTGGATTTTTGGTGTCAGATTTAGCCTGCTGGCGGCCTGTCATCGCCTGATTAACCGATACGGTTATGCGTTTTCATGCGATCCTGTGCACAGAGGGTTCTGAATCCCCGCTATTGCGCTTGTTGACGTCGACGCGACTGGCTACGCTTTGCACCGGGACGGTGCTGCGCCAGAGGACACCATGTCGCAAAAGATTTACTGGATTGATAATTTGCGGGCGATTGCCTGCCTGATGGTCATCGTCATTCACACCACAACGTGGTATCTGACCGGGCCGATGGCCATAAAAGGTCACTGGTGGGATATTGCTAACCTGTTCAATTCAGCGTCACGCATCTGTGTGCCGCTGTTTTTTATGATTTCAGGCTATCTGTTCTTTGGTGAACGCAGTACGCAGCCGCGCCACCTGTGGCGACTGCTGGGATGTCTGGTTTTTTACAGTGCCGTGTCACTGGTTTATATCAGCCTGCTGACGCCAATTGGCGAAGGCCGTTCAATTTTAAAAATGCTGCAGAAGCCGGTGTTCTACCATCTGTGGTTTTTCTTCGCGCTCATGGGGATTTACCTCTTGTCGCCCCTGATTCAGGTAAAAAGCGTGCGGCCGCGCTACGTGGCGCTACTGGTGCTGATTGTGGTGGTCCTCGCGAATCCCAATACCATGGACCAGTCGTGGGGGCGCTTTCACTGGTTGCCCATTAACCTTTACCTGAGCGGCGACAGTATCTATTACCTGCTCTACGCCTTATTAGGCCGGGCGATCGGTACCATGGACACAGAAAGGCGCGCTATCACACCGTTGGCTGCCGTGACCTTTGTGGCCTGCGTGACCGGCATTATGCTGGGTACGAAGCGCGCGTTAATCGTTAATGGTGCCTTTAACGATACGTGGTATCTCTATTGCGGACCGCTGGTATTCATTGCCGCAATAAGCGCGCTGGTGGTGTTCAAAAATGCCTTTAATCAACGTACGCTGCCCGGTCTGGCCATCATTTCGCGCTACTCTCTGCCCATCTACGGCTTTCACGCCCTGTTCATCCATTTTATTCGCACCCATCACTATGACGATATGGCGCGTCCCTGGCTCGACCTGCCTGCCGTTTTTACCGTCACGCTGGTGGGCAGCTTATTACTGGGAATGCTGCTCAGTCGGGTGGATAAACGACATTGGGTGACCTGAGTCAGCGCGTCAGGTTCCAGCCTCTGGCGCGCCACAGCGCGGGTAACGCGGCCATATCGGTGAACACGGTCACCAGCGGATGATGGAGTTCGGGATTATGAGCGTCGGCACAGTAATAAAACACCGGCATGCCTGCTGCGATACCGGCACGCGCCCCCGCTTCGGAGTCATCCACCAAAATACAGCGCTCGACGGGTACCTGCATTTGTTGGGCTGCGTGAAACATCAGCTCGGGTTCGGGCTTCCAGTGGCCAATATCGTAACCGCTGTAAAGACGGTCAGCGAAATGATTCAGCATGCCGGTGAGGCCCAGCGAGTGCTGCATCTTTTTCACCGTGCCGTTTGACACCACGCATATCGGTACTGCCATTTGCCCGACCAGTGCCTTCGCACCGGCTATCGGCTTCAGTTCACGGTCAAACAAACGGGCCACTTCGCGCCGGTAGGCCGGTTCAACGTCCTCCAGCGGCAGAGCGACCCGATGCGTTTCACTGACGTCGCGGATGATGTCATACAGCTTTACCCCTTTGTACTTTTCGAACATCTCCTGTAGAGAGAGCGTAATCCCGTACTGGGCAAAGGTGGTGACATACGCGCGGGTGCACAGGACTTCACTGTCAACCAGGGTACCGTCACAATCGAAAAAGACGCATTCAACAGACATCTGACTCCTCCTTTTGTTCGGGGTACCTTAACACGTCAGCGTGGCCCTGAGGGGCCGGGATATGGCAATCGGTTGCGAAAAATCATTGTATTGCCGGGGCAAAATCGCCAGGATACGCGCCGGTGAAATTTTCTTCTGGATAAATGGCATGAATAAACAAGGCCTTTTTCAGCGCGTATTCAAACTGCAGGAGCATGGTACAACGGTTCGTACCGAAGTGATCGCAGGCATTACCACGTTTTTGACCATGGTATACATTGTTTTTGTGAACCCGCAGATTTTAGGTGTCGCAGGCATGGATACCCGGGCAGTGTTCGTAACGACCTGTTTGATTGCCGCGTTCGGCAGCATCCTGATGGGGCTGTTTGCCAATCTTCCTGTCGCCCTGGCCCCGGCGATGGGCCTCAATGCCTTTTTTGCCTTTGTGGTCGTCGGCGCGATGGGTTACTCATGGCAGGTCGGCATGGGTGCCATCTTCTGGGGCGCACTGGGTCTGCTCATCCTGACTCTGTTGCGGGTACGTTACTGGATGATCGCCAATATTCCGCTTAGCCTGCGCGTAGGCATCACCGCTGGCATTGGCCTGTTCATTGCCATGATGGGCCTGAAAAACGCCGGTATCATTGTGGCCAACCCGGATACGCTGGTCAGCGTGGGTAACCTCAGCTCACACAATGTGCTGCTGGGTGCGCTGGGCTTCTTTATTATCGCCATTCTGGCCTCACGCAACATTCACGCCGCCGTGCTCATTTCGATGATCGTCACTACGGCGTTGGGCTGGCTGCTGGGCGACGTGACGTTTACGGGCGTAGTTTCTGCGCCGCCATCTGTCACCGCGATTGTCGGTCAGGTTGATATTAAAGGCGCGTTCAACATCGGCATGGCAGGCGTCATATTCTCCTTTATGCTGGTCAATCTGTTTGACTCGTCCGGCACCTTGATTGGCGTGACCGACAAAGCCGGACTGGCTGATGAAAAAGGCACGTTCCCGCGCATGAAACAGGCGTTGTATGTCGACAGCATCAGTTCGGTAACGGGCGCGCTGGCAGGAACGTCATCGGTGACCGCCTATATTGAAAGTACCTCCGGCGTAGCTGTCGGCGGCCGTACCGGATTGATGGCCGTGGTCACAGGCCTTCTGTTCCTACTCGTCACGTTTTTATCGCACCTGGCGGCCATGGTACCGGCCTATGCTGCGGCAGGCGCGTTAATCTATGTTGGCGTGCTGATGACGGCCAGCCTGTCCCGCGTCAAATGGGATGACCTGACCGAAGCCGTCCCGGCATTTGTAACTGCCGCCATGATGCCCTTTAGTTTTTCGATTACAGAAGGCATCGCACTGGGCTTTATTGCGTACTGTGTAATGAAGCTGGGCACCGGTCGCTGGCGAGAAATCAGCCCCTGCGTCGTCATTGTCGCCTTGCTGTTTGTATTGAAAATCGCCTTTATCGACGCGCATTAAAACCGTACGCACCAGACTAAAGGGCGGGAAAGCAGTGAGCGTTACGGTAAGCTCGTAACGCTCCAGTACCTCAGACGAACTGGCAGGCCTGCTCCAGGCTCAGCCGGGGTAATCGGGGCGGGAGCTTGTCGGGTAAGCCATAGCCCAGGTTAATGAGCAGGTTGGCCTGCCAGCTGGTACCGGCAAAAAAGGCCGCGTTCACTTTAAGCGGATCGAATCCTGACATCGGGCCTGCATCCAGCCCCAGCGCACGCGCGGCCATGATCAGATAGCCTGCCTGCAGGCTACTGTTACGAAATGCGGTTTCTTTAACCAGATCGGGTGTGTTGGTAAACCAGTTTCGCGCATCGGCATGTTGAAACAACATGGTCAGATGCTGATAAAACTCGCTGTCCCAGGCAATAATCACGGTGACAGGGGCGCGCAGGGTTTTCTCAAGGTTGCCGGAGGCCAGGGCCGGCTTCAGCTTTTCTTTTCCCTCCGCAGAGGTGACAAAAACAAAGCGACCGGGTGAGCAGTTGGCCGAGGTCGGTGCCAGGGCAACCATCTGATAGAGCTTCTCCAGCAGCGACTGCTGCACCGGTTCAGGCTGCCAGTGACTGTGCGTACGGGCCTGGTAAAACAACGTATTCAGCGCGGCATCATCGAGCGGTATCGTCATATAACTCTCCAGGAAAACATCCAGTATTTAACCTGTACGTTGCGTTCACGCTTTTGGATGCCTATTCGCCCGGTTTAGTGTGAATGACCTGGCACGCCGCAAAACGTGAGCAATCTTATCCCTCGTTATCATACCTTGCGTTACGGCAACCGATGCGCAACGCACGGCGGATTGCGTTTCTGGATGCACATTTCCACCGCCGTCTGCCCGCTGAGCTACTTACCAATACAGAAACTGGAGAAAATCCGGCCTAACAGATCGTCCGAGGTAAATTCACCCGTAATTTCACTTAGCGCCTGCTGCGCCAGACGCAATTCTTCTGCCAGTAATTCCCCTGCCCATGCGCCCAGCAGTTGATGTTTTCCCTGCTCCAGGTGGGTTGCGGCTAATTCCAGTGCCTGCAAATGACGACGGCGTGCCAGGAAGCCGCCTTCCATATTGTCGGCAAACCCCATGGTCTGTTTGAGGTGATCACGTAAGGTATCAATCCCTTCGCTGGTGCGGGCAGATAGTCTGATCAGGGCATGACCATTGACGTCCGTCAGGCCGAGCGTTTCACCGGTGATGTCCGCTTTATTCCGCACCACGGTGATCGGCAGTTGAGACGGCAGGCGAGCGACAAAATCGGGCCAGATTTCCGCCGGTTCGGTCGCCTGCGTGGTGGTGCCATCAACCATAAACAGTACGCGGTCCGCCTGTTCTATTTCATGCCAGGCGCGCTCGATGCCGATACGTTCCACCTCATCACTGGCTTCGCGTAAACCGGCGGTATCAATGATATGCAGTGGCATACCATCAATATGGATGTGTTCACGCAGCACATCGCGCGTGGTGCCGGCGATATCCGTGACGATAGCCGCTTCACGCCCGGCAAGTGCATTAAGCAGGCTCGATTTTCCGGCATTTGGCCGACCGGCAATGACGACTTTCATCCCTTCGCGCAGCAGGCTGCCCTGTCTGGCTTCCGCGCGCACCGCATCGAGATCGCGAATGACAGCATTAAGCTGCCCTTCGATTTTGCCGTCAGACAGGAAATCGATCTCTTCATCTGGAAAGTCAATGGCCGCTTCCACGTAGATACGCAGGTGAGTCAGGGCTTCCACAAGCTGGTTAACACGGACAGAGAATGCGCCTTGCAGGGAATTTACCGCCGAACGCGCGGCCTGTTCTGAGCTGGCGTCAATCAGATCGGCAATGGCTTCCGCCTGGGCCAGATCGAGTTTGTCGTTCAGAAACGCGCGTTCAGAAAACTCCCCAGGCTGCGCGATACGTAATCCGGGCAGGGCCACAATCCGTTTCAGCAGCAGATCCAGAATCACCGGGCCGCCGTGACCTTGCAGCTCCAGCACATCCTCGCCGGTAAAGGAGTTAGGGCCAGGAAACCATAGCGCGATGCCCTGATCCAGCACGCTGCCATCACTGTCGTTAAACGATAAGTAGTCGGCATAACGTGGTTTAGGGAGTTTACCCAGCACCTGGCGGGCAACCTCTGCGGCCTGCGGACCGGAAACACGCAAAATGCCAACGCCGCCGCGTCCGGGCGGCGTGGCCTGAGCAACAATGGTATCGCTATGGCTCATACATTTTCTCTCACTACAAAAAAAAAAGGCGGTCGCTTTGACCGCCTGAGCATAACCTGTTTTATCGCGGGAGACCTCCCGCGACGGTTTTACGCTTTCTTCTTGTCGCGGCTGTGTAAGCCACGTTTTTCCAGCCCGCGATAGATCAGCTGCTGCTGGAGAATGGTCACCAGGTTACTGACGATGTAGTACAACACCAGACCTGACGGGAACCACAGGAAGAACACGGTGAAAATTACAGGCATATACGTCATGATCTTCTGCTGCATCGGATCGGTCACCGTCGTCGGTGACATCTTCTGAATGAAGAACATGGTGATGCCCATCAGGATCGGCAGAATATAGTACGGATCCTGCGCTGACAGGTCATGAATCCATAAAATAAACGGCGCATGACGCAGTTCAACCGAGCCAGACAGCATGTAGTACAAGGCCAGGAAGATAGGCATCTGAATCACCAGCGGCAGACAGCCACCCAGCGGATTCACTTTTTCAGCCTTATACAGCGCCATCATTTCCTGGCTCTGCTTCTGCTTATCATCCCCTAAACGCTCACGCATCGCCTGAATCTTCGGCTGCAGCATGCGCATTTTCGCCATCGAGGTGTACTGCGCTTTCGTCAGCGGGTACATGATGCCACGCACGATGAACGTGATGATGATGATGGAGAAGCCCCAGTTACCGATAAAGCTGTGAATGAACTTCAACAGTTTAAACAGCGGCTGAGAGATAAACCATAACCATCCATAGTCCACAGTCAGGTCAAGATGCGGCGCAATCGCGGCCATTTTATCCTGAATTTCCGGACCTACCCACAGTGTGGCATCCAGTGTCTGCTGTGCACCCGGTGCAACGGTGACCGGCGCAGATTTATAGCCGATAGCCGCCACGCCATTTCCCAGATTGCTGGTGTAAAGCGTGTTGGTTCCCTGCGTGCGCGGCACCCAGGCGGTAGCGAAATACTGCTGCAACATCGCCACCCAGCCATTGGTGGTGGTGGTGTTGAGGTTTTCGTTATCGGCGATGGTATCGAACTTAATCTTTTCGTATTTCGATTCGCTGGTGGAGTAAGCCGTACCGCGGAAGGTATGCAGCGCAAAGTTATTGCTGCCGGTATCGCGGTGCTTAGGCAAATCGATGGTCTGTTTTAACTGACCAAACATTGACACTTCCAGCGGCTGCTGGCTGGTGTTGTTAATGTTGTAATCAACGTTAACTGCATAGTCGCCACGCTTGAACACAAACGTTTTGGTATAGACAACGCCGTTTTCCGCCGTGAACGTCATCGGAACACGCAGCTCGCTCTGACCGTCAGCCAGTTCGAAGTGATCCTGTGCCGTGGTATACAGCGGACGCGCACCATTGTTCGGGTTGTCCGGACCATTACGGCCAGTCAGACCGCTCTGCGCCTGATAGACAAACGATGGTGTGGTTTCAAGCAGCTCAAACGGCTTGTCAGAACCCAGCTTATCCGGGTAAGTCAGCAGCAGCGCCTGATCAACATCGCCACCGCGAGTGTTGATGGTTAATGACAGGACATCGGTCTTAACGGTGATCGTTTTACCCTGGCCACTGGCGGGAACACCGGTAGCATCACCGGCAGCGCTGTTGGTGTTTTGCGTGGTCTGGGTCTGCAATGGCTTCGGAGCGTGGTCCGTCTGCCAAGCTTGCCAGATCATGAAAGACACGAACAGAAAAGCGATGAGAAAGAGATTGCGTTGCGAATCCATCGTTAATGTTCTCTGGTATCAAAGGTTTTTGGCGGCACAGGATCGTCACCACCCGGGTTCAAAGGGTGGCATTTTAATACGCGTTTTAAAGTCAACCAACTGCCTTTTATCACGCCAAACCTGCGTAAGGCCTCAATTCCGTATTGAGAGCAGGTCGGATGAAACCGACAGTGTGGCCCCAGCAATGGACTGATACCGCGTTGATATACGCGTATCAGGACGATCAGGAACCGCGCGCCAGGCGACAGTGACGACGCCATAATTTCTCCAACGCTTCCGCCAACATACGGTTATCGAGATCGGCAACACCCTTTTTCGCGATCACCACAAAGTCCATCGACGGCAATTCATGTTGACGCAGACGAAAGCTTTCGCGGGTCAATCGCTTGATCCGGTTACGTTCGTGAGCGCGTTTCACATGTTTTTTCGCGACGGTAAGACCGATGCGGGGATACCCCAGCGCGTTAAGGCGGCCGAGAATAGTAATTTGCGGCGTGCCAGCCCGTTGTGGCTGCTGAAAGACGAAAGTGAAATGAGTGGGAGTTAACAAACGTAACTCCCTGGGAAATGCGAGCTTACCCATCAGGGTTAGCTTTATTACTTAGAAACGGTCAGACGAGCGCGGCCTTTAGCACGACGACGTGCCAGAACCTGACGACCATTTTTAGTAGCCATACGAGCACGGAAGCCGTGTGAACGGTTGCGCTTCAGTACGGACGGTTGAAAAGTGCGTTTCATGGCGATTTCTACCTAAACTTGAAAATTTTCACTGGGTGACGCGTTTTCGGGCCAACAAACAGACCGACGCCTCAATGTGTCTTTAATAAAGAGGCGGGATTGTAATAATTGTACAGTCCCGAGTCAATTTACTTCGCTTGTCGCGGTGCCAGAAAACCCGGATACAGCCCGCTGAGTCCGGGCATTGGGCTTTACGCGACAACGCCGGGGGGAGAATTATACGGGGTCTGCGTTAAAGCGCAAGGATCGCGCAGGATCTTATTGCGATCAAATTCGCCTGCCACACGTCAAAAACGAGAAGCCGTCCGAAAATTTGGATCATTCAGCACGATCCCAGGTGGTTTTTTCTGCCGCAGGCGTAGACTTTTACCCGCGTTCATGCCCTGTGGATAAAAAGGAGAAAAACTGTGTAGAAAGGGAAGATCTCTGTCGCGCTTTGCGCTATGATCCGCCCTCCCTCTGGCGATCCTCCGATGGTTGCGGGGTGGAAAACCGCTGATAGCGGTCGCAGGCGCTTTCTTTCGTCTGTGTCAAAAATGAACGTTTCTTAGATTAGTGCCTACTTTTTCTTATCGAATTTGTACGAGTGGAGTCCGCCGTGTCACTTACGCTTTGGCAACAGTGTCTTGCCCGTTTGCAGGATGAGCTCCCTGCCACCGAATTCAGCATGTGGATCCGTCCACTACAGGCTGAATTAAACGACAATACGCTTGCCTTGTATGCTCCTAACCGCTTCGTACTCGACTGGGTTCGGGATAAATACCTAAACAGCATCAACGCATTGCTGAACGAATTCTGCGGTGCCAATGTCCCGCTGTTGCGTTTTGAGGTGGGCACGCGTCCGGTTCAACACGCCGCAGCGGTCAGCCAGCCCGCGATGGCCAGCGTCAGTGCGCCGGCGGAGCCTGTGCCAAGCCGTCCGGCACCGACACAGATTTTACGTCCGAGCTGGGACAACGTGCCTGCTCCTGCGGATGTGACCTATCGGTCCAATGTTAACAATCGCCATAACTTCGATAACTTTGTTGAAGGTAAATCTAACCAACTGGCGCGCGCGGCGGCACGCCAGGTGGCCGATAACCCTGGCGGTGCCTACAATCCGTTGTTCCTTTATGGCGGTACTGGCCTCGGCAAAACTCACCTGCTGCACGCCGTGGGTAATGGCATCATTGCGCGTAAGCCAAATGCGAAAGTGGTTTACATGCATTCCGAGCGCTTTGTGCAGGACATGGTAAAAGCGCTGCAAAATAACGCGATTGAAGAGTTTAAGCGTTATTACCGCTCGGTTGATGCGCTGTTGATCGATGACATTCAGTTTTTTGCCAATAAAGAGCGTTCGCAGGAAGAATTTTTTCACACCTTCAATGCCCTGCTGGAAGGCAATCAACAGATCATTTTGACGTCGGATCGTTACCCCAAAGAGATCAACGGGGTTGAAGATCGACTGAAGTCACGGTTTGGCTGGGGCCTGACCGTGGCGATCGAACCACCTGAACTGGAAACCCGCGTTGCGATCCTGATGAAAAAGGCGGACGAAAACGACATTCGTTTGCCGGGCGAAGTGGCCTTCTTTATTGCCAAGCGTTTACGTTCGAACGTACGTGAGCTGGAAGGGGCACTGAACCGGGTGATTGCGAACGCTAACTTTACCGGTCGGGCGATTACGATCGATTTCGTTCGCGAAGCATTGCGGGATCTGCTGGCCCTGCAGGAAAAACTGGTCACTATTGATAATATTCAGAAGACCGTTGCGGAGTACTACAAAATTAAAGTCGCGGATTTGCTCTCTAAGCGCCGTTCGCGCTCAGTCGCGCGTCCGCGTCAAATGGCGATGGCGATGGCGAAAGAGCTGACCAACCACAGTTTGCCGGAAATTGGCGATGCTTTTGGCGGTCGCGACCATACCACGGTGCTTCATGCCTGCCGCAAGATTGAGCAGTTGCGTGAAGAAAGCCACGACATCAAAGAAGATTTCTCTAATCTCATCAGAACATTATCTTCGTGACGCTATGAAATTTATTGTTGAACGTGAACAGTTGCTAAAGCCGCTGCAGCAAGTCAGCGGCCCCCTTGGTGGTCGTCCGACGCTGCCGATCCTTGGCAACCTGCTGATGCAGGTGAATGACGGATCGCTGTTGCTGACCGGCACCGATTTGGAAATGGAAATGGTGGCGCGCGTGGCGCTTACTCAGGCGCACGAGCCTGGCGCAACCACCGTGCCGGCACGCAAATTTCTCGATATTTGTCGCGGCCTGCCGGAAGGCGCAGAGATCAACGTCACACTGGAAGGCGAACGGATGTTGGTGCGCTCTGGCCGCAGCCGTTTCTCGCTTTCGACCTTGCCCGCCAGCGACTTCCCCAACCTGGATGACTGGCAGAGCGAGGTGGAATTCACGCTGCCGCAGGCAACGCTGAAACGGCTTATTGAAGCCACGCAGTTTTCCATGGCGCATCAGGACGTGCGTTACTACCTGAATGGCATGATGTTTGAGACCGAAGGCGAAGAACTGCGTACGGTCGCCACCGATGGTCACCGTCTGGCCGTCTGTTCCATGCCCGTTGGCCAGGCGCTGCCCAGCCATTCGGTCATCGTGCCGCGTAAAGGGGTTATCGAGCTGTTGCGTCTGCTGGATGGCGGCGATACGCCGCTTCAGGTACAGATTGGCAGCAGTAATATCCGTGCACATGTGGGCGACTATATCTTCACCTCTAAGCTGGTGGATGGTCGCTTCCCGGATTATCGTCGTGTGTTGCCCAAGAATCCGGATAAGGTGCTGGAAGCCGGTTGCGATCTGCTGAAACAGGCCTTTGCCCGTGCTGCGATTCTGTCGAATGAGAAATTCCGTGGCGTTCGTCTGCATATCACCGAAAATCAGCTAAAAATTACCGCGAATAACCCTGAACAGGAAGAAGCGGAAGAGATGCTGGATGTCAGCTATAACGGCAGCGAGCTGGAAATTGGGTTCAACGTGAGTTACGTGCTGGACGTGCTGAATGCGCTGAAGTGCGAGAACGTCCGTTTGCTGCTGACGGATTCTGTGTCGAGTGTGCAGATTGAAGATGTCGTCAGCCCGGCGGCGGCCTATGTCGTCATGCCTATGCGCCTGTAGGCCATCGTACGCTGGCCTGCTCGCCATTCGGGTTTAGGACAGTATTGTCCGTGACCCGAGCGGCTTGTTTTTCAAAGGCACAATCCCTTTCATCCTGACTTTTGCCCTTCACGCTGGATTGATTCATGGCTTTAACCCGCCTGCTAATAAAAGATTTTCGCAATATTGAACAGGCTGACCTGGCGTTAGCGCCGGGATTTAATTTTCTGGTGGGCGCGAACGGTAGCGGCAAAACCAGCGTGCTTGAGGCGATCTATACGCTGGGCCACGGACGTGCGTTTCGCAGTTTGCAGGCGGGACGGGTAATTCGGCACGATCAGGCCGCCTTTGTGCTGCATGGCCGGCTGGAAGGCCAGGAGCGCGAGTTCTCCGTCGGGCTCAGTAAAAATCGCGCCGGGGAGAGCAAAGTCCGCATTGACGGCAGCGACGGACATAAAGTGGCCGAGCTGGCGCAGTTACTGCCGATGCAGTTGATCACGCCAGAGGGTTTTACCCTACTTAATGGCGGTCCTAAATATCGCAGAGCCTATGTCGACTGGGGCTGCTTTCACAATACGCCGGGTTTTTTTAATGCCTGGAGCAACCTGCGGCGCCTGCTCAAACAGCGCAATGCGGCATTGCGTCAGGTCACGCGCTACAGTCAGGTTCGTCCATGGGATCAAGAACTGGTGCCGCTGGCCGAACAGATTAGCCAGTGGCGCGCCGAGTACAGTGACGCGATCTCAGCCGAGATCGTAACCACCTGCGGGCAGTTTTTACCCGAATTTGATCTGCGTTTTTCGTTCCAGCGCGGCTGGGACAAAGAGAGCGATTATGCCGAACTGCTTGAACGCAACTTTGAACGCGATCGGGCCTTAACCTACACCGCCAGCGGCCCGCATAAAGCGGACTTTCGTATTCGTGCCGAAGGTACGCCGGTGGAAGATTTACTCTCACGCGGGCAGCTTAAACTGCTGATGTGTGCATTGCGTCTGGCGCAGGGCGAGTTCCTGACTAACCAGAGCGGACGCCGTTGTGTTTACCTCATTGATGACTTTGCCTCTGAACTGGACGACAGTCGCCGCCGCCTGCTGGCGGAACGACTGAAGGCGACTCAGGCTCAGGTCTTTGTCAGCGCCATCTCGTCCGAGCATGTAATCGACATGACTGACGAAAAGGGCAAGATGTTCCGCGTGGAACAGGGTAAAATAGCGGTTCAACCTAAAGATTAAATGAGCGAGAAACGTTGATGTCGAATTCTTATGACTCTTCAAGTATCAAAGTTCTGAAAGGGCTTGATGCGGTACGCAAACGCCCGGGCATGTACATCGGCGATACCGATGACGGAACCGGTCTGCATCACATGGTATTCGAGGTCGTGGATAACGCAATCGACGAAGCGCTCGCCGGTCACTGTAAAGATATCGTTGTCACCATCCATGCGGACAACTCGGTTTCCGTACAGGATGACGGACGCGGTATTCCAACCGGTATCCACGAAGAAGAAGGCGTGTCCGCGGCAGAAGTGATCATGACCGTGCTGCACGCTGGCGGTAAGTTCGACGATAACTCGTATAAAGTCTCGGGCGGCCTGCACGGCGTGGGCGTGTCTGTGGTTAACGCCCTGTCACAGAAGCTGGAGCTGACCATTCGTCGCGAAGGCAAAGTGCACCAGCAGATTTATCTGCATGGCGTGCCCGAGGCGCCGCTGGCGGTGACAGGCGATACCGACGCGACCGGTACCCGTATCCGTTTCTGGCCAAGCCATGACACGTTCACCAACGTGACCGACTTCGAATACGACATTCTGGCGAAGCGCCTGCGTGAGCTCTCTTTCCTGAACTCCGGTGTTTCCATTCGTCTGGAAGACAAACGTGACGGCAAAAACGACCATTTCCACTATGAAGGTGGGATTAAAGCGTTTGTCGAATACCTGAACAAGAACAAAACGCCTATCCATCCGACCGTATTCTATTTCTCAACCGAAAAAGACGGCATTGGCGTAGAAGTAGCCCTGCAGTGGAACGACGGCTTCCAGGAGAACATCTACTGCTTCACTAACAACATTCCTCAACGCGATGGCGGTACGCACCTTGCCGGTTTCCGCGCCGCGATGACGCGTACCCTGAATGCCTACATGGATAAAGAGGGATACAGCAAGAAGGCCAAAGTCAGCGCCACTGGTGATGACGCGCGTGAGGGCCTGATTGCCGTGGTGTCGGTGAAAGTGCCGGATCCAAAATTCTCTTCACAGACCAAAGACAAGCTGGTGTCTTCTGAAGTGAAATCGGCCGTTGAGCAGCAGATGAATGAACTGCTGGCGGAATATCTGCTGGAAAATCCGGGTGATGCAAAAATCGTTGTCGGCAAAATCATTGATGCCGCCCGCGCCCGTGAAGCCGCGCGCCGTGCCCGTGAAATGACCCGCCGCAAAGGTGCGCTGGATCTGGCTGGCCTGCCGGGCAAGCTGGCGGATTGTCAGGAGCGCGATCCGGCTCTGTCTGAAATCTACCTGGTGGAGGGTGACTCCGCGGGCGGTTCTGCCAAGCAAGGCCGTAACCGTAAAAACCAGGCTATTCTGCCGCTGAAAGGGAAAATTCTGAACGTTGAGAAGGCGCGTTTCGATAAGATGCTGGCGTCTCAGGAAGTGGCTACGCTGATTACCGCGCTGGGCTGCGGCATTGGCCGCGACGAATATAACCCGGATAAACTGCGCTATCACAGCATCATCATCATGACCGATGCGGACGTCGACGGCTCGCACATTCGTACACTGCTGTTGACCTTTTTCTATCGTCAGATGCCAGAAATTATTGAGCGTGGTCACGTCTACATTGCTCAGCCGCCGCTGTATAAAGTGAAAAAAGGCAAGCAGGAACAGTATATTAAAGACGATGAAGCGATGGATCAGTATCAGATCGCTATCGCCCTCGACGGAACGACGCTGCACACCAATGCCAGCGCACCGGCATTAGGTGGTGAGCCGCTTGAATCTCTGGTCGCGGACTTTAACAGCACGCAGAAGATGATCAAACGTATGGAGCGCCGTTTTCCACTGGCGATGTTACGTGCGCTGGTCTATCACGACACGCTGAGCGATCTGAGTAATGAAGCGGCCGTTAACGCCTGGATTAACGGACTGGTGAGCTATCTGACTGAACGTGAAGCGCACGGCAGCACCTATGTGGCACACGTACGTGAAAATCGTGAGCTGAATCAGTTTGAGCCTGTTTTACGCGTACGGACCCATGGCGTGGACACGGATTATCCTCTGGACAGCGAGTTTATTATGGGGCCGGAATATCGCAAAATTTGCGCCCTGGGTGGCAAACTGCGCGGCCTGCTGGAAGAGGATGCTTACATCGAGCGCGGTGAGCGCCGTCAACCGGTATCCAGCTTCGAACAGGCGATTGAGTGGCTGGTGAAAGAATCCCGTCGTGGTCTGTCTGTACAGCGCTATAAAGGTCTGGGTGAGATGAACCCGGATCAGTTGTGGGAAACGACAATGGACCCAGACAGCCGTCGCATGCTACGTGTCACCATTAAAGATGCGATCGCCGCCGACCAGCTGTTTACAACCCTGATGGGGGATGCCGTTGAACCACGCCGCGCCTTCATCGAAGAGAATGCGCTGAAAGCCGCTAACATCGATATCTAATCGCACAAAAAGATATAAAACCCTTCCTCGTGAAGGGTTTTTTTTTGCCAGATCATCGTGGACCCAAACGTGACACGTTATGGTTCACGCGTGCTGAAAAGCGCCGATAAACTGGTCAATGTGAGCTGAATCGCGCTAGCATTGCTGCAAACCCGACACAATGAGGATGCTATGGCTATTAAACTGATCGCAATTGATATGGATGGCACGCTGCTGAATCCGCAGCACGAGATCACCGCAGGCGTAAAATCGGCACTGAACCGCGCCCGGGAAAAAGGGGTTTCCATCGTGTTGGCGACCGGCCGACCTTATGTTGGCATTGAGCGTTATTTAATGGAACTTGATCTCCATACGCCAGGTCAGTACTGCATCAGTAATAATGGCGCGCTTGTTCATCGGGCTGAAGATGGTGAAGTCGTCGCCGATGTGACGCTGGGCTTTGACGATTACATGTATGTTGAGAAGCTGGCCAGAGAACTGGGCGTGCATTTTCAGGCGTTTGATAAATCACACCTGTATACGCCAAATAAAGATATCAGCGAATTTACGATTCATGAAGCCAGCCTGACCGGCATCCCGGTACGTTATCGGGCCGTTGAAGAAATGGATCCGGCAACGCGTTTTCCAAAACTCATGATGATTGATAAACCCGCTCTGCTTGATGCGGCCATCGCCAGACTGCCTGAGCATGCGCACCAGACGTATACCATTTTGAAAAGCGCGCCCTACTATTTGGAAATTCTCGACCGTCGGGTAAACAAAGGTTATGGCGTAAAAATGCTGGCGGAGAAACTGGGTTTGCAAGCGGAAGAGGTCATGGCGATAGGCGATCAGGAAAATGATCTGGCGATGATTGAATACGCAGGGACCGGCGTCGCGATGGGCAATGCGATTGATTCTGTGAAAAAAATAGCCCAGTTTGTGACCAAAACCAATATGGAAGATGGGGTTGCGCACGCCATTGAAAAATGGGTGCTTTAATCGGTTTCTTTTATGGGTAAAACCGCGCAGACAGGTCAGTCATCTGCAAGGTTTTACCCATAACATCACTGCAACTGTCAAATAACGCGCCTGCTCACGAGTGCTTTCATGCCTGAAAAACAGATTACTTTTGCTCCTCGTCATCATCAACTGACCAACATCAACGTCTGGACGCCCGACAGCCAGTGGCTGGCCTTTGATGTGCGGCCTTCCGGCGCGTCGTTCACCGGTAAGACAATTGAACGCGTTAATGTGAATACCGGCGAAGTGGAAGTGCTGTATGAGGCAACGGCGGGCGCCCATGTTGGCGTGGTGACGGTTTGTCCCACCTTACCCGAGCGCTATGTCTGTATTCATGGGCCAGAGCATCCTGACGACAACTGGCATTATGACTTTCATCATCGCCGCGGCGTGATGATTGAAGCGGGTCAGGCCGCCAGTCTGGATGCATGCGATATCACGCCGCCCTTTACGCCAGGTGCTTTGCGCGGCGGTTCTCACGTCCATGTTTTTAGTCCGGATGGCTCGCGCCTCAGCTTCACCTATAACGATCACGTGATGCACGAGCTGGATATCAGTCTTGATCTGCGCAATGTCGGCATTGCCGTCCCGTTAAAAGCAGTGAAACCAGAAAAACAGCATCCGCGCGAATATGATGGCAGCCATTTTTGTGTAGTAGTCAGTGAAACGACAGCGCACCCACAGCCGGGCAGCGATCAAATCAATCGGGCCTATGAAGAGTGCTGGATTGGTCATCAGGGCTATGAAAAGCCGGACGGCAGCCGTCAACGCTGGGCCATCGCCTTTATTGGCGACACGCTTTCCGCGGCAGGAGACAAGCATCCCGAGGTATTTGTCGTCGATTTGCCAGAGGCACTGGAAGCCTATGCCAAACCCGGCCACTCACAGCTGGAAGGGGACAGCCACCATCTACCCGCGCCACCAGCGGGGGTTCAACAGCGACGGTTAACCTATAGCAAGGGACTGGCGCAGCAACCTCGCCACTGGTTACGTAGCTCACCCGATGGCAGCGCTATCGCCTTTTTGATGGCGGACAGCCAGCAGGTGATTCAATTATGGTCGGTATCGCCTAACGGCGGTGAACCGCGCCAGATAACGCGGCTGAACCACAGCATTCAGTCTGCATTTAGCTGGCATCCTCGTGGTGAAACCATTGCCTTTATTTGCGACAACAGCGTGATGCTGTGTCACTGGCAAACGGGAGAGTGCGAACGCTTAACCGCCCGCACCGGGTCGGCACCGTCCGGGGATGCGGTGGTCTGGTCACCGGATGGAAAAAAGATCGCTTTTATGCGGGAAAAAGAGGGCTGGCAGCACCTGTTTACTGTGACGGTTGCATAGCGGGCATGGGCTGAGCATGCGCCAGATTTTCCTCGGTGTGTGCCAGCTTTTCACTCTGAAGCACGCGGGCACGCGGCGAATCCAGGGCTTTATCCTTGTCGCTGCGATAGTAATCCCAGGGCAGTAACAGCGTATCCATGACGGCAGAAAAAGGCAGATCAACCAGCGCCAGGGGCTTTAGCGCCCAGCTGGCCTGACTGTCCGTCAGAATGTCGGCACTGGCACGTGTGCCCGGATAGTAGCCCTGACTTGCACCGGTATGCGTCATGACGCTGGAACATCCACCGGAAGCGACTGCGCAACACATCACGCCAGCCAACGGTAACCTTTTCATCATTTTCATATGTCGTCCCTTCGATTCTGGCACCTGATTGCGTGAGCGCACCAGCGTACCCTCTCAGTCATGAAGTCCGTTCTGGTCCGGCAATTTACCCTTGAGTGTATGCCATTTCGCCAGTTTGGCGAAAAAAATCACGCATCGGGTCTTGAAAGCCTGGCGTCTGCACCCATTTTCTAAACAGGGTCGTTAAGGCTGCCGCCGAAAGGGGCAATGCGGTCCTGCACAACCTGTCCAATAGTGGAAGGTTGCCAAAACTTGCTGACATTCAGGAGTCTTTTTATGCGTAACTTTGATCTGTCTCCCCTTTATCGCTCTGCCATCGGATTTGATCGCCTGTTCAACCTGCTTGAGTCCAATCAAAATCAGAGCAACGGTGGTTATCCCCCTTACAATGTTGAACTTGTTGATGAGAATCATTACCGCATCACTATCGCGGTAGCCGGTTTTGCTCAGAGTGAACTGGATATTACGGCCCACGACAACGTGCTCATCGTGCGTGGTGCGCATCCGGAAGAGCAGACAGAACGTAAATATCTCTATCAGGGCATCGCCGAGCGTAATTTCGAGCGTAAATTCCAGCTGGCTGACCATATCGTCGTGCGCGACGCGCGCCTGGAAAATGGTCTGCTAAGCATCGATCTTGAGCGTTTGATTCCTGAAGAAGCAAAACCACGCCGGATTGAAATTTTAAAATAAAGCGGCCGTGACGGCTGAGTAAACATGAGAACGGTCACAGCATACAGGTTGTGGCCGTTTTTTTATGACCGCGACAAGCAGATTGATGCGGATGCGGCGAAGCGATCAGTGATGGCCTGATGGTAAGAAAACGAAAAGCATCAGGTCGCGTTGACAAACGCAGGGCTTCACCTGTCCCGCGCCTTCTTTTGCAGGTTCAGATCAATGCTGAATCTGTGCCAGATCTGCTTCACTCAACCCGGTCATTTTCATTACGGTTGTTCTGTCCAGGCCATGCTGCAGCATAGTGCGCGCAACCTCGCGTTTACCTTCATTACGGCCTTCATGCCGCCCGGTCTGAATACCCTTCTCAAAGCCCTTCTGCATACCTTTTTGTTCAAGCTGCTGTGCAATGGTCATAAGCGCGTCTCCGTGTTGCGGCACCCGCAGGGCCAGTTCCTGAATAAAAGCCTCGACGTCTGGGGTTTCACCCGCCTGCACAATGTAGTGCACCAACGATACAATCTGTGATGACGAAAGATAACCGGACAGCAGCACAGGGACAAGTCTGTCCATCAGATTTGCGAGATCGCGCTGATGGATGTGCTTTTGCAGCAGCGTCAGTGCCGCCATGCTGCGATGTTCCATAATCTCATCGTCAGGCATTACCGTAATATCAACCAGAGGGAAGCAAGTACTGTAGAGCCTGCAGGCCAGTGCCGGATGCGTAAAATCATCCAGCCAGCAGGTGGAATAAGGATAGGGTCTGCGTTTACCCATATAAAACAGCACCGGTATCACCAGCGGCAGCGTTTTATAGCCGGCATCCAGGTGGCGCTGCATGGCCGCGACCGCGTAGCGAAGAAGCCTGAACGCCATATGCCTGTCAGGTGAAGACTGATGTTCGATCAGGACGTACATATAGCCCTCACCCGCTGTCGTTTTGAGACTATACAGCACATCACTGAAATACTGCCGGAGATCCGCTTCAACAAAAGAACCGGACGCCAGTTTTAATGTCCGTAAGTCGCAAATCGCGCGCAGATCTGCGGGAAGATGAATTTCCATGAAATCGCGGGCAATGTCAGGTTGGGTGAGAAACTGACGAAAGGTTGCATCATGCGGTGTTGGCGTTGCGTTTTTCTTCTTCATCATTGCTGGCCCGGTTGTAAAGCACACGGGCGAAAGTCGTGATGAGTGAAAAGAGTTGTCTGGTCGCCCTGGCAATGCGGATACTTCCATGCATCCGCATTGCTGTCCAGGCGGAGGTTTTATTCTGCGAGCGGGCTGCCAAAGCCAGCCCGAAAACGCGCGCATGCACAGGCATTTACGAAAGGGTAGTTTCGTCGGGCACGTCAGTTTGACGAGTGGTAAGCGCTAATGTTGCGGCTGCCTGAGCCAGCGCTGACCAATCACGCCACCAAACATATTGACCAGCAGCCCGACAATGATGATTACAGCACCCACAATCTGCTGGCGTGATAAGGTTTCCCCCAGCACCAGGGCTGCCGAAACAATCCCAACAACAGGCACCAGCAGGGAAAGCGGTGCCACACGCCAGGTTTCATAACGGCTAAGCAACGTACTCCAGATGCCGTAACCCATAATGGTCGCCACAAAGGCCAGGTAAATCAGCGTCATCACCGTCTGTAGATCAATGTGCGTCAGACTGGTAATGATTGCCGACCGGCCTTCAAACAGCAGCGAACAGGCAAAGAAAGGAACGACGGGCACCAGCGCGCTCCAGACCACCAGCGACATAACCGGTACGGGATAATGCCGGGTGATGATTTTATTGGTGATATTCCCCAGCCCCCAGGAAAACGCCGCCGCCAGCATAAGCATCATAGTGGTCAGTGTTATGCCGGCGGCGCTCTGGCCAGCCATGCCGGAGGTGGCTAATAAAAAAATGCCTGAGGTGGCAATCAGCATGCCCGCAATGTGATTCCAGCGCAGCTTTTCGGCCAGAAACAGCGCCCCAAGCAGCAGCGTAAAGAACGCCTGCGCCTGTAATATCAGCGAAGCAAGGCCTGCAGGCATACCCAGTATGATGGCCAAAAACAGAAACGCAAACTGCCCAAAACTGATGGTCATGCCGTAAAGTAAAAGCCACTTTACTGGCACAGCAGGACGGCGCACCAGTAAAAGGGCAGGAAAGGCAACCAGTGCAAAACGCAATCCCGCCAGCAAAAAGGGAGGCATGTTATGCAGACCCAGTTTTATGACAACGAAGTTCACGCCCCACGCAATCACTACACACAGGGCTAACAGCCAGTCTTTTCCCGACACCGCACTCTCCTTTTGCCCGCGCTGGCCCGCACGGCCATATGCGCATCACGTCTGTTAATAATGCAAAATGCCTTTGCGATCGGGTTAAGGCAGCGTTGCGCTTCATCAAGGCCGGCCGGATAGAGACGACGCCTTGTTGCCCGATCGGGTCTGTAGATTTAACTGTCGCGCCAGGCGATCTCCACTTCTTCAGCCAGAATCTGTATGGCGCGCTCAATGTTTTCCGCATCCGGTACATAATTCATGCGCATGCACTGGTGCGTGTGCGGCCAGTCATGCTCCAGACCCGGAAAGAAAAAGTGGCCCGGCACCATCAGCACGCCCCGAGCTTTAAGCCGCTGGTACAGCAACTCCGTACTGATCGGTAAATCCCGGAACCACAGCCAGAGAAAAATTGCCCCCTCCGGTTTATGGATCAGACAGCGCTCCGCCGATAAGTAGCGGCGAATAAGGGTGATCGTTTGCATCACCTTGTGCTGATAAAAAGGTTTAATCACTTCTTCAGACAAGCGCAGCAGATCGCCACGTTGAATCATTTCGCTGGCAATGGCCGGGCCAATACTGCCCGGTGCCAGGCTGATGATGCCGTTCATGTTACCGATCGCGGTAATCGTGCTCTCATCGGCGATGATAATCCCGCAACGTGCGCCAGGGAGACCGAGTTTGGATAAACTCATGCAGAGAATGATATTGGGGTTCCACAGCGGCCGCACATCACTAAAAATAATGCCGGGAAATGGCACACCATAAGCGTTGTCGATAAGTAACGGCACCTCATGCTGCTGCGCCAGCGCATCCAGTTGCAGAAGTTCGTCATCCGTAATGACATTGCCGGTTGGATTGGTCGGGCGCGATACGCAAATCAGCCCCACATCGTCATTCATGGGGAGATGTTCAAAATCGACGTGATACTTGAACTGCCCTTCCGGTAATAACTCTATGTTGGGCCTGGCAGAAATAAAGAGGTCTTCATCCAGGCCCGCATCAGCGTACCCCAGGTACTCTGGAGCCAGAGGAAACAGCACCCGTTTTTTACTGCCGTCACTGCGCCGCCCCGCGAACAGGTTGAAGAGATAAAAAAATGCGCTCTGACTGCCGTTAGTCAGCGCGATATTTTGCGCAGTGACAGACCAACCGCACTGCTCACGTAGCATTGCCGCCAGGGCATCCAGCAGCACGGCTTTACCGCGTGGACCATCGTAATTGCATAAGGCCTCACTCAGTTTGCCCTCGTCGTGCATCTGCTGCAGCAACTGCTGAAAATAATCGTTCATTGCCGGGATCTGTGCGGGGTTGCCGCCGCCAAGCATGATCGTGCCGGGCGTACGCAGGCCTGCGCCCATGTCTTCCATCAGACGTGAGATGCCGGAATGTTGAGTAAACTTGTCGCCGAACTGAGAAAAAGCCATAGCGGTTAAAAATTTGTAATAAAGAATGGGATAACCACCATAACGCCCGCTCCCGGCGGGCGCAATGGGCAGCCGCAGGATTACTTCAGCACCTGAGGATTCACGCAGTTCTTTTCAACCTTGCCGCTCATGGCGGCAATGAGATTTTCTACCGCGTCCTGCATCATCCCATAGCGGGTTTCGTGGGTTGCAGAGCCAATGTGCGGCAACGTAACAACATTCGGTAACGACAGCAGCGGCGAGTCAGCCGGCAGCGGCTCTTTTTCGAAAACATCCAGCCCGGCGGCGTGGATCGTGCCCTCTTGTAGCGCGGTAATCAGGGCATTTTCATCTACCACTGGCCCACGGCCCGCGTTGATCAGCACCGCACTGGGCTTCATCATCGCCAGCTGTTCTGCGCCAATTAAATGATGCGTTTCTTCGGTAAGCGGCAGGCTGATGCAAACGAAATCGCTTTCTTTGAGCAGCGTTTCCAGCTCACACCGGCGGGCTGCAAACTGCGATTCGGCCTGGTCGTGCTGACGGCGCGCATTGTAGAGAATGTTCATGCCGAATCCGAAGTGCGCACGCTGGGCCAGCGCCATACCGATGCGTCCCATACCAAGAATTCCCATCGTCTTATGGTGCACATCCATGCCAAACCGGTCCGGACCAATACTTTTTTGCCAGTTGCCAGCTTTCACCCAAGCATCCAGCTCCGGTATACGTCTTGCCGTACTGAGAACCAGCGCCATGATGGTGTCGGCCACCGTTTCCGTCAGTACCGTTGGCGTGTGCATCAGCACTACCCCTCGCTGATTCAGGGCATCCACATCAAAGTTGTCATAGCCGACAGAAACGCTGGAACAGGCGCGCAGTGCGGGCATTTTGGCCAGCAACTCGCCGTTGACTTTTCCGCCCGATCCCAGCATTCCTTCGGCCTGTTGCAGTGCCTGCGCATGTTGCTGCTGGCTTTCGGGTGATAAATCGTTGATTTCGGTGATCGTGGCATAGTCTGCGAGACGCGCACGGAGATCGTCAGGCAATTTTTTATAAAGAATGACGGCGGGTTTCATCAGATAGCTTCCTGTAAATAAATGACGGGCAACACAAAGGTCGCCCGGAGAAGATGCTAACGCTTACGCTTTCAGGCCGGTTTCGCGCCTTGTAGCGGAGGCGCCTTATTTTGTGCGGGTTTGACGATAAGCGTCAGGACCACGGACAGCAGTAGTGCGCCACCCATAAAAATATAGGAGGCCGAAGGACTGCCGGTTGCCCCGTTCAGATAACCCACAATCCAGGAGCCGATAAACGAGCCCAACGCCCCCATACTGTTGATAAGCGCCATTGCGCCGCCGGAAACATTGCGGGGCAGCATTTCCGGAATAATGGCAAAGAACGGGCCATAAGGCGCGTACATCGCGGCACCGGCGACGACTAACAAGGTATAAGACAGCCAAAAATTGCCCGAACCCACCATATACGAACCGAGGAAGGCGAAGGCACCCACCAGCAACAGTGGCCAGACAAACAGTTTACGGTTTTGCGTTTTGTCCGATGCCCAGGACACCACCACCATCGCAATCGTGGCTGCCAGATAAGGCACAGCCGATAACCAGCCCGCTTCCACCATGTCCATTTGTGTACCGTTGCGCAAAATTGAAGGCAGCCACAGGACAAAACCGTAAACGCCAATACTCCAGGCAAAGTACTGCATACAGAGAATGATCACGTTACGATTGCGAAAGGCTTCGCCGTAGTTGCGCACCGCTTTGATGCTTTCTTGCTCTTTTTGCAGCGCGGCCTGTAGCGCGGCTTTTTCTGCATTGCTCATCCAGCGCGCTTGCGCAGGCTTATCCTGTACCATAAACCACCAGGCAATGGCCCAGATCACCGCAGGAATGCCTTCGAAGATAAACATTTCCCGCCAGCCAAACGCCTCTATCAGATACCCTGAAACCACGGACATCCACAGGACCGTGACGGGATTACCGAGAATTAAAAAGGTGTTTGCCCGCGAGCGCTCAGATTTTGTAAACCAGTTACTGATGTAAATCAGCATAGCAGGCATTACCGCAGCCTCGACAACCCCCAGCACAAAGCGAATCGCCGCCAGCACAGGGATGTTGCTGACAACGCCGGTGAGTGAAGCACAGCCGCCCCACAACAGCAGGCACCAGAAGATCAGTTTTTTTACACTGCGGCGCTCCGCATAGATCGCCCCAGGGATTTGAAAAAAGAAATACCCCAGAAAGAACAACGCACCCAGCAGGGAAGACATTCCTTTGGTAATGCCCAGATCGTCATTGATGCCAGCGGCGGATGCGAAGGGCTTTGTTGAATAAAACGCTGTTCATTTTCGACGCCCATTCCATTTTCAGAAATAAAGCAGCGAGGGTTGCCGTAATTATCGCGCAGGTTGATCAGAATATCGTAAATACCCGGCGCATAGATTTCCCATCCGCGGTATGGGTTCATTTGTCGGCCAGGCATGTCGTAATGATCGAATAATGCCTCCGGCATAAACGGTGCGTCAGGGTTGACGGCGCTGTCCCGGCACTTCACACGGCGCGGTTGATAATAATTGACACCCAGCAGGTCGATGATGCCGTCGGCAAGCAAGGCGCTGTCGCCAGGCAGGCAGTGTGGCAACTGGTCATGCTGTTTTAATAAGCCCAGCAGCGCAGACGGATATTCGCCCTTGAGAACCGGATCGAGAAAGCTGCGGTTAAACAGCAGATCGGCATGCTGTGCTGCGTTGACATCTGCCGGATTCGTTGAGCGCGGATAGGACGGTGTGAGATTCAGTACCACGCCTATTTCGCCATCATAGCCGCCGTTACGCCAGGCTCGTACCGCCAGGGAATGTGTCAGTACGGTATGAAAGGCCACGGTAGCGGCGCGTTTAAAATCCACCACGTTGGGATAATGAAAATCATACAGATAGCCGCCTTCAACCGGCACAATGGGCTCATTAAAAGTAAACCAGTGCTTCACTTTGTGACCGAACAGCGTGAAACAGCGCTGCGCGTAGCGGCCAACCGCCTGCACCACTTCGCGGTTTTCCCAGCCCCCTTTCTCCTGCAGGGCCAGCGGCATATCGAAATGAAACAGTGTGATAAACGGCGTAATCCCCTGCGCCAGTAATTCATCAATGACCCGGTGATAGAAATCGACGGCCTCGGGATTGATCTCATCCGCTCCGTCCGGCATGAGCCGCGCCCAGCTCAGCGAGGTGCGAAAGCTGTTGTGCTTTAACGCTTTTAGCAGCGCGATATCCTGCCGCCAGTGTTGATAAAAGCCGGAGGTATCGGCCGGGCCAATACCGTGATGGAAACGATGCGGCTGGTGTGCGAACCAGTGATCCCAGGTGGTGGCGCTTTTACCGCCCTGAAGGCTACAGCCTTCGGTTTGCAACGCCGAGCTGGCGCTGCCCCACCAGAAATTGTCGGGAAAACGGTAGTGCATGTGACTGACTCCTTAAGCCTGGGGATGACCGTGCACGGTATTGCCTGCGGGCACGGTATCCTGAATTTTTTTCTCTTCTGCTTTGATCAGGCTGCGTTCGTAAGCGCGCAGAAAAGGTAAGTACATCAGTGCCGACATCACCATGCAGATCAGGCACATGACCAGTGGACTGAGCGCCCAGTTGGCCGCCCAGGAAGCACCAATCGGCGCGGGCGTCGTCCAGGGCGTCAGCGAAACTACCTGCGCAACCCAGCCCAGCTTTGTGGCGGTATAAGCCAGAACGGCATTAATCATCGGGACGCAGACGAAGGGAATAAACAGCAGGGGATTCATGATGATGGGCGCACCAAATAAGATCGGCTCATTGATATTAAAGAAGCTGGGAACCACGCCCATTTTGCCGATGGTACGCAGATGCAGCACCCGGCTGCGCAGCAGTAAAAAGGCCAGCGGCAAAGTGGAACCGACGCCGCCGATAAGCAGATAGTGATCCCAAAAGCCCTGCAGATAGACATGGGGCAGCGCCGCACCGGCTGCCAGAGCGGCCTGATTGGCGGAGAGATTAGCCATCCAGAAGGGATTCATGATGCCGGTGACGATGAGTGCGCCATGAATACCGGCGAACCAAAAAATCTGGCACAGCAGCACCGACAGCAAGATGGCTGGCAGGGAATCCGAGGCGGATACCAGCGGTTCCAGCAGATGCATAATCGCCTGAGGAATAATCATGCCCGTTTTGGCTTCAATAAACAGATTAAGCGGATGCAGGGTGCCAATGATCACCAATACCGGAATTAAAATCTCAAAAGAACGGGCGACGCCAGTGGGGACTTCTTTGGGCAGGCGAATCGTGACGTTATGCTGTTTGAGCCAGGCATAAACACGGGTGGCATAAATCGCGGTAACCAGGGCCGTAAAAATTCCCTGACCGGACAGGTACTGCGTAGAGATCTTTTCATCAGCATAGGGCGCTGCCACCAGTAAAAAGGCCATAAAAGCCAGTAAACCTGACATGATGGGATCAAGGTTGAACTGTCGGCCCAGACTGGCACCGATGCCGACTGAGATAAAGAAGGTCATGACGCCCATGCTGAGATGAAACGGCAGCATCAGTTGCTGGCGATAAGTGACCGAAAAGTCGAGCCAGGCCCGGGCAAAGCTGTTGGTGGTATCCGCTGAAAAGGGCGGGAAAATAAATACCAGCATGAACGAGCCAATAATCATAAACGGCAGGGCCGCCGTAAAACCATCACGAATAGCGATAACGTACTTTTGCTGACCCAATTTTCCGGCGAGGGGCGTAATAGCCTGTTCAATCACCGTCACCATTGACTGATATAACGAACCCATAAATGACACCTTTTAGTGTGTCGCTTCAATAAGCGACAGAGCGTAATCCAGCACGTTGTCACCGCGTTGCATACCGTAGTCCGTCATATCAATAGCCCGGACAGGAATACCGTAGGTGGCAGCTTTTTCTGAAAGCGTGTTTAACATGTACTTCACTTGCGGGCCGAGCAGCACAACCTGATACGTTGGAAACTGCGTATCAAACTCGGCAATGCCCCAGGCATCAATCTGCACAGCGAGGCCGCGTTGATCCGCCACCTCTACCATTTTGCGCACCAGCATGCTGGTGGACATACCTGCCGAACAGCACAACATAATCCTGATCATGAGAACGCTCCTTTACGGGTAAAACTTGTTACGGCGATGATTTGATACGATATGGAAACCGGTTTCCATTTGTCGCAAAAGAAAGTGTGACAGGCATCATGCTCTGGCTGATAACGGGTGTTTAATTACGATTCAGCTCACTAAATTAAGCGGTAAAAATCATTATTGAGTAGAAATGGAAAATCGATTTCCATGAAAAAACGAAAACGCTATACTGCCTGTGGCGAAAAATTAAGCCGCCGTTTCGGTCAGTTTTCAGGGAGCCGTTTGGTTCTGTTAGGGGAAAATGATGTCTACTATCAACGATGTATCGCGACTGGCTGGCGTGTCTAAAGCCACCGTATCGCGCGTGTTGAGTGGGTCACGTGGGGTGAAAGAGGCCAGTCGGGCTGCGGTGTTAAAAGCGGTGGATGAACTGAATTATCGTCCAAACGTCATCGCCCAGTCACTACTGAATCAGTCTACGGGCTGTATCGGTGTTATTTGTGCGCAGGAAAATATCAATCAGACGACGGGTTACCTTTATGCGCTGGAGAAACATTTCAGTCAGCATCAAAAACACCTGTTACTTCGTTTCGCCAACACGAAAGCGGACGTGATGACCTGCCTCAGTGAGTTGACCTGTGGGTTATGTGATGACGTCTTAATTATCGGCGCGCGCTTTCCGTTAAACCTGCGTCAGCCAAACGTGATGCTGGTGGATTGTCTGGAATCCGGCGAAGAAGTGAACAGTATCCAGCGTGATCATGCTTTTGCAGCGGAAACGGCCTGTAACTATCTTATCAGTCAAAATCGTCGTCAAATTGCTCTGATTCATCCCGAGGGCATGGGCTTTGCCGATCAGGTTCTGCTGGGTTATAAACATGCCCTGGAAAAAAATTTCCTGCCTTTTAACCGCAATCTGGTCTTTATGGACACGTCATCTTCTTCAGTGGCGTTGCAGGAACTTCTGAACAATGCCTGCACGCTCAATTTCAATGCATTGCTGGTGGCCGATGAACAGCAGGCACAAAAAGTGATTCCTCAGTTGCAGGCGTTCAATAAGCAGGTGCCAAAAGACATTATGGTCTTTAGTCTGGCCGGCACGCTGGATCTGCCCGGTATCCCGACGATTCCGGCTATCTCATATTCAATGGATGCCATGGCCGCGCGTATTGTGAAGGCACTGAATCAACAGACGCAGAGCGTGTTACATTCCTCAGTAATGCGTGGCGATCTGGTTATTCCCGATTTTCGCCAGCGCTAAGCCACCGGGCCACGCTCAGTGGCCTGTTACTCGAGGCGCTGCTCCATCTGTTCGATAATGGCCAGCGCCAGCCCGGTTGCCGGGGCCAGATGCGATTGCAGAAAATGTACCTGCGTATGGGCCGCAATAAACGCCAGTTTGTTGGCCTGCGTCTGATTGAGCACGGCCTGGCAAAAGGTCGGGCTGACACTCCAGGGGCAGTCAATGATGATTGTGGCGGGATTCAGTAATAACATGATTTGGCTGAGCGCGATGCCCAGATAGTTGCCTGCCAACTGCATCACTTCATTCACGACATTCGGTGCGCTGTCACGACTGTGCCAGGTTAATCCCGGCTGACGCTGGGCAAGCTGTTGGTTAATGGCAGGTTTACTGATCATCGCCTCCAGACAACCCTGCCGATTACAGCTACAGCGAGGGCCATTTGGCTGGACGGTAAGGTGACCTGCTTCACCAGCGGTCCAGCTGTTACCGGTGAAAACCACGCCATGCTGCACCAGCGCGCCGCCAATGCCTTCCGCAATGCGCAAATAAAAATGCCCGCTTTCGGCGGGCAGATTGAGCTGTTGCACAGACAGCAGCGCAGCGGCCCTGACGTTATTCATAATCCGAATCGGCAAGGCGATCTGTTTGCGCAGATCACTGGCCAGGTCAACATTCTGCCAGCCCAGGTGGGTCGATAAATGCATCCAGCCTCGCCGTGAATCGACGACACCGGGAAACCCCAGCCCAATTCCCAGCAGCCCTGGCCAGGCTTCCATCAGTTTTTCGCACAGGGCGCCGATTTCAGCCAGGATCGGGCCAGGTTTACTGGTGTCCGTCCGTATTGTCTGTTCGGCAAGCGTTTGTGAAAAATAATCGCAGATCTGCCAGTGAATCAGGTTTTTTTCCACCATGATACCGGCACTGACCAGCTTTTCCGGGCGCAGGGTAATGTGAATTTTAGGACGGCCAGCCGAAGAAACGCTGGCTTTACCTAGTTCCTGAACCCAACCGTTTTCCAGCAGATCATCAATAATCTGCGAAACGGTATTTTTGCTGAGCGCCAGTACCTGCGCCAGATCCTGGCGCGATGTGATGCGCAGCTGACGCAGTTGAGCCATTACGCGCTTTTGATTATTCAGCCGCATCAATGCAGGCCCTTTGCCAGTTGCTCTCATGACGGCTTACCCCAGAGGTGCACAGCGGCGAGGGAACGCCCACCGCCAACGAAGTCTTTTTAGTTTGATGTCTAATGAAAACTTAGCATTGGGCAGAGAGGGCTGCCAAATAGCAATGTCCTCTGAATAAGGGGATTACGTCAGAAATGGGGGCCAGGCCACACGATCATGCAACTGGGGAGTAACCCTACCGCCCGCTTCAGCGGGCAGCAACATCAGTATTCGTCACCCCGGACGCGGCTGCGATAGCTTTCCCAGTCGAAGCGCACCCACAGGCTGTTACCTAAACGCATACGATCCATCACGCGTTCACCTAACAGGGCGTTCATGCCGGTGGGATCGAGATTGGTGAGCATCCCCGTCGGACGTTTAGATGACGAGCGGCGGTCAACAATCTGGTTAATAATCACTTTTTCGTAGCGCGATTCACTCTGCATACCAATCTCATCAATGACCAGCAAATCCACGCTGCTCAGATCCTGAATCAGTCGCTCTTCGGTGATATCACTGCTGCCGCTGAACGTTCCTTTCATGCTGGACATCAGATCCGCGACAGTCACGATAAGCACGCTCTTGCCACGCAAAATCAGATCGTTACCGATGGCGGCAGCCAGATGATTTTTCCCTGTGCCCGGCCGACCTGCAAAGACAAAACTGGCGATGTTTCCTTCAAAATTAGCAGCATACTGGCGCGCCTGCTCCAGGGCTTTGCGCTGACCTTCATTCTCGACGCGGTAGTTGTCGAATGAGCAGTTAATATGCAGATCACGAATCCCAGAACGCCCCATGATACGCTGCATTTTCATCGCGCGGTTTTCTCGCACAATCGCTTCTGAACGCAACCGCCCCTGTTCCTGGTTCCAGGCCAGCAACTCTTCACCATTGGTGAATTTGGGACGGGTTCCTGCTGGCATCATTCTTTTCAGACGGTTAAACAGATCGTTGGGCGTTTTCATTACTCACCTCGGAAACCATCGGGAATATCGTAGTCAGTACTGCTGATCTGCGTAATATCGCGACGCGGCTGTCCGCCATTGGCGGCGCGGTTCATCTGCAGGCTACGCGCCAGCTTCTGTTGCCACTGTACATGATGAAAAAGGCGGCCTTCGGCCTGCCAGTAAGCCACAAAGGCGGCCAGCTCTGCCGCCGTCACCGGCTCGCTGAGCGCGACGCCCCAGATTGCTGCCTGGCGGGTAAAGTCGGCGTCAGGCTGCCAGCCGTCATACATGGCAAACTTGCCGACGGGTTTATGCAGCGTAGCAGAAACATCGTCATACAGACTGTCATCCAGCGCCACATCACTGGGTTGCTGAGCGGCGGCTTCAAGGGCTAATAACTGTGCAAGACGCGCGGGAGTGAGGGCATACATCACCGGCGTGTAATTATCCAGCACCGCCAGCATGCCGTCTTCAGCCTGCTGTAAGGCGCTCTGCGGGTCCTGACGGAAAGCCTCCAGACCGATTAGCGTTGACGTTAAGATTTTGACTGACATGAAAAGACCTGCGGTTAACTTACACCCAACACCGGATCACCTGTCGCGGTGCAGAAGGGCATATTGTACCTTTTTTAAGGCGCGGGATCGCTGAAAAAGCGTTGCCGGCGATCTCCCCGGCGAGCGCCTGTTATGCAACCGTGGGGCGGACAGAGACTTGCGCGTTCACGGCCGGGTTTGCCACAGATAGCGCAGACCGGCCAGCCAACACAGGCTGTATCCCAGCAGCTCTATCCCTTCTTCGGCCATGTTTTTTACCCCGCGGTTGTAATGATCGGGCATCAGGTGTTGCCAGAGGGTGTTCATGCCAAACAGACGTGAGAAAACCAGCACAATCATCAGTCCGGTCGCCATCACGGGCCAACGGTTATGGTGCAGCAGGTTCGCCAGCGTACGGAGCGTCTGCCTGGGAGTACGCATGGCGACGGCGAAACTCGCCAGTGCGGTCGCCAGTGCAAACCACACCCAACTGCCGTGACGAACAAGATCGAAGAAGAAATCCAGCTCGCGGATAAGCATACAGCTGTAAAAACCGGCTATTAAGGTTAATCCACCGCACTGGTCGGGACGGTGTCGTGCGGCAATATAAAATGCGCCGGCGAGACTAACTAACAACAGTTCCTGTGTAGTTTCAGTAAAAGAGGCTTCGTGCAGCGCGTTATCCATCCACACCACATCCATATAGAGGGGGACAAGCATGAAGGTGATAAACAGGGAGGCAAAAAGGAATACCGTGATTTCACGGCCGATAAGAATGACTTCGTTGCGCATGGAATGACCTGAAAATGACTATCGTTATCATTGTATTCGCCTGGCGTGGGGCTGCCTTCGCTTTCAATGCTTTACAGATGTGGTGGTGACTATGGAAGCCGCCTCGCATTTTGTCATGTGGCGGGTTCAAATGGTGGCGGTTTCCCTCTACCATCGGTCAACAAACTGGCGCTTTATAAAGGAATACCATAATGCAACGATGCGGCTGGGTTACGCAGGATCCCCTCTATCTGGCTTACCATGACAATGAGTGGGGCCGTGCGCAGAGAGATAAACTGGCGCTGTTTGAAATGCTGTGTCTGGAAGGTCAACAGGCCGGGTTATCCTGGATTACGGTGCTGAAAAAGCGCGAGAATTACCGCGCGGCCTTTCACCAGTTTGATCCGCATGCGGTGGCATTGATGAACGATCAGGACGTTGTCCAACTTATGCAAAACAGCGGCGTCATTCGTCACCCGGGTAAAATTGCGGCGATTATAGCCAACGCCAGAGCGATGCTGGCGATGGAGGCGGAAGGGGAAGATTTTGCCCATTTCGTCTGGCAGTTCGTCGCTAACCAGCCAATTGTTCACCACTATGCGGATTACAAACAGAGCCCGACCACCTCTCCGCAGGCTATAGCACTCTCTAAAGCATTAAAGACGCGTGGTTTCAAATTCATCGGTCCGACAATTTGCTACTCCTTTATGCAAGCCTGCGGCCTGATTAACGATCACCAAACCAACTGCTTTTGCCATCCTGATAACATTTAACACCGCTCCTTTACAAAATAAGACATTGTCTCAGGATTTCCCTCACTTTTACGCGGCATAATCAGGGCCAGTAAGGGGCCGGGGCGCTCCGATTAGAGAAACCCAAGGGACACATAATGCAGAAAAAATTGATTGCCATCTCGTTATTAATCAGCGGTAGCCTGGTGATATCCGGTTGTACCACGAATCCCTATACCGGCGAGTCGCAGGCCGGAAAATCCGGCGTGGGGGCGGGTCTTGGTGCATTAGTCGGCGCCGGTGTGGGCGTGCTTTCATCCTCGAAGAAAGATCGGGGTAAAGGGGCACTCATCGGTGCCGCCAGCGGCGCAGCCTTAGGCGGCGGTGTGGGGTATTACATGGATGTTCAGGAAGCAAAACTGCGCGATAAAATGAAGGGTACGGGCGTCAGTGTGACGCGCCAGGGCGACAATATTGTGTTGAATATGCCAAACAATGTGACCTTCGATTCCAGCAGCAGCAGTCTGAAGCCAGCCGGTGCCAATACCCTGACCGGCGTCGCAATGGTACTAAAAGAGTATCCGAAAACGGCCGTAAACGTGGTGGGGCATACGGATAGTACGGGGTCGCGCGCATTGAATATGCGCCTGTCACAGCAGCGCGCAGAAAGCGTGGCCAGCGCCTTGATCGTACAGGGCGTGGCGGCTGACCGTCTGCATACGCAGGGTGTCGGCCCCGACAGCCCCATTGCGACCAACAGTACTGAAGCAGGCAAAGCCCAAAACCGCCGGGTTGAAATTACGCTGAGCCCGTTAAATTGATCATTTCGCCCCCTGTCACCGGGGGCGAAAGACATGCTACTGTCAGTTATTCGACAATTTTTAGACAATAAACTCGGTAAGGTTTCCAGTTGGTGCCTGTACACAGTGCCAGTTAACGCTTTATGCCAGCATGGTTCAAATTGAACAATGGATAACGCATCATGTCACTTAAAGCCATTGCGTCAGTCCTGGGGCTCTCAGTAACCACCGTGAGTCGCGCCCTGAATGGGTATGAGGATGTAGCAAAACACACACGTCAGCGCGTGGAAGAAGAAGCCCGGCGACGTGGCTACCGTCCTAATGTAGCTGCCCGGCGTTTAAAAACCGGACGCGCTAACGCGGTCGGCGTCGTCTACCCGATGAGCGCCCCACCCCTCAGCGATATCCATTTCAATAAGATATTACTGGCGCTGGACCAGCGTCTTTCCCACTATGATATCGACCTGCTGTTGCTGACGGATAAACCCTGTGACGGACAGCGTTCACTGATGCGTATGCTACGCAGTCGCGTGGTCGATGCGCTAATCATCACGCACACCTTGCCGCAGGACGAACGCCTGCGCTGCCTACAGCAGAAGGGCTTTAATTTTCTCTCGCTGGGGCGCACTGATGCACAGCAAAATCATGCCTGGTTTGATGTCGATAACGCCGCAGGTTCCGCGCTGGCGGTAAAACACTGCCTGACCCAGGGCATGCAGCGCATCGCCTTTCTCGGGGGAAACGAACGCTGTACGTTTGTTCGCGATCGCCGTCAGGGCTACCTGAACGCCCTGGATTCCGTACCACCTTATGCCACTGCGGCGGTTGCTCCCTCGCGCCGCGCAGGGTATCAACAAGTCTCCGCCTGGCTGGCTGAAGGGCTACAACCTCAGGCCATTATTACTGATAGCAGTACGCTGGCCGAAGGCGCGTTAATGGCGCTTCAGCAGGCAGGACGACTGCAGGGTAAGGATGCCATCACTTTGATGGCCTGGGATGGACTCCCGGTTGATGCCATCATTGATTTTCCGGTTATTGCGATTCGTCAGGCCAGTGAGCAGGAGAGAGGCGAACAGCTTGCGACCATGGTGATGCAGTTACTGGACGGCGCACCGCTGGCCCAGCTACAGGTCTTGTGGCAACCCAGTCTGCAACTGCCCGCACAGCGCTAACGTGTTTGTCATGCCGGACGCCTGTGGTAGTCTCGCGGCATGCGTAATTTGCGGAATATTCTATGAAAATCAGGCCTTCTCGCGCCACTATTAGCGATGTTGCCCGCGCGGCAAAAACCGGGAAAACCAGCGTCTCGCGTTATCTTAACGGCGAACAGCATCTGCTTTCTCCCGACTTAAAAGCGCGCATTGAACAGGCAATTAGCGATCTTAACTATCGGCCAAGCCAGATGGCGCGCGGGCTTAAACGGGGGCGAACCCGGCTAATCGGGTTAATCATTGCCGATATCACCAATCCCTATTCCGTGGACGTTATGTGCGGCATTGAAGCGGCCTGTCGTGCCTGCGGCTTTACATTGCTTATGTGTAACACCAACAATGAAGTCGATCTTGAACAGCATTATTTGCAGTTGCTGAGTAGCTATCAGGTTGAAGGCATTGTCGTTAACGCGGTAGGTATGCATGAAAAGGTACTGAGCCGGCTGCAGCAATCTTTGCTGCCGATGGTGCTGATTGACCGAAAAATCCCCGATTTTCCCTGTGATGTGGTGGGCCTGAATAATGCTGAAGCGGCAGAAACGGCCACCGATCACTTAATTGATAACGGTTATGAGGCGCTGCTGTTTTTGAGTGAACCGTTAGGCAGCGTGAATACCCGTCGTGAGCGCCTGCAGGCGTTTCGCCAGCGTCTGGCTGCGCATCCGGCCATCCTCCATGAAAATGCAGAAGTCTCGCTGCATCAGCCCGATGTGATGGATACCGTCTTGCGTGACTTCTGTCAGCGTCATGCAGACAGGCGTTGCGCAGTTATGGTGGCAAACGGTGCGCTGACCTTACAGGTGGCCCGTTCCCTTCAGCGTCTAAATCTGCACTGGGGAAGCGACATGGGTTTATTGGGGTTTGATGAGCTGGAGTGGGCGGCGTTGGCAGGTGTCGGGATTACCACGCTTAAACAGCCCACCTGGCAGATTGGCTACCATGCGCTGGAGCGCCTGATTTCGCGTATTGAAGGCCACGATCATCCTCCCTGTGAGCAGGTTTTCTCGGGTGAGCTGATTGTCCGGGGATCAAGCCAGCGTCTTCGCTAATTTTCAGATTGTTCCCTTCACTTACGTGCTCGCTTCGTGAGCACGATCATAATTCCGCATTTTGCTACTTTGCTTTGGAACCGGTTCCATTTAACGTTTTTATAACGTTAATACCGATTTTCCCCCTCAGGAGTCCGCAATGGAGCCCGAAATTATCGTCGTCACGGCGGCTTATGGACATCAACAGATTGCTGCGCTGGGCGGACAAAGGGCGCTCTTACCGATCATTCAGCAGGCTGGTGCGGACGGTGTGGAAATCCGTCGCGAATTGTTCGATGACACGACTTTCGATGACCTGCCCGCGCTGGCGCTGGCCATTGATCAGCACCGGCTGCGCGCCAGCTATTCTGTACCCGATACCTTGTTCAGTGAGGACGGTAAGCTGAACCCTTTGCTGACGCGTTATTTTACCGAAGCTCGTCAACTAAACGCGCAGAGACTAAAGGTGGCGCTGGGCAATTTTACGGGGGCTCTGTACAGCGAAACACTGCGCATGCTGATTGCGGAATATGGCGTGCCGCTGACCGTGGAAAATGACCAGACAGTGCACGGCAAACTGCAACCGATGCTGCGCTTTTTTAACGCTGCCCGTGAGGCGGCATTGCCGATTGGCATGACTTTCGATATGGGGAACTGGCACTGGACAGGCGAAAACCCGGAGCAGGCCGCAGTCCTGCTGACCGACCAGGTGGGTTACGTGCACGTCAAAGCAGCGGTGCCGCAGGGGAAAAGCTATCGAGCTATTGCGCTCGACGATGCCGGACCGGGCTGGCAAGACCTGTTGCATCGGCTACCGGCGAGAGCCCCTCGCGGTATTGAATTTCCGCTGGAAGGCGACAATCTGATTGCGGTTACGCGCCATTATGTGACGCTGCTGCGTAATGTCTGAGGAGTAAAAATGACGACTCATCCTAACGGTACGCTTGATGTCATCACGATCGGCGAAGCCATGGCCATGTTTGTCGCCCGCGAAACGGGTGATTTGGCTGCAGTAGAAACATTTATCAAACGCGCCGCAGGTGCAGAACTGAATGTCGCCATCGGTCTGGCACGCCTCGGGCTGAAAGTAGGCTGGGTGAGCCGTATTGGACAGGACGCGTTTGGTCGTTTTATTTGTCAGGTGCTGGATAAAGAAAATATCGACCATCGTCAGGTGACCGTCGATCCGCGCTATCCCACGGGCTTTCAGCTTAAATCTAAAGTGGATGATGGTTCCGATCCGCTCGTGGAATATTTCCGCAAAGGCTCCGCTGCCAGTCATCTGTCACCCGAGGATTTTGACCACGATTATTTTGGCTCTGCACGCCATTTGCATCTGAGCGGCGTGGCGGCAGCAATATCAGACAGTTCGCTTGAGCTGACCAGGCATGCTGCGAAAGAGATGCGGGCGCGGGGTAAAACAATTTCCTTTGATCCTAATCTGCGTCCGGTGCTGTGGCGCAGCGAAGAGGAAATGCGTAAGCAGCTCAATCTGTTAGCGGAATACGCAGACTGGGTACTGCCCGGTGAAAAAGAGGGTTACATCTTAACCGGCTATCGCCAACCGCAGGATATTGCCGATTTTTATCTCGATAAAGGGGTAAAAGCGGTGGTGATTAAAACCGGCGGCGAGGGCGCCTGGTATAAGACAGCCGGGGGGGAGCAGGGCCAGGTGGCGGCAATCAAAGTTGATCAGGTTGTGGACACGGTCGGGGCCGGAGATGGGTTTGCCGTGGGAGTCATAAGTGCATTGCTGGAAGGGAAACCACTGATAGAGGCGATTGGCCGGGGGAACAAAATTGGTTCACTGGCGATTCAGGTGAGTGGTGACAGCGAAGGTTTGCCGACGCGTCAGCAATTAGGTGATGTGTAGCCCGGCCCGCAAACAGAAACAGAGGAGTTCCCGATGAAAACGCAGATTATCGCGCCTAAACGCTGGTGGTTCATTATGCCCATCGTGTTTATCACCTACAGTCTTGCCTATCTGGATCGGGCAAATTTTAGCTTCGCATCGGCTTTGTTGAATAAATCGAACTTTTGCTGAGTTGCAGGATCAGATCGGCTTTGTTGAATAAATGAATTTTATGCTGTGGTACTATGAAAACGGTTGTTTCAGATAACATAAAATCAATGCGTTACATGCTTGCGTATGACGGTGTTCTGTCTGGCATCAGCGTTTTCTACCAAAACAGTGCAGACAAAACAGAATGATTACCTATTATTCAACAAAGCCGTCAAAATGCTGAGTATGGGTGTGTTACAACTTTCAGTATTGGGAAAAGTCCTGCAGGCCGATACCTATAATCTGCTGGCGGTCGTCATTACAGGCTTGATGGTTATTGACACTCTGGCCGATCGTGGTTTTTCCAATACGTTGATTCGATATGCACCGCTGCCAGTAAAAACGCTGTCCGTGCTTTACTGGGGCAATATATTCATGGGCCTGGTCATTTTTTCTGCCCTTTTTACTTGCGGTCTTATGCTTGAACATATGTTTGGGCTACCCGAGGTGGCCAGGATTGTTGAAATCGCATCGGTCATCTTTATTATTATTCCTCAGGGCCAGTCTTATCGCGCCCTGATGCAGCGTGAAAAGCAATTCTCTGATATCGCTTTTTGCGAGATCGCCTCTGTATTTGTCGGCCTGATCATTACACTATTGACCCTATGGCTGGCGCCTTCCGTTTTATGTGCTTTATGGGGCTATCTGGCAATGGCATCAGTGAGAATGCTGACGTATTGCTTTTATGGTCGTAAATGGTTTCGACCCGACTATGACTTCAACCTGAAAGCGTTCTTTCAGCTTCATATGAAGCACTGACAAACCGCTACTGGCTGGAAGCAGCCCGACGGTAAAAGCAGGAAAACGTGCTGTTAACCGGTACGTTTTCCTTAATAAAACCCACCACTTTTCATTTCAGACACCTTCTGTGTGCGTTGTTGTCCTCTTTATCCTTATTCTCACCTTACTTCCCCCCGCATTTAGCCCACGGACAGGTCCCCATGCTCTGCTTTGCGTGGTTTGCTTTCTCTGTCTGTCACCACATAATGTCGCCGACGGGCAAGGGTTCAACGTTGTAAACAGGCTGGCGTTGGCTTTGTTGAATAAATGGATTTTATGCTGTGGTACTATGAAAACGGTTGTTTCAGATAACATAAAATCAATGCATTACATGCTTGCGTATGACGGTGTTCTGTCTGGCATCAGCGTTTTCTACCAAAACAGTGCAGACAAAACAGAATGATTACCTATTATTCAACAAAGCCGCTGGCGTCATATCGGCGAAAAATTCGCATCACGACGTTTTTTAATTCGTCTCCGTGTAAAAACCGATACAGCCTTTTGATAATAAAGGCATTACTCTTGCCCGCATAATTTTTACTAATACTTTAACTCTTAATAACAGAAAAACTCAGTCGCGCCGTTTTTGTCAGTGGCGTAGCCTTGCCGCCGTCTTCCTGGAGCCTGCTATGTTACTTACTGTTCTTTATATTATTGGGATCACCGCCGAGGCGATGACGGGTGCGCTTGCCGCAGGTCGCCGTAAAATGGATCTGTTCGGCGTCATTATCATTGCTTCCGTTACCGCGATAGGCGGAGGCTCCGTGCGCGATATATTGCTGGGGCACTATCCGCTTGGCTGGGTCAAACATCCTGAGTACATCATGATCGTGGCCGCTGCTGCTGTAGTAACGACTTTTTTGGCACCGCTAATGACGCACCTGCGCAAGGTGTTTCTGGTATTGGATGCGCTGGGCCTGGTGGTATTTTCGATTATTGGCGCGCAGGTGGCGCTGGACTCAGGCCACGCCATGATCATCGCCGCAATCAGCGCCGTGATCACAGGCGTCTTTGGCGGCGTTTTACGCGATATGTTTTGTAACCGCATCCCACTGGTATTCCAAAAAGAGCTGTACGCCGGCATCGCTTTTGCAGCGGGCTGGATGTATATCCTGCTCCTGAAAACGCCGCTGCCACATGAAGCAGTGGTGATTATCACCTTACTCTTCGGCTTCTTTGCGCGTCTGCTGGCGCTGAGATTCCGTCTCGGGCTGCCCATCTTCAATTACCCTCATCCTGAGCATTGATGAAGAAGGAATGCCCTGCTGCTGCAAAAAGTGGATTAACGCTCTGAGCCCGGCATCCTGAAACTGCGACGTAATCTGCTCTGCCCGGCGTGCGCCAACGCCCGGCAGAGATTGCCAGGCCTGTTTATCACGGGCAAGAACACTCTCCCAGTCGCCGTCGGCTAATGACAGTAGCGCCTTTTGTGGCAACGCCACCCCTAACGCGCTAACCCAGCGGCGCAAAGGCTGTTGACGGGTCAAACTGAATTGATGCCAGATTTGCTGCGCCCTTTCGGGTGAAATACTCGCTGCTGTCGCGATCTGTTCGGGGGTTAAGGCCAGCCACGCAAACAGATGTGTAATCAAACCCGTTTCCAGTAACCGTTGCCAGGTGCTGCGTTGCACACCCGCAATATTCAGCACCGATTTTTGACTCAACCAACTGAGGCGCGCCAGTAACTGACGATGGCACTGCGGTGCCAAAATATAACAACTCAGCGACGTGAAACGATCCGTCTGAGGCGGCTCAGGATAGTCACGTTGCGCAACGCGCCAGATAACGCGATCCAGACGTGGAATGCCTTGTCCGGCAAGGCTGCCCGTCACCTGGTCGCCCGCAATAATGTCCCGCTCTCGCCAGCGTTTTAGTGAGCCGATGCTGACTCGCCGGACGATTTTGTCATCCAGTTGAACGGGTTGCAGGTTGAGTACGACCGCGATTTTTCCCGTTCGCCCGATTGAGAAATCAACGGAACGGACCTCAGTGCTGACCTCAGGAGGCGGGTATTTCCAGGCGACAGCCCACTCGCCTTCACCGGGCCGCCAGTGTTTGCCTGCAGGCCGGGCCGTCTGATGCACAACAATGCCATCGGTTACAAAAGGCAGTGGCGCGTGAAACCAGCGCTCGCGCCATTCAGCCGCGTCCTCTTCATCCTGAACAGGCTGACTCCATTGACGGGCAAGGCTAAACCCCCAATCCGATAAACGCGTCAGTCTTTCCCGCATGGCATCTGGTCCGTCAGGCCATCCCCAGATAAAAATGCCCAGTTGTGTCAAAAGCGGTGTGGCGTCATTACGCAACATTGCGCCTGCGACCAGAGCCCTGGCATTCTTCCCGCCGTCAACCGCCTGGTGATGACCGGTCATCTGCAAAAAGAGTTCGCCCTGTAAAACCACGGGCTTTGTTGAATAATAGGTAATCATTCTGTTTTGTCTGCACTGTTTTGGTAGAAAACGCTGATGCCAGACAGAACACCGTCATACGCAAGCATGTAACGCATTGATTTTATGTTATCTGAAACAACCGTTTTCATAGTACCACAGCATAAAATCCATTTATTCAACAAAGCCAAAACCACGCTCTCTTCATCGCTGTCAATCTCCAGCGGAATAGCAGGGATCAGCCTGGCTTTTTCGACCCACTCCTCACCGTGTAAACCGTCGCCACGACTGATGAATGACACCAGTTTCCCGTGCCGATAGACCAGCGAAACGGCCACGCCATCGACTTTGGGCTGCACCCAGAGATCCCGGCGTGGCTGCATCCAGTAGCCTAAAGCACGCTTATCCCGAACCTTTTTAACACCAGTATGCGCAACGGGATGCCAGCGCGTGCCATTGTTGGGCAACACCGGTACATCCTCTTTCTCACCCGTCCTGAAGCAACGTTGCCAGTGATTGAGCCGCGTCTGCAGGCTATCGTAGTCGGCATCGGTAACGGACGAATGACCTTGCTGATAATACGCCGCGTCCCACTGCCGGAGCTGTTGTTTTAAATGGTCAATCTCCTTTGCCGCGCGACCCGGCGTCCAGGCCGGGCACAGCGCCCCAAACGCGGAAAATGTGCTGGCTGTTATGAGCAGCCCGGCGACTAAGCATCCTTTCATCCCTGACCTCCTGATGTTTAGGATATTCAACCGCCAAAACAGCCGGTTCAGCCAGCCCCGCTTCCCGGTTCTGGAACGCCTCCTGGAAAATGAATACCTCTTTACAGCCTGCGAAACAGTGGTTGCGGCGCACCCCGTATAAACTTTTCGTAATGAGGGCGGTGCAAACGCTGCGTGGCGCGGGGAAGCCGTGTATACTGTGCAGGAAATCGACTCCGCAATTAATCAATTCAAGAACATCATGGCCCAAGGTACGCTCTATATTGTTTCTGCTCCTAGCGGCGCAGGAAAATCCAGCCTTATTCAGGCACTGTTAAAAACGCAGCCGCTGTACGATACGCAAGTGTCTGTTTCGCACACCACTCGCGGCATGCGCCCCGGTGAAGCGCACGGTGAGCATTACTTCTTTGTGCAAAAGCATGAGTTTGAAAAAATGATTGCGGAAGATGCTTTCCTTGAACACGCGAAAGTTTTCGATAACTACTACGGCACGTCGCGCAAGGCGATCGAACAGGTGCTGGCAACTGGCGTCGATGTTTTCCTTGATATTGACTGGCAGGGCGCACAGCAAATTCGCGCTAAAATGCCCGACGCGCGCAGTATATTTGTCCTGCCTCCTTCTAAAGAAGAGCTGGATCGTCGCCTGCGCGGCCGCGGTCAGGACAGCGAAGAGGTGATTGCCCGTCGTATGGCACAAGCCGTGGCCGAAATGAGCCACTATGGCGAATACGATTATTTAATTGTGAATGATGATTTTGATCTGGCGTTATCCGATCTGAAGACCATTATTCGTGCAGAACGTCTGCGCATGGCCCGCCAGAAAGCGCGCCATGATGCTTTAATCAGCAAACTGTTGGCAGTCTGAACCCAGTTTCAGTATGATGCCGAGTCATTTCTTCATCTGTGGAGTAGCACACCTATGGCACGCGTAACCGTTCAGGACGCAGTAGAAAAAGTTGGTAATCGTTTTGACCTGGTGTTGGTCGCTGCACGTCGTGCACGTCAGATGCAGGTAGGCGGCAAAGATCCGCTGGTTCCGGAAGAGAACGATAAACCGACCGTTATCGCATTGCGCGAAATCGAAGAAGGTCTGGTCACCAATCAGATTTTAGATGTGCGTGATCGTCAGGAGCAGCAAGAGCAGGAAGCCGCTGAGTTACAGGCCGTTACCGCTATCGCTGAAGGTCGTCGTTAACCGCGAACTGCAGGTCAACCTTGTATCTGTTTGAAAGTCTCAATCAACTGATTGAACAATACTTGCCTGAGGACCAGATCAAGCGCCTCAAGCAAGCCTATCTCGTATCACGTGATGCCCACGAGGGACAGACACGCTCCAGCGGTGAGCCTTACATTACCCATCCTGTTGCGGTGGCGTGCATTCTGGCGGAAATGAAGCTCGACCATGAAACCCTCATGGCCGCGCTTTTGCACGACGTCATTGAAGATACGCCAGCGACCTATCAGGACATGGAACAACTGTTTGGCAAAAGCGTAGCTGAACTGGTTGAAGGCGTTTCGAAGCTGGATAAGCTGAAATTCCGTGATAAAAAAGAGGCGCAGGCAGAAAACTTCCGCAAGATGATTATGGCGATGGTGCAGGACATCCGCGTTATTCTCATCAAGCTGGCTGACCGCACCCACAACATGCGTACGCTCGGGTCCTTACGCCCTGATAAACGTCGTCGCATCGCGCTGGAAACGCTGGAAATATACAGCCCACTGGCGCACCGCCTGGGTATTCATCACCTTAAAACGGAACTGGAAGAGCTGGGTTTTGAAGCGCTCTATCCGAACCGTTTTCGGGTAATTAAAGAGGTCGTGAAAGCGGCCCGCGGCAACCGTAAAGAGATGATTCAAAAAATCCTCTCTGAAATCGACGGTCGTTTGCAGGAAGCCGGTATTCCCTGCCGGGTAAGTGGTCGCGAAAAGCACCTTTACTCGATTTACCGCAAAATGACGCTGAAAGAGCAGCGTTTTCACTCGATCATGGATATCTATGCCTTTCGCGTCATTGTGAAAGATCTGGATACCTGTTATCGCGTACTGGGCCAGATGCACAGCTTATATAAGCCGCGTCCGGGCCGGGTCAAAGATTACATTGCTATCCCCAAGGCTAACGGCTATCAATCGCTGCATACCTCTATGATCGGGCCACATGGCGTGCCGGTTGAGGTGCAAATCCGTACCGAAGATATGGATCAGATGGCCGAAATGGGGGTGGCGGCACACTGGGCCTATAAACAGGCCGGTGAAAGCGGCACAACCGCACAGGTGCGTGCGCAACGCTGGCTGCAAAGCCTGCTGGAGCTGCAACAAAGTGCCGGTAGCTCATTTGAATTCATCGAAAGCGTCAAATCCGATCTCTTCCCGGATGAAATCTATGTCTTTACACCGGAAGGCCGCATCGTCGAGCTGCCTACCGGGGCAACGCCTGTCGATTTTGCCTACGCGGTCCATACCGATATCGGTCATGCCTGCGTTGGCGCGCGCGTTGATCGCCAGCCTTATCCGCTGTCACAGCCGCTTACCAGCGGCCAGACCATCGAGATCATCACAGCGCCTGGTGCGCGTCCTAACGCGGCCTGGCTCAACTTTGTCGTCAGTTCCAAAGCCCGCGCGAAGATTCGTCAGTTGCTGAAAAACCTGAAGCGCGAAGACTCGGTAAATCTGGGGCGTCGCCTGCTCAGCCATGCGTTGGGTGGCAGTCGTAAACTGGCGGAGGTGCCAGCCGAAAACATCAAGCAGGAGCTTGATCGGATGAAGCTGACCTCACTGGACGATCTGTTAGCCGAAATCGGCCTGGGTAATGCCATGAGCGTGGTCGTCGCCAAGAACCTGTTGCAGACCGACACCAGCGCGCTCAACAACAAAAAACAAGGCAAGCTGCCGATTAAAGGGGCAGACGGCGTCCTCATTACTTTTGCAAAATGCTGCCGCCCCATTCCAGGCGATCCTATCGTTGCCCACGTCAGCCCGGGCAAGGGCCTGGTCGTTCACCATGAGTCCTGTCGCAATATTCGTGGCTACCAAAAAGAGCCCGAAAAATTCATGCCTGTGGAGTGGGATAAAGTTACAGAGCAGGAGTTTGTCGCAGAGATAAAGGTGGATATGTTTAACCACCAGGGCGCACTGGCCAACCTGACGGCCGCCATCAATACGGCGGGCTCAAATATTCAGAGCCTGAATACGGAAGAACGCGATGGCCGTGTTTACAGTGCTTTTATTCGTCTGACCGCACGCGATCGCGTCCACCTGGCCAATATCATGCGTAAAATCCGTGTGATGCCGGATGTGATTAAAGTTCACCGCAACCGTAACTAGTGCATGAATCCTCAACGTTTTGCCCGAATTCAGGAAATGCTGGCCTTGCGCCAGCACGACCTTACCGTCTGCATGGAGCAGGTACATAAGCCGCACAATGTTTCTGCTGTCATTCGCACCGCGGATGCTGTCGGTATCCATGAAGTCCATGCCGTATGGCCAGGCCAACGCATGCGAACGCAGGCCTCAGCCTCGGCTGGCAGCAACAGTTGGGTAAACGTAGTAACGCACCGCTCAATCAGCGACGCGATTAGCCACCTCAAAACGCAAGACATGCAGATACTGGCGACGAACCTGTCGGCGGATGCTGTGGATTTTCGTGAGATTGACTACACCAAACCTACCTGCATTTTGATGGGTCAGGAAAAAACGGGCATTACCGATGAAGCCCTGGCGCTGGCCGACCACCATATCATTATCCCGATGGTGGGTATGGTACAATCGCTTAACGTTTCCGTTGCCTCTGCCCTGATTCTGTATGAAGCCCAGCGCCAGCGGCAGAATGCTGGCATGTACCGTCGTCAGTCCAGCCTCCTGGCAGAGAAAGAGCAACAGCGTCTGCTGTTTGAGGGCGGCTATCCCGTTCTGGCGCGCGTGGCAAAACATAAGCGGATGCCTTATCCCCATATTAACGCGCAGGGTGACATTGAAGCCGATGAGAGTTGGTGGGCCGCCATGCAGTCAACGGGCAGACGTCAGAAATGAAAGGCCGTCTGCTGGATGCCATCCCGCTCAGTACCCTGACCGGCGTCGGCGCCAGTCAGGCAGCAAAGCTGGCTAAAATCGGCCTGCACACCATTCAGGATTTACTGCTTCACCTTCCTCTGCGTTATGAAGATCGTACGCAGTTATATGCCATTAACGACCTGTTGCCCGGCATTTGGGCGACAGTGGAAGGCGAAGTCCTGCATACCGATATCACCTTTGGCCGTCGGCGCATGATGGTCTGTCAGATCGGGGATGGCAGTGGCGTTTTAACGCTGCGCTTTTTCAACTTCAATGCCGGCATGAAAAACAGCCTCGCACCGGGCCGACGTGTCACCGCTTACGGCGAAATCAAACGCGGTCAGCGCGGCGCAGAAATCATCCATCCGGAATACCGCGTACAGGGCGAGCACAGCCATGTCACGCTGGAAGAAACGCTGACGCCCGTTTATTCCACGACCGAGGGCATTCGTCAGGCGACCCTGCGCAGCCTGACCGATCAGGCTTTAACCCTGCTGGATAGCTGTGCCATCACAGAACTTTTGCCGCAGGCGTTAAGCGGCGGGCTGTTAAGCCTGCCTGAAGCCCTTCGCACGCTGCACCGCCCGCCGCCGGACCTCAAACTCAGCGAGCTCGAGAGTGGGCAGCATCCCGCACAGCGCAGGCTGATTCTGGAAGAACTGCTGGCGCATAACCTCAGTATGCTGGCCGTCAGGGCCGGCGCACAGCGCCATTACGCCCTGCCGATGCCTGCCCGGCATATATTAAGTGACCGGTTACTGGCCGCCCTGCCGTTTTCACCCACGGCAGCCCAAAAACGCGTTGTCGCAGAGATCGAAAAAGACTTAGCGAATGACTTCCCCATGCTGCGCCTGGTACAGGGAGACGTCGGTTCAGGTAAAACCCTGGTTGCCGCGCTCGCCGCGCTGAACGTTATCGCCCACGGTAAGCAGGTGGCCCTGATGGCACCTACAGAGTTACTGGCTGAGCAACACGCCAATAATTTTCGCCAGTGGCTGGCACCGCTTGGCCTTGAGGTCGGCTGGCTGGCGGGCAAACAAAAGGGCAAAGCGCGACAGGCCCAGCAAGAGGCGATTGCCAGCGGGCAGGTTGCGATGGTGGTCGGCACGCATGCCCTGTTCCAGGAGCAGGTGAAGTTTAACGGGCTGGCGCTGGTCATCATTGATGAGCAACACCGCTTTGGCGTGCATCAGCGACTGGCGTTATGGGAAAAAGGGGAAGAGCAGGGTTTTCATCCCCACCAGCTCATCATGACAGCGACGCCGATCCCGCGCACGCTGGCCATGACCGCCTACGCCGATCTTGATACCTCAACCATTGATGAGCTGCCGCCAGGCAGAACACCGGTGACCACCGTAGCGATCCCTGACAGTCGTCGTAATGAGATCATTGAGCGTGTGCAAAAGGCCTGTCACGAGGGCCGTCAGGCTTACTGGGTCTGTACGTTAATTGAAGAGTCAGACCTGCTGGAAGCTCAGGCTGCGGAAGCCACATGGGAAGAACTCAAAGTGGCGCTGCCTGATTTGCAGGTCGGGCTGGTTCATGGCCGTATGAAGCCAGCGGAGAAGCTGGCGGTCATGCAGGCTTTCAAAGCCAACGAAATCCAGCTGTTAGTTGCCACAACCGTCATTGAAGTCGGTGTGGACGTGCCGAACGCCAGCCTGATGATTATTGAAAATCCGGAACGACTTGGCCTGGCGCAACTGCACCAGCTACGTGGTCGCGTAGGACGCGGCGCGGTCGCCTCTCATTGTGTTCTGCTGTACAAAGCGCCGTTGAGCAAGACGGCCCAGAAGCGTTTGCAGGTGTTGCGTGACAGCAATGACGGTTTCGTGATTGCTCAGCATGATTTAGAGATTCGTGGTCCGGGGGAGCTACTGGGAACACGCCAGACCGGTAATGCGGAGTTTAAAGTTGCCGATCTGCTGCGCGATCAGGCCATGATCCCTGAAGTCCAGCGCGTCGCTCGTCATATTCACGAACATTATCCTGAGCAGGCGCAGGCGCTGATTGAGCGTTGGCTGCCCGAAACCGGCCGCTACAGCAACGCCTGACCTTTTTTTGCAACCGTGAGCAAACGTTTGCTTTTGATCCGGGGACGATTACAATCGCCTCACTTTTTTTGGGAACCATGACGATGTCGACCACACAGCAACCAGCCCCCACCACCGCCAGTAAAAGTGAACTGATCTATCGCCTGGAAGATCGTCCACCGCTAACACAAACCTTGTTTGCAGCCGGACAACACCTTCTGGCGATGTTTGTTGCGGTGATCACGCCCGCGCTGCTCATCTGCCAGGCGCTCGGTTTACCGGCGCAGGATACACAGCACATTATCAGCATGTCCCTGTTCGCGTCCGGTGTGGCATCGGTACTGCAAATCAAAACCTGGGGACCGATCGGTTCAGGGTTACTCTCCATTCAGGGCACCAGCTTTAACTTTGTCACACCGCTGATTATGGGGGGAATGGCGCTGAAAAATGGCGGCGCGGACGTACCCACAATGATGGCGGCGCTGTTTGGTACATTGATGGTAGCCTCCTGTACGGAAATGGTGCTGTCGCGCGTGCTGCATCTGGCACGCCGCATCATCACGCCGTTAGTCTCAGGTATTGTGGTGATGATTATCGGCTTATCCCTGATTCAGGTCGGCCTTACCTCTATCGGCGGCGGGTTTGCTGCGATGAACGATCACAGCTTCGGCGCGCCGAAAAACCTGCTGTTAGCCGGTGCCGTGCTGGTGGTGATTATCCTGCTGAATCGCCAGAAAAACCCTTATCTGCGCGTTGCGTCGCTGGTGATTGCGATGGCGGTGGGCTACCTGCTGGCCTGGGCAATGGGCATGCTACCCACCCTCAGCACGCCTGCCGGGCAGCCGATCGTGGCGTTCCCCACTCCGCTCTATTACGGCCTGGGATTTGACTGGAATCTGCTGATCCCGCTGATGCTGGTCTTTATGGTGACCTCGCTGGAAACCATTGGGGACATCACCGCCACTTCGGATGTCTCTGAACAGCCGGTCAGCGGCCCGTTATACATGAAGCGCCTGAAAGGCGGTGTGCTGGCAAACGGCCTGAACTCTTTTGTATCTGCCCTGTTTAATACCTTTCCTAACTCCTGCTTTGGCCAGAATAATGGCGTGATTCAGCTGACTGGCGTTGCCAGCCGCTACGTGGGATTTGTTGTCGCGCTGATGCTGATCCTGCTGGGACTGTTCCCGGCAGTGAGCGGACTGGTACAGCACATTCCTGAGCCCGTGCTGGGCGGCGCTACGATTGTGATGTTTGGCACAATCGCCGCATCCGGTGTCCGTATCGTTTCCCGGGAGCCGCTGAATCGCCGGGCTATCATGATTATCGCGCTGTCGCTGGCGGCAGGACTCGGTGTTTCCCAGCAGCCCCTGATTCTGCAATTTGCACCCGACTGGCTGAAAACGTTACTCTCTTCCGGTATCGCTGCGGGTGGGATTACCGCGATTGTGCTGAATCTTATCTTCCCACCCGAAAAGTAACGTTCAAGGCAGGCGGCAACCCGCCTGCTATTTCGGCTGATTTACATCCAGGCGGTTGAGCTATAACGATAATTCAGGCATAACAACCTTTCAGCGGACTGAACCCGGGAAGGATACGATGAAATTTATAGGAAAGTTTTTCCTCACTTTATTGTTACTGCTGCTGTTTGCGCTGATCGTCGTCTATGTTCTGCTGCAAACTCAGTGGGGCGCGGGCTGGTTTAGCCGTTGGGTGAGTGATAAAACAGAATGGCATCTGTCTCTGAGCAAAATTGAGCACAATTTTTCTTCACCTACGCACATTATTCTGGATGACTTCAGCTTTGGTCATGAAGGCCAGCCTGCCGTACTGGTGGCCAAACGCGTCGACCTTGGCATCGCCCTGTTACAGTTCAGCGATCCGTTTCATTTTGCCAGCATAGAATTACGTGACGGCGAGGTAAACCTTGCTAACCTGGCGAACAAAAGCGCACTGCCCATGCAGGCAAACCGCCTGCAGTTAAACAACATGCGCATCGACAGCCCTGCCTCAGCGCTACCGCTGGCGGCACAGCAGGTGAATGGCGGCATTGTGCCCTGGCATCCGCAGGCCGGTGATTTGCTGGGTCGTGATGCGCAGTTCCAGATGAGCGCGGCCAGGATGACGCTCAACAGCGTTGACGGTGAAAACGTGCTGATTCAGGGTAATGTGTCCCAGGGCCGCATGGTATTTAGCAACATTGGGGCGGACTTAGCACGCGGTTCAATGACCGGTAACGGTGAGCGCGACGCGCAGGGTAACTGGAAGATTAATCAACTGCGTCTGAACGATATCCGTCTGCAAACGGCGCATACGCTTGTCGATTTCCTGAAACCGTTTGAAGAAGTACCCTCAGTTACGCTCAACCGGGTTGATATTACCGATGCCCGGCTCCAGGGCCCTGACTGGGCGGTGACCGATCTCGATCTGACGCTGAAAAATCTGAGCTGGAAGGGCCGGGACTGGCAGAGCCAGGACGGATCGCTGGCCATGAATGCCGGTAACTTTATTAACGGGCGCTTCGAACTTAACGATCCCATCATTAACATGGATTTCTCGCCTCAGGGGATTGCCCTGACGCAGTTCAGCTCGCGCTGGGCCAATGGCGTTATCCGGGCTGACGGCAACTGGTCACGTCAGGATAAACGGTTAACGCTGAATAATCTGGCGGTGGCCGGGCTGGAATATACCTTGCCTCAGAACTGGCGGGCGTTATGGCAGGATGCCCTGCCTGACTGGCTGGATGCCGTAACCGTGACGCGCTTTACCTCGAACCGCAATTTACTGATCGATATTAATCCGGCCTTCCCTTTCCAGCTCACTTCACTGGATGGCAGCGGCGAAAATCTGCAGCTGGCCCGTCAGCATCAATGGGGAATCTGGTCAGGTAAGCTGAGTCTGAACGCGGCGGAGTCGACCTTCAATCGTACGGATTTACGTCATCCTTCTGTCGCACTGGAGGCTGATGAACAACAAATTAAGGTGACAGAGCTCAGTGCGTTTAGTGGTAAAGGGTTGCTGGAAGGCACGGCGACCATAGGGCAGCAGGCTGATCGACCTGTCAGCCTGAACCTGACGGGACGCGGCGTGCCCGTTAATGTTCTGCAAAACTGGGGCTGGCCGGCGCTTCCCTTGCAGGGTGACAGCAATTTGCAGCTGCGCCTGAACGCCTCACTGAAAGCGAATCAGCCGCTGGCCCCGTCGGTTAACGCGACACTGTCCGTAACCACAGACAGCCAGCAGCTACAGCAGAGCATGCAGGCCGGACAGGTCCGCTAACGCACACAGGGCCGCAATAGCGGCCCTGTGGTTTAATTGATACGCGCGCCGGAGCCGCCCTCTTCCAGTGGTCCGTCGGGATCCACCGGCAACACGATGTAAACCGCTTCAAATACCGCGCCACACTCATCATCGCCAAACAGCTGCACTTCAAGCTGTACACGGGCTTTGCGTCCGCGCGCCAGGCGATCAAGATCGCCACTCAGTGAGCCAAGATCGGCAATAGCACCGGGTTTACCGGTAATCGGACGACTGTAGCGTATGTGCGCGTCGGCCAGAATAATGGTGCCGCCCAGATGGCGCTCCCGCAGTAACAGCCAGATCAGCCCCCAGCCGGTGAGCGTAGCCAGTGAAAACAGGCTTCCGGCAAACAACGTATAGTGCGGATTTTGGTTGCCGGTTTCCGGCATGGTGGTAATAAACTTCTGCCCGGTATATTGCAGGATGCGCACGCCCATTTTTTCACTCAGAGGAATGTGCTCATACCAGGCCTGTTGTAACTGCCCGCACCAGTCCGCACGGTGCAGAATATCGTCCAGTGTGACGACCGATTTGATCATCAGAAAGTGGCGCACCGGCGTCGTCTGCGGTGCGGTAATCTCGCCCTGATTCAGGTAGCCAAGTTTAGCGAAGAACGCCACCGCATCTTCTCGTGCGCTACAGGTCACGCGCTTCACACCTTCCTGACGCGCAACGGACTCCAGCGTCATCGCCACCAGCGTGCCGAGGCCTTTGCCCTGTACGGTGGGATGAACGGCCAAAAAACGGATAGCCGCTTCGTTATCAGCATTGATATAGAGCCGTCCTACTGCAACCGGCTTGCCCTGTTCATCCACCACCATTTGATGATGCGCTAATGCATCCCAGGCATCGCGTTCAGAACCCTGAGGCTGATGCAGCGGCTTTCGTAACATTTCCCAGCGGAACTGATAATACATATCCAGCTCTTCCGCCGTTTGTGGCACACGAAGATGATACATAAAATGGTTCTCTCGTTCTGATGCGGGGTTGCCGAGGCTAAGCCGTGCGAAATGAGGCGTCATACCTGTAACCAGAACGTCACCGGACCGTCGTTGACCAGAGCAACCTGCATATCGGCAGCAAAACGGCCATTGGCAGTCGTGACATCATGACGGCGACAACACGCGCTGAAATACTCATATAACCGCTCCGCTTCCTGCGGCGCGGCGCCACCGGAAAAAGACGGCCGCATGCCCTTTTGCGTATCGGCAGCCAGGGTGAACTGTGATACCACCAGCACGCTTCCGCCAGCCTGTTTGACGTTCAGGTTCATTTTGCCCTGTTCATCGCTAAAAATACGGTAGCCCAGTACGCGCTCCGCCAGTCGTTCAGCGCGCTTTTCGTCATCACCTTTTTCAACGCCTAACAGAATCAATAATCCCTGCCCGATCTCACCCACGACCGCATGATCAATGCTGACGCTGGCACGCTGAACGCGTTGAATTAAAGCAATCATCCGTCCTCTCGTTCTTTTTCTCTTTCCTGCCGTTTGAACTGGCGATAGTCATCTAAGGTAACCGTAATTTCGGCACCGAGCAAAACGATGCACCAGGTCCAGTACACCCACAGGAAAAGAATGGGGATCACCGCCAGCATGCCATAGATTAACTGATACGTCGGGAACATCGTAACATACAGCGCAAACCCCTTTTTCCCCAGTTCAAACAGCAACCCGGCGACCAGCGCCCCCGTCAGCGCATCGCGAGAAGGCACCCGCTGCGTTGGGACAATACTGTACAGCAACCAAAATGACAGCCACGACAGAAGCAAGGGAAAGAAACGCAGCGTCTGATCGACCAGGCTGGTCACCCCCGTCACGTTTATCCATTTCAGCGACAGCAGGTAAGAGCTGATGGCTAAACTGGCACCTGCCAGCAACGGCCCAAGCGTCAATATCATCCAGTAGACGGCAAAGGAATAGACCAGCGGGCGCTTTTTATGACTGCGCCAGATAGCATTCAGAGCCGAATCGACAGAATGCATCAACAGCAGCGCCGTGACAATCAGCCCCACGGCGCCCACGGCGGTCATGCGGTGCACGTTAGCCACAAACTGCTCAAGGTAACGCTGCAACGTGTTCCCCGCAGCAGGCATAAAGTTGGCAAAAATAAAGTTTTTAAGCTGGACGCTGATATCAGAAAACACAGGAAACGCGGCAAACAGCGCAAAAACTACGGCGATCAGCGGCACCAGCGCCAGTAGCGACACAAAGGCCAGGTTGCCCGCCTGTGTCGTCATGGCATCATTATCAATGCGCTTCCAGAGCAGCTTAAGCCACAGCCAGAAGGCATGAAACCTGGGGCGAAAACGATGTAACTTCATGGCTTAAGGCTGACCCGCGAACCAGTCGGGCACGGTTTTACTGTCGGTCACCAGCACGCTGGTAATGCCTAATGCGCGCGCACCTTCAATATTGGCGGCATTGTCGTCGAAGAAGACGGCCTGATCGGCACTGAATCCTTCCGCATCCAGTACGTGCTGATAAATGCGGGCTTCAGGTTTACGCATGCCCAGTTCCTGGGACAGATAAATCTTGTCAGCCGCCTGCTGCACATCAGGATACTGGGTCGGCCAGAAGGTGCAATGCAGTGCATTGGTATTCGACAATATCACCACCCGATGTCCTGCCTGGCGTAGCTGATTCATCAGCGCCAGCGTATCCGGACGCACTCCCACAAAGATAGCCTGCCAGCCCGCAGCAAACTGTTCATAGCTCAGCGCAATCTCCAGTTTTTCACATAAGGCTTCTGCAAAGGCTTCATCGCTGATTTCACCGCGCTCATGCTGCTCAAAAGCCGCATCCATTTGAAAATGACTTTGAAGCGATGCCAGCGGTACGCGGCTGAGGTCACTCCAGACGCCCAACACGCGGTTAAAGTCGATATCGATAATCACATTGCCCAAATCAAAGATATACAGCATGGTGCCTCCTTTGGTTCCCTGGATCATTCACTCTAGCGGTAAAAGTGCGGCCTGAACAGGCGGCCCGGACGAGAAAATTACACACTTTAAATTAAGGTACGACAGGACAAAGTGGGAAGGGGACAAAGAAGAAGTTACAGGCTGGTTTAGACTGGATTTAACTGAGCTGGTAAAACCCCCGGACAAAAAAAAGCCCCGTTAAAACGGGGCGTTATTATTACGCGATTAGGCGTCTTTACCGCCGCGTGAAGCACGCTTACGGTCGTTCTCAGTCAGGTGACGTTTACGGATACGCACTGACAGAGGCGTAACTTCGACCAGTTCGTCATCATCAATGAACTCGATCGCCTGTTCCAGCGTCATTTTCTGCGGTGGAACCAGTGTGGTGGCTTCGTCAGTACCGGAAGCACGCATGTTAGTCAGCTTCTTACCGGTCAGGCAGTTCACGGTCAGGTCGTTAGAACGGCTGTGAATACCGATGATCTGGCCTTCATAAACTTCCGCGCCATGGCCCAGGAACAGCTTACCGCGATCCTGCAGGCCGAACAGGGCGAACGCTACCGCTTTACCCTGGCCGTTAGAGATCAGAACGCCGTTCTGACGCTGACCCACTTCGCCCGGACGAATATCGTCGTAGTGGCTGAAGGTGGAGTACAGCAGACCTGTACCTGATGTCATGGTCATAAATTCGTTACGGAAACCGATCAGACCGCGGCTTGGGATGACGTAGTCAAGACGTACGCGGCCTTTGCCATCTGGATCCATATTTTTCAGGTCGCCTTTACGCTCGCCCATGGCCTGCATAACGGAACCCTGATGCGTTTCTTCGATATCCAGCGTCACGTTCTCGAATGGCTCTTGTTTACGGCCTTCGAATTCGCGGAAGATAACTTTCGGACGGGATACCGCCAGTTCGAAACCTTCACGACGCATGTTCTCGATCAGTACAGACAGATGCAGCTCACCACGGCCCGATACGCGGAACGCGTCAGCATCTTCGGTCTCTTCCACACGCAGTGCCACGTTGTGAACCAGTTCTTTGTTCAGACGCTCAAGGATCTGACGTGAGGTCACGTACTTACCTTCTTTACCGCAGAACGGTGAGGTGTTGACGTTGAAGAACATGGTTACCGTTGGCTCATCCACGCTCAGGGCTGGCAGCGCCTGCACATTCTGCGGATCGCAAATGGTGTCAGAAATGTTCAGTTCACCCAGACCGGTGATCGCAATGATGTCGCCCGCTTCTGCCAAGTCGCTGTCAATACGCTCCAGCCCCAGGTGAGTCAGCACTTTACCCACTTTACCGTTACGGGTTTTGCCTTCGCTGTCTACGATGGTGACTTGCTGGTTAGGCTTCACTTTACCGCGCTTGATGCGGCCGATACCGATCACGCCCAGATAGTTGTTGTAGTCCAGCTGAGAGATTTGCATCTGCAGCGGCGCTTCGACTTCAACCTGTGGAGGTGAAACGTGGTCAACGATTGCCTGATACAGCGGGGTCATATCGTCAGCCATGTCGGTGTGATCCAGACCGGCAATACCATTCAGCGCAGAGGCGAAAATGATAGGGAAATCGAGCTGCTCGTCCGTTGCATCCAGGTTAACGAACAGGTCAAACACCTGATCAACAACCCAGTCAGGACGTGCGCCAGGGCGGTCAACTTTGTTGATAACCACAATCGGCTTCAAACCATGCGCGAACGCTTTTTTGGTAACGAAGCGGGTTTGCGGCATAGGGCCATCCATCGCATCTACAACCAACAGTACCGAATCCACCATAGACATTACGCGTTCAACTTCACCACCGAAGTCGGCGTGTCCTGGGGTATCAACGATGTTGATACGGTAGTCGTTCCATTTAATGGCGGTATTTTTTGCGAGGATGGTAATCCCACGCTCTTTCTCCAAATCATTGGAGTCCATCACGCGCTCGGTGGCTTCAGTACGGGCATCAAAAGTACCAGACTGTTGCAGCAGTTTATCAACCAGGGTGGTCTTTCCATGGTCAACGTGCGCGATGATGGCGATGTTACGCAAATTTTCGATCACAGCTTTTTTGCCTCAGGCATTAGAAATAACGCGGTATTGTACACGGATTAAGCGGGAGACTGAACACGATCACACTTTTCACTGAAAGTTTATTGCATTGTCGCAAAATCGCACTAATAGCCGTGCAAAAATTGCACTACAATGATGTTTTGTACCACAATGGTGCTCATTTTCAACGCCAATGCACATAAAAAGTGCAGTGCAACTATCATGGTGCACGTCTTTTATGACAAAAAGGTGCATGACAGCGCGATTTTGTGCAAAGAAATAAAGTTGGCACAGAATTCGCTTTGTATTATCCAGATGAAAACGACGTAAGACAACGGTTGCAGAGCTGGTCGGGATCAGACTGAGGTATGGCTGACACATGTCGCACATTTCCTCACCCGGTTCTCACCATGTAGACAATGACCATTTCCAGGAGAGTTGAGTATGTCCGCTGAACACGTTCTCTCGATGATGAACGAGCACGAAGTTAAGTTTGTTGACCTGCGTTTTACCGATACCAAAGGTAAAGAACAGCACGTTACTATTCCGGCTCACCAGGTTAACGCTGACTTCTTCGAAGAAGGCAAAATGTTCGATGGCTCTTCCATCGGCGGCTGGAAAGGCATTAACGAATCAGACATGGTACTGATGCCGGATGCAACCACGGCAGTTATGGATCCGTTCTTTGAAGATTCAACACTGATCATTCGCTGTGACATCCTTGAGCCTGGCACCATGCAAGGCTATGACCGCGATCCACGCTCTATCGCAAAGCGCGCTGAAGACTATCTGCGTTCTTCAGGCATCGCTGATACCGTTCTGTTTGGACCCGAGCCAGAATTCTTCCTGTTCGACGATATCCGTTTCGGTTCGTCAACCTCTGGTTCACACGTCGCTATCGATGATATCGAAGCGGCCTGGAACACCGGCAAAGAATACGAAGGCGGTAACAAAGGTCACCGTCCAGGTCTGAAAGGCGGCTACTTCCCGGTTCCACCGGTCGATTCATCACAGGACATCCGTTCTGCTATGTGTCTGACAATGGAGCAAATGGGTCTGGTTGTTGAAGCTCATCACCACGAAGTTGCGACAGCGGGTCAGAACGAAGTGGCAACCCGCTTCAATACCATGACCAAAAAAGCTGACGAAATTCAGATCTACAAATATGTTGTGCACAACGTGGCGCATGCTTACGGCAAAACGGCAACCTTTATGCCGAAGCCAATGTTTGGTGACAACGGTTCAGGTATGCACTGCCACATGTCTCTGTCTAAAGGCGGACAAAACCTGTTCTCTGGTGACAAATACGGCGGCCTGTCTGAAACCGCGCTGTTCTACATCGGCGGTATCATCAAGCACGCAAAAGCAATCAACGCCCTGGCCAACCCAACCACCAACTCTTACAAGCGTCTGGTTCCGGGTTATGAAGCACCGGTTATGCTGGCTTACTCTGCCCGTAACCGTTCTGCATCAATCCGTATCCCGGTTGTTGCCAGCCCGAAAGCACGTCGTATTGAAGCGCGCTTCCCGGACCCAGCGGCTAACCCGTACCTGGCGTTTACTGCACTGCTGATGGCTGGCCTGGATGGCATCATCAACAAAATCCATCCTGGTGATGCGATGGATAAAAACCTGTATGACCTGCCACCGGAAGAAGAAGCTGAGATTCCAAAAGTTGCAGGTTCACTGGAAGAAGCGCTGAATGCACTGAACGAAGACCGCGAGTTCCTGACCCGTGGCGGCGTCTTCACTGACGACGCGATCGATGCTTACATCGAGCTGCGTAAATCAGAGAACGACCGTGTGCGCATGACGCCACATCCGGTTGAGTTCGAACTGTACTACAGCGTCTAATTTCAGAGTCAGCAAAATGGGTGCCGCATTGAAAGATTGCAATTGCGGCACGCTTAACCTGAAACGTTTTTTTGTTGCCGTGGAAACTTTAGCCCATCTTCGGATGGGCTTTTTTCTCCGCGAATTCATCGTTCATTCGCTTTAATTCCGGCTTAAAGACTACAATGCACTAAATTAGTGCAGAGGAACGCTGTATGGCAACTGCCTCCCTGCCCGACGCCGGGCAGATTCTCAATACCTTAATCAACAGTATTTTGTTGGTGGATACCGATTTGGCGATCCATTATGCCAACCCGGCGGCACAGCAATTACTGGCGCAAAGCTCACGTAAATTGTTCGGCACGCCGTTACCTGAATTAACCGGCTACTTTTCGCTGAATGTCGAGTTCATGCGCGAGAGTCTTGAGGCGGGCCAGGGCTTTACTGACAGCGAAGTTACTCTGGTCGTGGATGGCCGGGCGCACATTATGTCGCTCACGGCACAGCGCCTGCCTGATGGGTTGATTCTGCTGGAAATGGCACCGATGGATAATCAGCGTCGCCTGAGTCAGGAACAGCTGCAGCATGCTCAGCAGGTGGCCGCACGCGATCTGGTCCGCGGGCTGGCCCATGAGATTAAAAACCCGCTAGGTGGATTGCGCGGCGCGGCGCAGCTTTTGTCACGCGCCCTGCCGGACCCTGCCCTGAATGAATATACCAAAGTCATTATTGAACAGGCAGATCGCCTGCGAAATCTGGTTGATCGCTTACTGGGGCCGCAACAGCCCGGTATGCATATTACCCAGAGTATTCATCAGGTAGCGGAACGTGTCGTTAACCTGGTTTCGATGGAGCTGCCAAAAAACGTATCGCTGGTTCGCGATTACGATCCCAGCCTGCCGGAATTACCGCACGATCCCGATCAGATTGAGCAGGTTTTGCTGAACGTCGTGCGCAATGCGCTGCAGGCGTTAGGCGAAGACGGCGGCACAATCGTGATTCGAACCCGTACAGCCTTCCAGTTAACACTGCATGGCACACGTTATCGTCTGGTTGCCCGCATTGATATCGAAGATGACGGCCCCGGTATTCCAGCCCAGCTGCAGGATACGCTGTTCTATCCAATGGTAAGCGGACGGGAAGGCGGTACCGGCTTAGGCCTTTCTATTGCCCGTAGCCTGATTGATCAGCATTCGGGAAAAATTGAGTTCAACAGTTGGCCGGGTCATACCGAGTTTTCGGTTTACCTGCCTATTCGCCAGTGAGGTTTCTATGCAACGAGGGATAGTCTGGATCGTCGATGACGATAGCTCCATCCGCTGGGTGCTTGAACGCGCGCTCACTGGAGCCGGTTTAAGCTGTGCCACTTTTGACAGCGCGAACGACGTGCTCAATGCACTCGCAACAAAAACCCCGGACGTTTTATTGTCTGATATCCGTATGCCGGGTATGGACGGGCTGGCTCTGCTAAAACAAATCAAACAGCGCCATCCCATGCTTCCGGTTATCATCATGACAGCGCATTCCGACCTGGATGCCGCGGTAAGCGCCTATCAGCAAGGCGCGTTCGATTACCTGCCCAAACCGTTCGATATCGACGAAGCGGTCGCGCTGGTTGAACGTGCCATCAGTCACTATCAGGAGCAACAGCAGCCACGTAATCAACCGGTAAGCGGCCCCACCACCGATATTATCGGTGAAGCGCCCGCCATGCAGGACGTGTTCCGTATTATCGGCCGTCTCTCCCGTTCGTCGATTAGCGTGCTGATCAACGGGGAATCGGGTACAGGTAAAGAGTTGGTAGCGCACGCACTGCACCGCCACAGTCCTCGCAGTAAAGCGCCGTTTATTGCCCTCAACATGGCGGCGATCCCTAAGGATTTAATTGAGTCGGAACTGTTTGGCCATGAAAAAGGGGCCTTTACCGGTGCGAATCAGATTCGTCAGGGACGCTTTGAACAGGCCGACGGCGGGACGCTGTTTTTAGATGAAATTGGTGATATGCCGCTGGATGTTCAGACGCGCCTGCTGCGCGTACTGGCAGACGGGCAGTTTTACCGCGTCGGTGGCTATGCACCGGTCAAAGTGGACGTGCGCATCATTGCCGCTACGCACCAGAACCTTGAACTGCGGGTACAGGAAGGCAAGTTCCGTGAAGACTTGTTTCACCGCCTGAATGTCATCCGCGTGCATTTGCCGCCGCTGCGTGAGCGTCGTGAAGATATTCCCCGTCTGGCCCGTTATTTCCTGCAGGTGGCCGCACGCGAGCTTGGTGTGGAAGCCAAGATCCTGCATGCGGAGACCGAGACCGCGCTGACCCGTTTGCACTGGTCGGGTAACGTGCGTCAGCTGGAGAATACCTGCCGTTGGTTAACGGTGATGGCCGCCGGTCAGGAAGTGCTGATTCAGGATTTACCACCGGAGTTATTCGAATCCAGTACGCCGGAAAGCCCCACGCAGTCGCTTCCCGACAGCTGGGCAACCCTGCTGGCACAATGGGCCGATCGTGCCTTGCGTTCCGGTCATCAAAACCTGCTGTCAGAAGCACAGCCGGAAATGGAACGCACGCTTCTGACGACTGCACTGCGCCACACGCAGGGTCACAAACAGGAAGCCGCGCGTTTGCTGGGTTGGGGAAGGAATACGCTGACGCGTAAGCTGAAAGAACTGGGCATGGAATAAGCCATTCCGCCGGAACAGCCTGTGCTGTTCCGGCGGTTAAATCACACGCGAATAGGGCTGCGGTTGCGTCTTTTGTCGCAGGTAAGCATCAAAACACATACAAATATGGCGAATCAGCAGTCGTCCTGTTCCTGTCACTTTCAGGCCTGTCGCGTTTTGCACCACCAGCCCATCCGCAATCAGCGGTTTTAACCGCGCCAGCTCTTCGGCAAAATAGCTGTCGAAGGTGATATTCCACTGCGTTTCTGTCGCGCTGAAATCGAGCGCAAAGTTGCAGATAAGCGTTTTGATCACATCGCGGCGCAGGCAATCGTCCTGACTGAGCGTGAATCCCCGCCATAAGGCATGGCCCTGTTTTTCAACCTGGCTGTACCAGTCATTCAGGCTTTTCTGGTTTTGCGCGTAGCGATCGCCGATCATGCTAATGGCGGAGACGCCCAGACCGAGTAAATCGCAGTCGCCCTGGGTGGTATAACCCTGAAAATTGCGGTGCAGGTTCCCCTCGCGCTGAGCCACCGCCAGCTCGTCCTGCGGTTTAGCAAAGTGGTCCATACCGATGAACTGGTAGCCATGCCGGGTCAGCGTTGTAATGCTCTGCTGCAGGATAGCCAGCTTCTGTTGCGCCGAGGGCAGTTCATTTTCTTTAATTTTTCGCTGTGCGGCAAAGAGTGACGGAAGATGCGCATAGTTAAAAACGCTCAGTCGATCGGGATCCAGCGCGATAACCCGCTGCAGCGTAAAAGCAAAGCTTTCCGCCGTTTGCAGCGGCAGACCGTAAATCAGGTCGATGCTGGTTGAACGAAACCCCTGCTCACGTGCCCGTGCCATCAGGGCAAAAATCACGTCCTCATCCTGCACCCGGTTAACTCGTTCCTGCACCGTCTTGTTAAAGTCCTGTACGCCCATGCTCAGGCGATTAAAACCGCACGTCCGGAGATGATCGATCATCTCCAGTTCAATTTCACGCGGATCGACCTCGATCGACATCTCCGCGTCATCCTCGAAGGTGAAATGCTGTTTCAGCAGCGCCACCAGCCGGCTAACCTGCTGCTTATTCAAAAATGTAGGCGTGCCGCCGCCCCAGTGCAGTTGAGTGACGCGACGATCACGAAACAGTGGCGCGCGGGCGACAATCTCCTGTTCCAGCGCGTTCAGATAGCGGTCGGCTTTATGTAAGTGACGCGTGACAACCTTATTGCAGCCACAGAAATAGCACAGGCGATGACAGAACGGGATATGAACATAGAGCGACAGCGCGCGTTGCGGATAACGTTCAGTGGCACGTTGAAAATCAGCGTCTGTAAAGGTCTCGCTGAACGCTAGCGCGGTGGGATAAGAGGTATAGCGCGGACCCGCCGCATTGTATTTTTCAATTAATGCCTGGTCCCAGTCGATTTGTGTCGCTGACATGCTGACTCCTTCCGTTTACCTCGCTGTGGGAAAGGCCGCGATGCAGAAGGAAAGAGAGGAGTGCGGGAGGAAACCCGCCGTAAACGCTGCTTCAGACGCGACAGTCGTTGTAGTTTAAACAATAACCACAGGAGATAACATGTCATCAAAAGCACGAAAATTGATCCAGGCCAAAACATTGTCGTTTACCTGTTAAACCAGGCATGCGCATTTACGCATGCCGATCAAAGACGGCTTAATTCCCTTTAAGCAGGCGGTACATATCTTCTTCCGCCTCCGGATCGTCTTCCTCGTCCATCGCGATACCGAGCTGTTCCATCAGTTCATCAATGCGATCCAGCGTGACATCAAGCCAGCCCTGATCCTCAGATGAAAGCGTTTCGCCTTTCTCAAGGCGGTCCAGTAGCGCATCAAGACGCTCGCTGTTCTCTAACTGCGCCAGCTCTTCTTCCGGTGTCAGCACCACTTTCTGCTTCGCCGGTTTTGCCGTCACTTTTTTGGTTTTTGCGGGTGCAGCGTTGTCGGCAACGATTAACGACACCGGCTTTTTACTGCCGATACGCGGATCTTTTGCCGGGGCCGCTTGCTTACCGTTGCTGCTCTGCGCTTGCGGGTTAGCACGGCTACCTGACGCATGGCCACGATGCTTTTTATCGCGTTTACGATCGCGCGCTTCGTTATTGATCTCTTCACGCGATTTACGTTTTGCTTTGGCGACAGGCTTGCCCTTCGCCGCGCTTGCAGGTTGCTTCATAATCTTGGGTTCCGGTGTTTTTTATTCAGTATAGAATTGCGGCGAAATCTAGCAGAAACCAGACAAAGAAAAAAGGCGACAGCTCAAGCTGTCGCCTTATTTCATACCTTCGGCAGAAGGAATCATGTTTCAAATCCGTTTCGGCTCACAACATCCCGGTTAATCCTGCGCCTGCTCAACTCCGGAGCTCATCCTTTTCCTTTTCTGGTCCGCAATCCCTGACCATTTCCTTTCCTGTCGCTCTTCGTTATCCCAACGTTCCTGAGCGCATCATCCTGATGAATGCTGTCCTGCACTTCTGAATAATATAGACCAATTGGTAAAAGGCTCAAGTAATACTTGTATGGTGTTTGAGCGAAAAACCTGTACTTTAGTACAATGCACTGAATTTTAATCATTTATTTTTTTAATTTTTTAATTAAAAAGCGACATAACTTGCAAGATTTATGGCAAATGTCTTACAGCGATCCCTGAACAATGGTATTGAGCACTTTCCCGCCATAATGCGTATAATCAGCGCCATTGCCCTAATGCGTTTCTGGAGTACTACCTTGTCTGAACTGAATTACCATGTCACCCGCTTCATCCTTAGCGCGCCTGATATCCGCCATTTACCTTCTGATACTGGCATTGAAGTGGCGTTCGCTGGCCGTTCTAATGCGGGGAAATCCAGCGCTTTAAACACGTTAACCAACCAAAAAAGCCTGGCGCGTACCAGTAAAACGCCCGGTCGTACGCAGTTGATTAACCTGTTTGAGGTGGCCGAAGGTAAGCGCCTCGTCGATCTACCCGGTTATGGCTATGCCGAAGTGCCGGAAGAGATGAAACTCAAGTGGCAGCGGGCACTGGGAGAATATCTGCAAAAACGCCAGGCATTAAAAGGCCTGGTGGTACTGATGGATATTCGTCACCCTCTTAAAGATTTGGATCAGCAAATGATTCAGTGGGCCGTTGACAGCGGTATTCCTGTTTTGCTGCTGCTAACGAAAGCCGACAAGCTCGCATCTGGCGCACGTAAGGCCCAGCTTAATATGGTGAAGGAAGCCTCGCTGGCTTTCATGGGAGATGTGCAGGTGGAAGTTTTCTCATCGCTGAAAAAGATTGGCGTTGATAAAGTGCGCCACAAGCTGAATAGCTGGTTTAGTGAACTGGAACCCGCAGTGGACGATCAGGACAGTGACGCGTAAGGCCGGGCAAAAAGCCCAATAAAAAACGCCCCAGTCACAGAATGACTGGGGCGGCTAAATTCAGCCAAATCCGATTACGTGAAGTAAAAGGTCTGAAAGATAGAACATCTTACCTGTACCTCTGTACCCTACGCCTCGAACTTTACCTGATTTTTTGTGAGCAACAAAGGTTTTTTTGTTACTCCCATTCATTTTCCGCCACTTTTTTTACTATGCTCGTCACAAAAATGAAGATGACATGTAGTTAAATTATCAAAAAAATGGTGGAGGCAGAGTCAGTCATTCCTTCATGATGCTGAGAAAACCTGAATGGTTGAACGGGCAACGTTTCTCACCGGGCGCTAACGTATCACGTCAGCGCCGGTTGCTTACCTAGTGTGCCTGCTCCCAGTTATCCCCTACCCCAACTTCAACCAGTAAGGGCACATCCAGCGCCATACTGCCTTCCATTAGCGTACGAATCTGCTTACTGGCCGCTTCAACGGCCTCCTCTTTGATTTCGAACACCAGTTCATCGTGCACCTGCATAATCATCTTCACTGCGTCGCTTCGCTGTTCCTGTAACCAGTTATCAACCGCGATCATCGCGCGTTTAATGATATCGGCCGCCGTTCCTTGCATGGGGGCATTGATTGCGGCGCGTTCTGCCGCTTTACGTCGTATCGCATTGCTGGACTTGATGTCAGGCAACCACAGGCGACGCCCGTCCAGCGTTTCGACATAACCGTTACTCGCGGCGAGCTGACGGGTATTTTCCATGTAGCGCAGGACGCCTGGATAGCGCTCGAAGTACAGATCCATATATTTCTTCGCCTCACCTGCACCGATATTCAGCTGGCGGGATAAGCCAAATGCACTCATACCGTAGATGAGACCAAAGTTGATGGCCTTCGCGCTGCGACGTTGTTCACCCGTCACCTTACTGAGCGGTACGCCAAACACTTCCGCTGCGGTAGCCCGGTGGATATCTTCTCCCTGCGAGAACGCGTCCAGCAGGCCTTTATCCTGCGACAGATGGGCCATGATACGCAGTTCAATCTGCGAGTAGTCCGCCGCGACGATGCGGTTGCCTTTGCCTGCTACGAAGGCCTGGCGAATGCGCCGTCCTTCGTCATTCCGCACCGGGATGTTTTGCAGATTAGGATCGGTAGATGATAAACGTCCGGTCGCGGTGACGGCCTGATGGTAAGACGTATGCACGCGGCCGGTTACAGGATTGATCATCAACGGCAGCTTATCGGTGTACGTGGACTTGAGTTTTGACAGCCCACGGTGCTCCAGAATGACTTTCGGTAATGGATAGTCCAGCGCCAGCTCTGCCAGCACTTCTTCGCTGGTCGACGGCGCACCACCCGGCGTTTTCTTGGTGGGCTTGATGCCCTGCTTTTCAAACAGGATGACCTGCAGCTGCTTCGTGGAAGAGAGATTAAACGGCTCGCCTGCCAGTTCATGCGCTTCACGTTCCAGTTCAGCCAGGCGCGCTGTCAGCTCTTTTGAGTGCTGCGCTAAGATGGCCTGATCGATCAACACACCATTACGCTCAATGCGCGAAATGACCCTGAGCAACGGCATCTCGATCTGTTCGAACACCTTTTTCGGGCCGGCTTCTTTTTCAAGCTCAGGCCACATCTTCAGGTGCAACTGCAACGTGACGTCAGCATCTTCTGCCGCATAATGCGCAGCCTGCTCAAGGGCTATCTGATTAAACGTAAGCTGATTTTTACCCTTACCGGCGATCTCTTCGAAGGTGACCGTTTTATGATTCAACCAGCGTGCCGACAGGCTGTCCATATCATGTTTGCCCACCACACTGTTCAGGATGTACGACTCAAGCATGGTGTCATATTTAATGCCTGCTAACTCAATATCGTAGTTCTTAAGGACACCGCGATCGTACTTGAGGTTTTGCCCCACTTTGCTGACATCAGGATCTTCCAGCAGCGGTTTGAGCTGTGCGAGCACCGCATCGCGATCAAGCTGCTCGGGCGCATCAAGATAATCATGCGCGACAGGAAGATAAGCCGCTTCGCCTGGCGCGATGGCGAAACTGAGACCCACAATGTTGGCTGTTAACGTGTCCAGCGCATCGGTTTCAAGGTCAAACGCGAAAACGTCGCTTTTTTTCAGCTTCTCAACCCAGTTGTCCAGCGTTTGCTGATCCAGGATGGTGACATAACCCTCGGCAGACAAGACGCTTGTGGCTTCCGCCTTTACAGGCTCATCGACAAGAACCTGTTGGGCCTGTCGGTTGCTTTTCTTACCCTGCAGCCATTTTCCCTCTTGCAGGTCGGTCAACCAGCGCCTGAACTCGTAACGGCTAAACAGCGCCTGCAAGGCCTGAATATCCGGTTCACCGACGGTGAGCGCCTCACAAGGCTGATCCAGCGCTACATCCGTTTTAATGGTCGCAAGTTGATAGGAGAGAAACGCCACCTCGCGGTTTTGTTCCAGCTTTGTGGCCATAGTTTTGGCACCACGGAATGAAAGATCGGCAACTTTATCGAGATTATCGTAGATCGACTGCATCCCTCCCAGTCCCTGTAGCAGGGCCTGAGCCGTTTTTTCACCCACGCCTGGTACGCCTGGAATGTTATCTGAGCTGTCGCCCATCATCGCCAGAAAATCGATGATCAAGGCGGGTGGCACACCATACTTTTGCTCAACTTCTTCCGGCCCAAGAATGGTGTTAGTCATCGTATTGATTAACGTTATCGCTGGCGTCACCAGCTGCGCCATATCTTTGTCGCCCGTACTGATAAGGACAGAGTAACCCTTTTTTTCGGCTTCTAACGCCAGCGTACCAATCACATCATCCGCTTCGACACCGCTGACGGCCAGCAGAGGCAATCCCATCGCACGCACCATTTCGTGTAACGGCTCAATCTGTGACCGCAGATCGTCGGGCATGGGCGGGCGATGAGATTTGTAATGTTCAAACAGCTCATCCCTGAAGGTTTTGCCTTTAGCATCAAACACCACAGCAACATGTGTAGGGCTGTATTGAACCAACAGGCTTTTAAGCATGTTCAGCACGCCATACATAGCACCGGTAGGCTCTCCTGCACTGTTCGTCAGCGGCGGGAAAGCGTGGTACGCGCGATAAAGATAGGATGAGCCATCAACCAAAATCAGGGGGTTTTCTGCTATTTGCGCCATATGTCTGTGTATTCTTCGTTGCCATGGATTGGTCTATAAGGATGCCACACCTTGGCGAAAAGGGTTAATCAAGACAAACGGGAAGTTGTTTTTTTGGTGCTGCAGCCTTTTGGATCGTAACGACTTCCTGTGGATAACTTTGTGCGTAAAAATCATATCAATCATTTATTTATATCATAGCGATCCCGGCCAGCAATGATACTTGTTTAAAATTAGTAACTTAAAACAAAACCGTGATGTGATCGTGATTTTTGACGGCATGTCTGCTTGTGTGGATAGAATAACTGTGCTTCTCCACTCCAGCAGAGATAAGGTGAGTGATGGCAAAAGAAAACGCCAGCGAATGCTGGCGTATTGCGGAAGATGATATCAAAAAAACGCTTATTTCTTTTCGACCAGGAATTTAACAACGTTGGCATAATCCGCCACGAAGTTTTCCATTGAGCTCGTATCCAGTCCACCGTTATTAACCATGTATTTGCCGTTAATAAAGATAGCGGGAACACCGCGCAGATCCACATCAGCGGCCGCTTTTTGCTGCTGGGCAACCAGCGCTTTTACTGCAAAGCTGTTCCAGGCCGAATCATATTGCTCAGAGGTAATGCCTGCGGCTTTGATGAAAACGTCTTTCAGACTGGCGGGATCGGTAATGGTCTGGGTTTTCTGAATACCATCGAAAATAGGTGCCGTGACTTTATCTTCAACCCCCAGCGCCATGGCCACAGCCCATGCGTGCGTGACAACCGGCCCCAGCTCGCCGCCCAGGAAATCAACATGGTATTTAACCATTTTGGTATCCGCTGGCAGGTTCTTTTTCACCGCATCACTGACATGATAGATTTCTTCAAACTGGTAGCAGTGAGGACAAAAAAATGAGAAAAACTCCATGACCTGCGGTTCACCGGCAACCGGCTTAGGCAGGCTGACATATTGTTTACCTTCAGAGAATTGTGCAGCAGATGCGCTGAAGGCCAGCACCAAACCCATCAGTGCAAAAAATATTTTCTTCATTGGGGAAAACTCTCCTGACTTGTCATTAAAATTGCGGGGTCAGCTGCAACGGGGGTTCCCGCAACACCTTTTCCTGCTCGATAAACTGCAAAATTTGCCTGCGCCAAAAATCCTCATCGGTCATCCAGGGAAACGCGCGCGGAAAGGCGGGGTCCTGCCAGCGGCGAACAACCCAGGCCAGATAATAAATCATGCGCATCGCACGTAAAGGTTCAATCAGTGACAATTCGTTAATATCGAAATCACTGAATTCACTATAGGCTTCCAGCAGAATATCCCACTGGATCCGCTGCTCCTGCTTATCGCCGCTGATCAACATCCACAGATCCTGAACGGCCGGGCCATTGCGGGCATCGTCGAGATCGACAAACAGGGGGCCGTCCCGCCACAGGATATTGCCTGGGTGGCAATCACCATGTAATCGTAACGGCTGCCAGTTGTCATGCCAGCATTGACGGAGTGTCATACCCAGCTTATCGACGGCCTCTGACAATGCACTGCGCAGCGACGCGGGCACAAGTTCAGCGTTTGCCAGCACATCCCGGGGCTGATCCAGATATTCATCAAGCCCCATTGAGGGGCGATGCCGGAACAGATTTTTTCGGCCAGTTTGATGCATGCGGCCCAGGAAGCGCCCAACCCATTCCATCTGATCGTCGTTATCGGTTTCATATTGTCGGCCCCCGAGGCTGGGGAAAACCGCAAAGTAAAAACCCGCATGCTGTTGCAACGTATTACCCTTAAGAACCAGGGGCGCAGCAATGGGCACTTCATCGCCGAGTAAATCGTGAGAGAACTGATGCTCCTCAGTAATCTGCTCAGCAGACCAACGCTGTGGTCGGTAAAACTTGGCCACATAGCGCTGCCTGTTATCATCGCTAAACTGATAAACGCGGTTTTCGTAGCTGTTCAGGGCCGTAAGACCGGAGTCTACCCGAATACCTGTTTCCCAAAGCGCATCAAGCAGGACATCTGGATTGAGCGTTTGAAAATTAAAGGCGGCATCACTCATGGTTATCCCTGTGCTTATCTTTACTGTGAACGGCTAAGGATAACACTACTCATCATTTTTAATGACTCCACGTGCACGCAGCAGCGCCGTTTTAAAATCAACTTCATAATCTTTTTTCAGTCCGGGAATCTGATCATGGCTGGCAGAATCACGCATTTTTAGATGATAAATCAATATGTCATCGCTTAATTCACTTAATGGGCCAACGAAACCGGACGCCTGAGCCAGTTTTTGTAAAAATGCCAGCAGGTTAAGATCAGGTTCTTTTTCCCAGGCAGGTTGCAGGAGTTCGAGCAGTTCACTCAGCCGATGCGTTTTCATGATGATTCCTTTATGCAGGTGGTCCGCTGCCGCAATGTGAGTATCGTCCAGATTTGAGTCAGGAGACGAAAATGACAGCAATTACCGGGGTAATCCTTGCAGGTGGACAAGGTCGCCGTATGAGAGGACAGGATAAAGGGTTAATAATGCTGCAAGGTAAACCACTTTATCAGCATGTTCTTCAGCGGTTAAAGCCGCAGGTAGACATTGTGTTAATAAGCGCCAACCGTAACATTGATCGTTATCAGATAAGTGGTTGTCAGGTCGTGGCTGACACCATGCAGGACTATCCCGGACCACTGGCAGGTATGCTGAGCGGTTTGCGAAACAGTCCTACTGAGTGGGTTGCGTTTTGCGCGTGCGATACACCTGATATTCCCGGCGATTTTGTTGCGCGTCTTTGGCAGCAGCGTAACAGCGCACCTGTTGTCTGGGTGCAGTCATCCGAACGTGATCATCCGACTCTGGCGCTGATGAATCGGGCGCTGATCGGCGATCTTGAAGCGGGCTTGTTACGTGGTGAACGCAGGCTTATGCAATTTATGCGTGAACAGGGTGGACATCCCGTACTGTTCAGTGATGCGGAATCAGCTTTCCGCAATATTAATACGCCTGACGATCTGGTTAATCGGGAGAAATCATCATGCCCGTCCCGTTATTAGCGATTGTCGCCTGGAGCGGAACCGGTAAAACAACGCTGCTTGAGCAGGTTATACCGCTGTTGAAAGCGCAGGGAATACGAGCAGGACTGATCAAACATACGCATCATCAGATGGATGTTGATACGCCAGGTAAGGACAGCTATCGGCTGCGAAAAGCCGGTGCCGATCAGGTTATTGTCGCCAGCGATCGGCGCTGGGCGATGATGTGTGAAACGCCAGAGCAGTCCGTTAGTCTAAGGATGTTAGCCTCACGAATGGATAGTACGCAACTGGATTTGGTGCTAGTGGAAGGCTTCAAAGATGAACCCGTGCCCAAAATGGTGCTTTGGCGATCGGGTGTTAAAGGGGAGCTGATCGATCTGCTGGATGAGCATGTCGTGGCGGTTGTCACTGACGACCTTTCGCGGAAGCCGGATGTGCCCACTGTGGATATCAACCAGCCCGGAGAGGTTGCTGCGTTTATCATGACATGGCTGGAAAAGGCCAGTTAAAGGAACGAGATACAGGGCGCGTTATCTCTGACAGGTATCGGCTGAGACTTCGTATGGGGTTGTACGAGGGCGGCGTCGGAAGATAAACGTCATGGCGGTCCCGCATACATGCAGAGGCAAGGTAAACGGTCAGGGCAGGACCAGGGAGGATGACCGGCAGGCGACGGCAGAGATCTGACCTGAAGCCCGCAGAGGTCCGGCAGGCCACGCCCTCCCCGGACGACGGACGTAAAAAAGCCCCGTACTTTCGTACGGGGCTTCTTCACCTGATTGATGCCTGGCAGTTCCCTACTCTCGCATGGGGAGACCCCACACTACCATCGGCGCTACGGCGTTTCACTTCTGAGTTCGGCATGGGGTCAGGTGGGACCACCGCGCTACAGCCGCCAGGCAGATTCTG